>NZ_JAKMTE010000003.1:0-140702 GCF_025773025.1 Campylobacter sp. CNRCH_2013_0855 | reverse complement strand
ATAATGATAATAACAAAATATTGCTATGATGATAAGGAAAAATAATGGCTTTGAAATATTGAAAAATAGGTTTTTTGAGTAAAAAAATAGTGCTATAAATTTTTAAATTATTTTTTACCGAAATATACTTTATAAAATACCTAAATCTATTGTAAAAATTTAATCTTGTTTTCTAAAACACTTTTTGGAGTAAGTCCGATGAATTTTTCATTCATATTGCCTTTTTCATCATAAAAAACTATCACAGGCACACCATAAATTCCACCCACTGCTTTAGACAAAAACGAGCTTGCTTTAGCTTCATATAAAAGTGGCAAATCTAGCTTTTTTTCCAAAAGAATTTTTTGAGCTTCTTCTTTTGACTTAGCTCCATTTAACACTGCTAAAATAGAAAAATTTCTTTCTTTATAAAGTTCATTTAGCATAGGAATTTGTGCATTACATGCACCACAATCTTGCGTGAAAAAAAATAAAGCATAAGCTTGATTTGTATTTTGTATTTTTAAGGTTTTTTCAAAACCATCATATTTAAAAGTATAATTTTGATTTGAATTTAAGGTTTGAAATTCATTATCTGAGCATGCACTAAAGAAAAAAATTCCTATTAAAGCCAAGAAGCAATAGAAGCTTTTAGCTGTGACCATGGTTTTTCTCCT
This sequence comes from Campylobacter sp. CNRCH_2013_0855, assembly GCF_025773025.1. Taxonomy (NCBI): domain Bacteria; kingdom Pseudomonadati; phylum Campylobacterota; class Epsilonproteobacteria; order Campylobacterales; family Campylobacteraceae; genus Campylobacter; species Campylobacter sp. CNRCH_2013_0855. The sequence goes on along the minus strand of NZ_JAKMTE010000003.1, from coordinate 140,046 downwards.
ATGATTTTATCTTGCACAACTCCATCTTTAATGACAAAAGTAGTTGGCACCGCAAAAACGCTAAATCTTTGCCACGATATATCTAAATCATCTTGCAAAAATATAATATTTTTATAATCATATTTTGTAGCAAATTCTTCAAAATCTTTCCCCTTATCTATAGAATCAAGTGCCAAAATAGTGATTTTTTTAGGGTATTCGTTAGCTAGTTTTTCTAAAAGTGGCAAATCTTTTAAACAAGAAGCACAACCTTGCTCTACAAAAGTTAAAACAATGAGATTATCAAAATCAGCTAGTTTAATTTTCTCACCTTCTAAATTTTTAGCTGCGATTTCTGGTGCTTTTAGACCTATTTTACCGCCATTTTTATTGTTGTTTTCAAAACACGCACTTAAAAAAACTAAACACAAACAAGCTAAAATTATACTTTTAATTTTCACTTTTCATTACTCCATGACTTAAAATGATAGTTCTATCAGCAAATGTGGCTAAGTCTGGATTGTGAGTGATTAAAACTATGGTTTTGCCATCTTGTTTTAATTTACAAAAAAGCTCTAGAATGTTTTTTTCATTTGCCTCATCTAAATTTCCAGTTGGCTCATCTGCTAATAAAATTTCAGGATCATTCACTAAAGCTCTTGCTATACATAGCCTTTGTTGCTCCCCGCCACTTAGTTGACTAGGTAAATGCGTAAGTCTGTGTGAAAGCCCTACTTTTTCTAGTGCCATTATAGCGTCTTTTTGCTCTATACTTGAGTGATAAAACTGCGCTAGCATGACATTTTCTAAGGCATTTAAATAAGGTATTAAATGAAATTGTTGAAAAATCAAACCTATTTTTTCTCTTCTAATCACACTTTTTTCTTCTTCACTTAAATTTCCAACTTCTTTATCATCTAAAAAATACTCCCCACTACTTTGAGTATCCATCAAAGAAAGTATATTTAAAAGTGTTGATTTACCTGAACCTGATGGACCCATAATGGCTAGCCATTCGCCTTGCTTTACTTCTAGGTTGATATTTTGCAAAGCTTTAACTTCATTAAAATTACGATTTAAATTTGAAATTTTTATAATATTTTTCATCACTCACCCTTTAAATTTTCACAAACATTGATTTTTAAAGCTTTTTTTAGCGGTAAGATGCTTGCAAAAAATGCAAATACTAAAGAAACAAGCACCGCAAAAAATACTGAAAGCAATCTAAAATCTATACTTGCATTAAAAATCAAATACCCAAAAATATTTGCTAAAAAATATCCGCAAAAAGCACCGAGCAAACTCGCACTCAAGCTTAAAATAAATACTTCAGCTCCAAAAAGTTTAATAACTTCTTTATGCTTAGCTCCTAGTGCAAGGTGTAAGGCTATTTCTTTTTTTCTTGAAAAAATCACTGCACTAAGAGTAGTATTTACACTCAAAGAACTAATGAGTAAAATCGTTAAGCTAATCAAAGCCATTAAAGCTTTAATCTTTTCTAAAATCACACCTTCACTAATGGATACTGAGGCTATGACTTTAGCTTCTGCATTGCCCTTACTAAGTTCTTTTGCTTTTTGATCTAAACTTTCATAATCGCCTAGTAAAATAGCTTGAGCATAATTTATCACTTCTTTAGCTGCTAGTTCTTGCGCTTTATTTAAAGAGATGATTAAAACGCCATCTTGCTCATCATTGCTTCTTAAAATGGCTTTGATTTTTACTTTGACTATTTTAGAAATGCTTGGGTTATAAATTTGTAATTCTTGTCCTATTTTAAGTTCAAGTTGTTTAGCTAAATCCGCTCCCACAAAGGCACTATCTTCACTAAAATCACTCAAAGAGAAACTTCCTTTTAAAACTTCCATAAAAGGCTTGGTAAGCTTTAAATTTGCAAAATCAACCCCAACAACTACCGCACTTGAACTTTCAAGATTATAAAAACCATATAAAAATGGGGTTAAAGCTTTTGCTTTCAAGTTTTCTTTAGCTTGATTAAATTCATCCATGCTTAAAAACTCATCATCTTTTGGCGTGATGATAAAATTAGCTCCATAAGCTTTCAATTCTTTGGACAATTTTGTGTCAATATCAAAATAAATATTAAAAAATGAAGCACTGACCATAGCACCCATAAACACAGCTATAAAAATAATACAAACTCTTTTATAAGAAAAAATAAGAGATTTAAAAACCTCTTGCATAAAAAAATTATTTGCCATATAAAACCTCTGAAGTAGAAAGTTTAGAAATTCCTTTGATAGAAAACAAACATCCTAAAAATACTATAAGCACCGCAAAAAATAAACAAATTGGTAAAATAATCCAAGATATAGCAATAGTATGATCAAATATACTTAGAGCAATAACTTCTGAAACTCCCACACCAAAAGCAAAGCCCAAAACAGCCCCAACTAAAGCTACCACAACCCCTTCTAACGCAAAAATCATATAAATTTGCAAAGTACTAGCACCTAAAGCTTTTAAAAGTCCTATTTCGCTTTTTCTTCTAAAAATATCCGCACTCATTAAAGATGATATGGCTATAGAAGCTACAATTAAACATATAATGCTAACTACTGCCATTAAAGATTGAATTTTAGATACTATCAAACTTTCTGCATCTGAAATCGCACTTACTACTTTTGTACTAGCACCTTTAAAATCTTCTGCTATTTGATAAGCAATAGAACTTACATAAGCAGTGCAATACCACTGATCATACTCAAGCTGATTAAGACTATCTACATCGCGTCTTGCTTTTTGCGCTAAATCATTTTCAGGTATAGTTAAAGCTGAAACTTCTGCTTTGGCAAATAAACCTTCTTTTTTAGAAAGCTTTTGTGCTAAAAGTAAAGAAGTGATAATTTTATTTGAAAAGGCTTGAGTTAAGTCTATAATACCAACAATTTTTACTTTAAAAATTTGATCATTTTGCAAAAGGGTAATTTCATCATCTATTTTTAAATCATACTTTTGTGCTAAATCTTTTCCTAGCATTACTTCATCTAAACTATCATCTTTTGGGTAATTTCCTTTGATTTGACTATATTTGTATAATTCTTTAATACCTGCATAAAAATCATCATCATCTTGCACCTTTATAGCTTTATCAAAATAAGTTCCCACTAAAGAGATATTTTCATAATTTGCATTTAGAGTTTGAATTTTTACTTGAGTATCTAAAAATGGCGCAAAGGCATTGATATTATTTCTCCAAAAAATTTCTTTTATAGTATGGAGTTTGCTTTCTTCTAAAAAATTTTGATTTTTCAAAGGCTCATAGATTTTATTACCCACTTCTACACTTAAACTTGCACCTTTAGGTAAAACTAAAATGTTTGATCCATAACTTCTTAGTTCTTTTGTGATTTCATTACCTATACCCAAAGTAAGATTTAACATCGTAGCCATAAGCAAAGTAGCTAAAAAAATCGTTAGTAAGGCTAGAGATTTTTGAATTTTATTTTGAAAAATGGAATTTTTTACAATCTTAACTTGCATAGTCATTTCCTAATAAATTATGAATTCTATATTTTGAAGTTTTATTCATATCGATGTATTTTAAAGGATCATTTTTAAACTCTTCATAATTTTTTTCATTAGCAAAAAAATATGTTCTTCCTTTATAAACATAAGATCTTGGTGCTTTTAAATTAATTAATTCAGTATTATCAATAGGATCATAAACTTTCTTTTCTACTACTTGAGTGAAAAAATTTACCCCATCTAAAATTTCTGAAAAAGGTATGATAACCTTACCATTTTCAAATTTATATTTCATAGGGATAGGATTACACCCACCTGCTTTACCTACACTTGGTAAGAAAATTCTAACATTACATGAGATACAAATTAACTCTCCACCTTTTTTAACATACCCCATATCTCCACATATACTACAAGCATCAAAAACTGCTACTGGCGAATCTTTATCTTCTCTTTTGTTAATCAAGAAAAATCTCACTACCTTACCCTCATCGCTAATATAAGCAAAGCGATGTAAGTTATTATCTCTTAAAATCGCTACATCAAAGACAAATTCATCATTTTCATTTGGCTCTACATAGGTTGGCTCATCTATGGTTACCGGTCTTGAAGCATGTAAGTCATAAAAGAGAAAAATACAAAGACTTAAAATCATAGCACTAAAAATACTTGCACTAAAGCTAGTTATAGTTGAATTTTTTGCTTGATTTTTTCTAAATTCTATATCAAAATCTTTTTTCTTGGTGTTTTCACTTACTCTTTGCTTTAGAGCTAAGACTATACAAATAAATAATAATAAAAACCATATGTATGTATAAAATTTAGTATAATATACACTTTTTGCCACATAGCTTAAATATAAACTTTCTGTTTCTATCATACCTTCTCTCATAAGGTGTAATAAAATTTGAGCTAAGGCTTCATTTAGATAAAAAATCACTATAATAAATAAAAATAAATTTAAAAACTTAAATTTAAATTCTCTTAGCCATCTTGTAAAAAGATAAGTCCCAAAACACACAACAAAAGCAAGCAAAATAAGCCCAAAAGAACTAATCGCTAAAGAATCTAAAAAATTAGTGCTTAATATAGGAAAGTCTATAGAAATATGTAAGTATTTTATACCAAAAACAAAAGATAATAAAAAAAGCAATATTGCTTGAATTTTTTCTTTTAAAAAATTATTTTTTATAAAAGAAAAAACAATAATACCCAAAGACAATAAAACAAATAAAATATCATTAGAAAAATATAACAAATCATAACTTAGTGTTTTAGCGCTAATAAAAAAAGCAAAATAAGAAAAAACAAAACCCACAAAAGCAAGTTTAAACACTAAAGAATTTTTTAAATTATAAAAAAATAAAGCACTTAAAAGCGCATAAGAAAAAAATACTCCAAAAAAATGTACAAAATAAATCGACATAGGCTCTTCTTTGATAGAATTTATTTATAAAATCAATAATTTTATAAATAAACCCTAGCAAAAAGCTAGGGAAGAATCACTTAGGTTTTCCTGTATATTTGAAGTTGTATTTAACTGAAAATGGCTCAAACCATTTACCAACACCTGTTTCTTTATCAACATGGCGTCCAAAACCTTGTTTTTCTGGGCTTTCTATTAAAAATACCAACTCATAATTTCCTATGCCTATATCCATTTTTAAATTTGCACCATAGTGAGGGCCATCATCTGCTACCATAGGCATAAGAGTTCCTGTTTTTACTTTACCATTATCAAGATTAGTTAGCTTATAAGCTATAGTTAAATAAGGAATCCAAAAGCCTTCTGGAAAGCCGTTTTTATTGCCCTTTAATGCATGAATATCTGCTTCAAGGTGAATATCTGCTAAACTTGCTGCAAGGTCAATCCCTCTTGGCTCCATTTCGATTGGTTGTAAATAAACCGCTGCTATTTCCATACCATTTAACTCATAAGGATCGCCAATTGGCACCTCTGCTGCAAAAACTGAACTAGCTAAAATACTAGCTGCTGCGCCTAAACTTAATAAAGTTTTTTTCATATTTTTTCCCTTTTATTTGAAATTTGCTTTGTTATAAAAATACCCATAATGAGTAAGATTAAAACCATAAACTGAGGTATGATGCTCTCATAGTAAGGATAAATTCCAAGCCATAAAATTCCTTCAAAATCAAAAGGAAGTAAGCTTGGGGTGATAACCTTAGCTTCTATGAGCTCACCAATGCCTTTGCCTGTAAAGACAAAGACCATATAAAAAATAATGTATGAAGTTATATAGAAAAATTGTTTTACTGGTATTTTTAAAGCACCAGCTTTTAATAAATAATAAAGTATTATAAGTATGATTAATCCACTAGCTAATCCTATAAATATAAAACTATAATCTGTGCTTGTTTTTGCATCAAACAATAAAGCTTGATAAAAAAGAATAGTTTCAGCACCTTCTCTATATACAGCTAAAAACACACTAAACCATAAGGTTTTTGCTGAATTATTTGAGATAGCTTCAACTGCTTGAGTTTTTACATAATTTGCCCATTTTTTATTTTGTGCATTTGATAAAAGCCAAAAACCTACATAAAATAACAATGCAACAGCCACAAGCATAGTAATACCTTCTAGTAACTCTCTACTTTGCCCTGCTTGTTCTTTAAAAATCCATGATATAAAAAATGCCGTTACAAAGCTTAAAAACACTCCACTCCAAAGTGCTGAATATACTATATTTAAACGCTTTTTATTGCCACTTTGAACCAGGTATGAAACTATAGCTACAATGATAATTAAAGCTTCCAAACCCTCTCTTAAAATAATACCTAAAGCCCATATAAATAAAGACATAGGTGAAGATTCTTGAATTTTATCCAAAGAGCTTTCTACTAATGTACTAAGCTCATCAAAATTTTGTTTTAATTCTTCTTTAGAGGCACTTGCTTTAATAAGCGCAACACCTTTTGAAAAATAACTTTCTATTTTTAATTTTAAAGCACTATCAATAGCACCAATTTTACTTTCCATACCACTTGCTTCAAAAATATCCAAATACACATTTTGCAAAGCATCTATGCTATTTAAACTAAATCCCTCATAATTTTGCAAAATATCATTAAGAGCAATTTTCATATCATCATATACTTTAGTATAGTTTTTAGCACTCATAACACTTTCATCAAAACCTTTAACTTGAAGCAAGGCTAATTCTTCTTTAGGCAAAGCTAAAAACGCTTCATATAGTAAATCTGATATATTTGAAATTTCATCTCTGATAGTTTTTTCATCTAAAGTATTAGCATTGATTTTTCTTATAATAGTTCTAAGCTTGGTTTGAATTTTTTTATCCACTCCTGCTTTAGTATATCTTGCTACTAAAACTTCTACTTTTGAGTTTCTATAGTCTTCAAATAATGCTGATTGAATCAAATCTTTAGCTTTTTGATAGTCTTTATTTACAAAAGCTAATGCAGATTGATCAAGCTTTGAAATCATTGAATCCATCAAAAATTGCAATCTTGTATCCAAAGCCGAAGCTTCTTGTAAAGCTAGCAATGCTTCATCTTTTTGAGTGTTTTGTTCTTGAGCAACCAAACTTTGAGTTGAGTTTTGTGAAGTTTGTTCTTTAACATCTTCTCCAAGCAAAGCTGCAAACATCGCCTCAGCTTGCGCTTGGCGCTCTTTTTCTGCTTTTAAAGATGAGCTTTCAGCTGCTTTTTTATCATATTTTACATCACTAGCTTCAGCTTTAAGCTGAAAGCCTTTTTCTAAAATAGGAACTATTTCATCTAAATCAAAATACAAACTACTAATCAAAGCTTCTATTTTAGGAAAATCTTCTTTATCTTTATACATTTTTCTTAAATTAATAAATTTACGTTCCATAATAATGGCTTTTCTACCGACATTACGCCCAATAGAACCTTCCATGGTTTCAAAATGCTGAAAATATGCATCTTCTGCTTTTTTCTTTGCTTCTAAATTTTTATTTTCTTTATATAAGATCATACTTTCATTTAAAATTTGCTTGATCGCTTGAGCTTCTTTTTGATAATCAATCTCTCTAGCATAAACAATAGAACAAAATAAAAAAATCATTAATAAACTTATTTTCTTAAACACTATTTTACTCCGAAATGATATTCATTTTTAAAATCATAGTCGCAAGTATAGTACTAGCTTTCTTAAATTTAGATAAACATTATCATTATTTATTTCATAATAAATCATACAAAAATACTACAAAATGCTACTTTTAGCTACAAAATAAGCTAAAAAATTCTTATTTTTAAGACTATTGTTTATTTTTTATTTATTTTAATCATAAAAATAAGTTTTTCTTTGCTAATATGTGTCGTTTTTAAAATTTCAAGGAGTTTTTGTGCTAGTAATTACCCATGAAAAACCAAGCAAGCTCAAAAAAATGTTAAAAAATTTAGGTTTTTGGGTAATTATAGGAATTATAGCTGGTATTAGCCTTGGTTTGTTAGATAAAGAACTTGCATTAGCTAGTAAAATCGGGGTAGATTATTTTATACAAGCTTTAAAAATTCTCATAGGACCTATTATATTTTTAACTATTGTTTTAGGAGTTATTAGTCTTGAAAGCTTAAAACAAGTTGGAAGTATAGGTGCTAAAGCCTTGCTATACTTTGAAGTAGTGAGTACTTTTGCTTTAGCTATTGGTATTTTTATGGCAAATATTATGGGACCTGGAAAAGGAATGAACCTTGATCCAAGCACCCTAGATCAAGAAAGTGTGGCTCAATTTGTCAATAAAAATATAGAAATAAGTGCACAAAATGAGATTTTGCATATTTTAAATGATGCCATACCTACTGACATCATCGCTGCTTTTAGCGAAGGAAAAACCTTGCAAATCTTAGTTATAGCTCTAGCTTGTGCTTTTATTATTTCACTTATGAGAATTGATGAGAGAAAAGCTATACAAAAAACCTTAGAAATAATGCAAAGCTTTGTTTTTAAAATTCTAGAAATCATTATGTATTTTTCTCCTATTGCCGCTTTTTCTGCGATGGCTTTTTTAGTAGCAAAATATGGACTTGATTCTTTATTAAATTTGGGTTATTTGCTTATTGTTATGTTGCTTGCCTCTTTGCTTTTTATCTTTGGAGTTTTAGGACTTATTTGTTTTATTGCCAAAGTTAATATTTTTAAATTTATGCGTTTTATCTCAAGAGAAGTTTTGATAGTTTTTGCCACGAGTTCTAGCGAATCAGCATTAGCTCCGCTTATGAGAAAACTTGAAAAAGCAGGAATTTCAAAAGCCACTGTGGGCTTGGTATTACCAACTGGATATAGTTTTAATCTTGATTGTACTAATATTTATTTAGCTATGAGCTTGATTTTCCTTGCGCAAGCTTTTAATGTGGAGCTTTCTTTAACGCATGAAATTAGCATTTTAATCGTACTAATGATAGCTTCAAAAGGTGCAGTTGGTGTAACTGGTTCAGGTTTTATTATACTAGGAAGCACACTTGCGGCTTTATCTAATATGCATATAGCAGAAGCTAACAATGGCTTAGGAGCAAGCTTAGGCGAGGTTTTACCCGTGGCTGCTATTTCTATACTTTTGGGCGTGGATAAATTTATGTCTGAAATTCGTGCGGTGGGAAATTTATGTGGTAATAGCGTAGCAGCTTTAATCGTAGCTATTTGGGATAAACAAATAGACTGGGAAAAATTCCGCTACGCTCTTGATAATCCTAAAGAATTTACTAATGCGGGTTTTGATTAAACAACCTCTTTTTGGATTTTTTCTACATATTTTTCTCTTAGCTTTTGAGTATAAAAGCCTACCCTACCATCGTTAATCACCTTGCTATCTGCTTTTATAACACCTAAAATCAAAAAAGTAGCCGCAGAAATAAACACCTCATCAGCCTCATATACTTCTTTCATACTAAAAGCTCTTTGATCTACTTTAAGACCAAGTTCTTTTGCAAATTTCAAGATATTTTTACGGCGAATTCCTGGTAAAATTTCATTAGAAAATGGCTTAGTGATTAAAGTTTTATTTTTTATAATAAAAGCTGAACTACTAGAAGCTTCCGTTACTAAAGCATTTTCCACCATAAATGCTTCAAAAACCTTAGCTTTTATAGCTTCTTCTTTTGCAAGACATTGAGCTAATAAAGAAATAGATTTTATATCCCTTCTTTTCCATCTTAAATCAGCTGTTGAAATAACACTCACCCCGTTTTTAGCACACTCATGCTCAATCACTTTACATTCAAAAGCAAAAGCCATAATAGTAGGTTTTAAACCTTTTAAAAGAGCAAAATTTCTACTAGCAACCCCTCTAGTAACTTGCATATAAAGCCCGCCTTCTTTAAGAGAGTTTTTAATGATTAATTGCTCTAAAATATTTTCAAATTCTTCTTTTGTATAAGGAATTTCTAATTCAATTTGAGCCAAGCTACGCTCAAAACGCTCCCAAAATTCTTCCTTATCAGCTATTTTTGCATTTACCACAGGAACTACTTCATAAATTCCATCTCCAAAGATAAAACCTCTATCAAAAACACTCACTTTAGCTTCGCTAGCTTTTACGAACTCATCATTTAAAAATACTATTTCCATTTCTTGCATAAACCCTCCTTTTAATCAAATAAATCAACAATATCTTTTGGTAAATCAAGCTGATTAGAATAATAAAAATACTTAGCTAAAACTAAAATTCCTATATAAAATTCTATCTTTTCATCTAAAAATTGCTCTATGTAAACATGGGCATTTTGAATGATTTCTTTTGCTCTATGTGGATTAGCTAAATAATAATCAAGCAAAGCTTCTACATTTTCATAATCATCATCAATTAAAGCAAAATGCTCATTTGGAACTAACTTTCCTTCCATAAACCAAGTTTCATAGCGCATTTTTGGAGCTAAAACTAAAGAATTTGTTTTCATCGCCCACTTTAAGTTGCTTGCTACATCATTACCTTCTAATGAAAGTAAAAATTTAAACTGGGTTTGATAAGCTCTGCTGATTTTAAAATTTAAATTTTTAATCCATTTTTCGGCTTGAATTTTTCTACCGCCAACATGAGCAATATCACAACGAGAATTATCAAAATATTTTTCAAAAAATTTAATACGATGAGGCTGATAAATCGCACCTCTAAAAAAAAGTAAGTCTTTTTTATCTTCAAATTGGTTTTTATCTTGTATAAAATCAAAATGTCTGTTTTTATCTAATTTTAAAATGATATTATTAAAGCCATTTTCAACTGGTCTTGATTTAGCTATGCTTGGATATTTAAGATTATAACTAATATCCCCAAAACCTTTAATCCATAAAAAATCATCATTAAAATATTTACTAATTGCATAAGCATCATAAGCATAGGAAGTTTTTTTAAAAGGAAATTTTCCTATTTTTTCATAATTTTGAAAATTTTTTATATCAAAAAAATCATTTTGCAGATTATAATAATTTAAGCGAGTAATAACATTATCTATATTTTTTAATTTTAAAATTTTTTTAAAAATATTTTGCAATTGATTTTGATAAATTTTTCTAGGTATAAAACTTTTAGCTATACCTTTTACATTCATCATAAATCTAGAATCTGCCATTTTTCTTCCGTTTTGATATTAAAATAACATAAATTTTATCACAAGATTTCATTTGCAAGACTTAAAATTTAGTTTATTTAAAAACAAAAATGTTAAAATCACAAAAATCACATACTAATTTTAGGTAAAACAATGAAAATACAAGAATTTATTTTAAACTTTATTTTTAAAGTTTCAAATCAACCTGTTAATTTAAAAGATTTACTAGAAGCAAACGCCTTGCTTAATGAAGGTATGATGGTAGATCCTGCGAAATTAAATTTTAAATTTAAAGTGTTTAATTCTTATCTTATTTATGCATTTTTTTGTGCTTTAATTATCATTCCTCTAATTTTAATTACACATTATTTTTTAACAATTATTGATTTTCATATTAGCATTTTAAGTGCTATTTTTGTCACTGCTTGTGTTTTTATTGGCTATGATATTTTTAAAATTTACACTAGAAAAATCATTAGCAAAAGATTACTAAAAAAAGCTTGGGCTTTACATTTTCCATATTTTGCTTATGAAAAATACTCAAAAATAGCAGAAAATATTTATAATCAAGCTATTAAAGAAGAAATTCCAAAAAACCAACTTGAGCAATATGTTTTAGAAAAAATCATTCAAACACAAGATTAATCTAAAAAGTCTAAAACTTGATTTTGAAAATAAAGCATTTCAAGTTGCCTTCGAAGTTCTTTATTTTCTTCATCCAAAACAAGTTCTTGTGATCTTAAATCCGCTATATCTCTACTTACATAATAAATTTGATTTCTGATGTAAATTTGTGGGAAAAATATCAACAAAGCAAATGCTATCATTAAACCTGCGTATAATAAATTTTTAGGACTTAAATTTTTATTTTCCTCGCTTACTATGCTATCTAAAAGTTCGTATTTATCTTCTTGATTATATTCTTGGTTTTCTTCAAGCCTTACTTTTTCTTCTAAAATTTTTTGCTCTTGCTTAGCTAATTTTTCTTTTTCTTTTAATTCTTCTTGAGCTTTTTTTATTTTTTCTTGTTCGATTTTTTTTTGCTCTTTTAATTCTTGTTTGAGTTTGACTTTTTCTTTTCTTTTTTCTTTTAAATCTTGAAATTTTGAAGTGACAAAAACATTACTTTGAGTAAGAATTTTAGATATTTGGATAGAATCTTTTTTTTCTACTTTTTTTACTTCTTGTGGCGATTTGCTACTTTTAAGCATTTTAGAATTTGCAATATTTTTTTTATCAAATTTTTCTTTTTGTTTTTTGAAAAAATTAAGTTGTAATTTAAAAGGTTTTTTTTCTTCTAATTTAACATTAATCAAATCTTCTTTTAAATAAATAGCGGATTGTTTTTTAGGTTTTTCTTCGTATTCTTCATCAAAATCTGTAAATTTAGGTCTTTTTTTACGCTGTATTCTATTTTTTAATATGCGATCGCTTTCATTGAAATTTTGCTCATATTCCTCATAAGGCCTACCTTCTTTAATAGCCCTAGAATATTTCAACATTTTTTCGCGTATATTTTGTTTTTCTTTTAAAAAGTCTTCTTCAACCATTATTTACCTAAAATAAAAAATTCTCATTTTTGCGCAACTTGATCTACTATTATAGCTTATTTCTTCTTTGGAGGCACTTATAGCTTTTTTACTTAAAATTTTACCAAGACTATGATTTTTACCACATTCACATTTTATGGCTCTTTCATCACAAATACAGTCTTTTTCCCATCTTTTAAAAGTATTTTTTACTATCCTATCTTCTAAAGAATGAAAACTAATAATAGCTAATTTACAATCTTTTAATTTTGCTTTTTCTATACTTTCAAGTAAGGATTTTAACTCGCCAAGCTCATTATTCACTTCTATACGTAAAGCCTGAAACACAAGCAAAGCTAAAGATACATTGCGTCCTTTTAACTTAGCATTTCCTATGATTTGACTTAATTCTTTTGCACTTGCAATCTCTTTTTGGCTTCTTGCATTGATAATTTTTTGAGCAAGCATTGAAGCAACCGGCGCTAAATCTCCATAGTCTTTAAAAATTCGCTCCAAAGCTTCCTTGCTATAAGAATTCACCACTTCTTTAGCGCTTAAAGGATTGTTTTGATCCATTCTCATATCTAAAAAATCAGAATTTAGCGAAAAACCTCTATCGTTTTTATCAAGCTGCAAAGAAGATACACCGATATCAGCTAAAATTCCTCTTAAGTTTTGCGTTGGAATTTGAGTTAAAATATCTTTAAAAGCTATATGGTTAAAACTTATTCTATCTTGAAAATTTTTTAAAAATTCTTTAGAAAAATTTAAAGCTTCTAAATCTTTATCACAAGCAATTAATCTTAGTTTTTTATGAGCTTGCAATAATGCTTTAGAATGTCCTCCATAACCTAAAGTACAATCTAAAAAATCTCCACCATCAAAATCATCAAAAACATCTAAAACTTCTTGCAATAAAACAGGAATATGTGGACTTTGCAAAATAAACCCTTTAATTTTTTTAGTATAATATCTTAGCAAAGTTTAAAACAAGGTTTTTAATGAATAAAGAAAATATCATTTCTCAAATTACAATGCTTTCTGCCTCAATGTTTAAAAAAAATTTTTTTGGAATTTGTCATGGTTCAGTTTCAGCTAAATTATCTCAAGGTTCGTTTATTATCAATAAAAACAATGCATTTTTAAATCAACTAAATGAAAAAAATCTAAGTATTTTAAAATTTGCAAAAGATTACAGCTGGGATGAAGCTAGTAGTGATTCTGAAATCCATAAAAGTATATATGAGAATATACCTGAAGCTAAATTTATATGTTTTGCTTGTCCAGCTTATACCTTATCCATGAGTTTAAATCATGATTTTATAACGCCTCAAGATTATTTTGGTGAAATTTTTTTAGAAGAAATTCGAGTTTATAACCCTAAAAATTATGAGGATTGGGAGGATAGGTCACAAACTGAAATTTATCGCTATATGCTAGAACAAAAACAAAATTTTGTTGTTGTAAAAGGTTATGGTATCTTTGCTTATGGTAGAACAAGCTATGAATTAGGCAAAATTATAGATTTAATTGAAAATTCTTGCAAAATTATCCATTTAGCTGAAACAAATTTATCATAATCTTTTAAAATTAATTTTTTATTAATCACAAATTATCTATAATTTATGGTTTAATTTATTTAATTAGATTGGGGTTAAAATGCTCACTTGGATGCAGCATCATAAAAAATATTTAGTTGTAACTATTTGGATTAGTGTTATTGCTTTTGTTGGAGCAGGTTTTGTTGGTTGGGGGAGTTATGATTTTAACACTGACAGATCAAATTCTGTTGCAAAAGTAGGCAATGAAAAAATCAGCTATGATGAGTTTAATCTTAAATATTCTCAATTATTTAGCTATTATTCTCAGTTAAACAATGGCAATTACACACAAGAACAGGCACAAAAAGATGGCTTAGATACCCAAGCTATCAATGAACTTATACAAGAAAAACTATTACTTTCTTATGCTAAAACCTTAGGTTTAAATGTGAGTGAGGAAGAGATTGCTTATGATTTAGCACATCAAAAAATCTTTCATAATGCTTCAGGTGTTTTTGATAAAAATTTATATTATAATCTTCTTGCAAGAAACAATTATACACCAAAAACTTATGAAAAAATCATACACGATGAGTTATTACTTAAAAAAATCAATACTATTTTAAATTTACAAATCAAACCAAATGAACTTGATATGTTTGCTGCAAGTTTTTTAATGCAAGATAGTTTAAAAGTTCAAGCTATAAAACTTGATAATAAAAACATAGCAATTGATGAAAAAGAGTTAAAACAAACTTGGGAGAAAAATAAAGAGCTTTATAAAACACAAAAAAGTTACGAGCTTGCAACCTATTTTTTAAACCCCGATATAATTAAAATTGATGATAAAGAAATCCAAACTTACTATGAAGAAAATAAAAATGATTATAAAGATTTTGCAGGTAAAATTCTAAGCTTAGAACAAAGCAAAGATAAAGTTATAAAGGATTTAAAGCTTTCAAAACTCAAACTTAAAGCTAACGAAAACTATGTAGCTTTAAGAAAAAATGAGCTTAATTTTGATAAAAATATCACAATCAGCGATGCTGATATTTATTATCCTTTAGAAAATATACAAAAAGCTAAAGAAAATGATTTTATTAAGCCTTTTAAATTTGAAAATGGCTATATGGTTGCAAAAGTTATAAAAATAAATCCTATACAAACTATGACTTTTGAGCAAGCTAAAAATGAAGTAAGCAAACTTTACATCAAAGAAAAAACCAAAGCCTTATTGGAAGAAAAAGCAAAACTTACCCTAGATAATTTCCAAGGCATAGACATAGGAACTTATAGTCGCGACTCAGCTAAAAATGCAAAAGTAGGTGATATGATGAATGATGCTGAATTTAGTGAGTTTTTAATGCATGTATTTGACTCAAACAAAGCTAAATCTTATGTATTGTTTGATGATAAAGCAATAGTTTATGAAATCACAAAGCAAACTTTAGAAAATAAAAATAAAGAAGAAATTTATAAATTCATCATAGAACAAAGCGCTAAACAAACCAAGCAAGCTTTACTTAAGGAAGAATTATTAAAAAAACTTATAGAATTATATCCAATCCAACGCTATTATAAAGGAAATATAAATTGAATATTTTAGGAATCGATTTAGGCTCAATACAAACTTGTGCTATTTTGGCACAAAAAAACGAAGAAGGACTTAAAATCATTGGTTTTGGAAAATCAAAATCAAATGGTATAAAAAAGGGAGCAATTACCAATATAGAACTTGCTTCAAAATCTATAGAAGAAGCAGTAGCTGATGCACAAATGATGTCAGGCGTACATTATGATAAGGTAATTGTATCTATTTCAGGTGCTTATGCAAAAAGCGTAGACAGCATAGGAGTAGTTAATATACCAAATCATGAAATAGGTATTAAGGAAATTCACAGAGCAGTAAGCACAGCAAAACATACCGCAAATATACCTAGTGGATATGAAATCATTCATGTATTGCCTTATAATTTTAAAGTAAATGATCTTGAACATGTAGAAGATCCTTTAGGAATGAGCGGAAATCGTCTTGAAGTTTCTACACATATTGTAATCTCACAAGAAGTGCATATAAAAAATCTAAAAAAAGCAGTTGAGCTTGCTGATCTTAGAGTAGATAATATCGTTCTTTCAGGCTATGCTTCTTCTATTGCATGTTTTGATGATAGCGAAAAAGAGCTAGGTGCTATTTTAATCGATATGGGCGGAGCGGTTTGTGATATGGTTATCCATGCAGGTAATTCTATACGCTATAATGAATGCTTACAAATTGGCTCAGTAAATATCACTAATGACTTATCTATAGCTTTACATACTCCACCAAAAGAAGCAGAAAAATTAAAACTAAACTACGCATCTTTGGCACAAAATGAAAATTCTATCATACAAATACCATATATGGGTGATGAAAAAAGAAAAAATGAAGTTTCAATAGAAGTCATATCTAATGTTATTTATGCAAGAATTGAAGAAACTATTATTATTTTAGCTAAAATGTTAAGCGATAATGCTTGCGCAAATCAAGCAGGAGCAGGCATAGTATTAACAGGTGGAATGACAAAATTTGCAGGACTTGACAAACTTGCTTCAGCTTATTTTGATAATAAAGCTGTTAGAATAGCGACCGCAAAAAAAGATACTATGGATGGCTTTAAAGAAATTTTTGAAGATGCAGAAAATAGCTGTGCTATAGGTCTTTGCTTATATGGTGGTGGACATTTTACTCCTTATGAGTTAGATTCTAATGAGAAACTAAGATATAAAGGAGAACCTGAGTTTATCAATAAACAGATTAAACAAAATCTTACCATAGAAGAGCATGAAGAAGAGAACAAAGATTTTGAAGAAATTTTTCAAGATCAAAAAGACTTTGAAGAGGAAAAAGCAGAATTAACAAAAGTTGAAACCAAAAAAGATAAAAAATCAGGTTTTATGCATAAATTTTGGAATAAACTAATAAACCAGTTCTAATAGGAGATACAATGAGCGAATATCTAGTAGAAGAAATGCAACACGCAAAAGGTGCAAAAATAAAAGTTATAGGCTGCGGTGGCGGTGGCGGTAACATGATAGATCATATGGTAAATATGGGCTTGCACGATCTTGATCTTATTTCAGCAAATACCGATGCACAAGCTATAGCTAAATCTTTAGCAAAGACTAGAATTCAACTAGGCGAGAAAAAAACCAAAGGTTTAGGTGCTGGCATGCAACCAGAAATTGGAGCAGAAAGCGCAAGAGAAAGTTTTGAAGAAGTAAAAGCTGCTTTAAGTCAAAGTGACATAGTGTTTATTTCAGCAGGTCTTGGTGGTGGAACTGGTACAGGTGCAGCTCCTGTTGTAGCACAAGCTGCTAAAGAAGTAGGTGCATTAACTGTTTCGGTTGTAACCATGCCTTTTGCTTTTGAAGGAAAGCAAAGAAAAAAATTAGCCGAAGCTGGCTTGGCTGAATTAAAAAAAGAAAGTGATTCTATCATTGTAATCCAAAATGAAAAACTTCTTAGCATACTTCCAAAAAAAGCAGGCATAAAAGAAGCATTTAAACTAGTAGATGATATCTTAGCTAGAGCTGTTAGAGGTATGGTGTCTATCCTTTTAGAAGATGGCGATATTAATGTTGACTTTGCTGATGTTAGAACTGTTATGAGCCATAGAGGTTTAGCTTTAATGGGTGTAGGTCATGGAGAAGGTGAAAATGCCATCATGGATGCATTATCAAGTGCTATAGAATCTCCATTATTAGACGGTATGACTATGAAAGGTGTTAAGGGCGTAATTATCCATTATAAAATTGGCCCTGAATGCTCATTGATAGAGATTTCACAAGCTACTCAAAGTATTAGCGATATAGCAGATGAAAATGCAAAAGTAATCTTTGGTGCAACTACTGATGAAAGTATGGGCGATCGTGTTGAAGTAACTATCATTGCTACAGGTTTTGAAGATAAAGCTGAAATAGAAAGCGCTAAAGAACAAGAAGAAAGTAAAAAAAATAGCTATATGAATTTACGCAAGGCTAGCGGTGGATTTGACGAAGAAGTAATTTCTCAACTTGATGTTCCTGCTTTCTTGCGTCGTCAAATGGATTAATTTTTTAGTAAAAATCCTTATATGAATTCTTCATTATTATGTGATTTTTACGAATTAAGTATGGCTTATGCATATTTTAAAAAAAATATGCATAAGCAGATTGTTTATTTTGAAGTTTTTTTTAGAAAAGCTCCTGATAATGCTTCTTATGCTGTTTTTTGTGGATTAGAACAAATCATAAATCATATTAATCATTTTTCTTTCTCTCAAAGTGATATAGAGTTTTTAAAAAATACTCACAAATTTGATGATGATTTTTTAAACTATCTTTCAACTTTAAAATTTGGTGGAGATATACTAAGTGTTAAAGAAGGTGAATGTGTTTTTGCTAATACACCTTTAATGATTATCAAAGCACCCATAATAGAGGCTTTATTATTAGAAACTTTCATACTTTTAACCTTAAATCATCAATGTCTGATTGCTACTAAAGCTAGCAGAATTGCTCAAATTGCAAAAGAAAAATTGCTTTTAGAATTTGGCTCTCGTAGAGCCCATGGAGAAAGTGCAGCTTTAAATGGTGCTAGAGCTGCTTTTATAGGTGGTTTTCATACAAGTGCTTGTACTTTAGCTGGAAAAAAATTCGACATTCCTATAAACGGAACTATGTCCCATGCTTGGATACAAATGTTTGATGATGAGCTAAGTGCTTTTAGAGCATATTGTCAAATTTATAAAGATAATATAAGCCTTTTGATTGATACTTATGATTATAAAAAAGGTATTGAAAATGCTATTTTAGTTTTTAATGAGTTAAATGCACAAGATTCTATGCTTAATTATTCTATCCGTATTGACTCAGGAGATTTGCTTAAAATCTCTAAATATATTAGAAAAAAACTAGATCTTGCCAGCTTAACAAAATGCAAAATCATAGCTAGTAACGCCTTAGATGAGTTCATCATAGAAAAATTACTAAAAAATAAAGCTCCAATCGATGCTTTTGGTATTGGAGAAAAACTTATTACTTCAGCAAGTTCGCCTATTTTTGGAGCTGTTTATAAACTTGTTGCATTAGAAAAAAACAATCAAATCATCCCTAAAATAAAAATCAGCGCAAGTTCAAGCAAAACAACCTTGCCACATTTTAAAAAACTTATAAGATACTATAAAAACAATAAAGCAAGTTTTGATATTTTATATACACATGATGAAAATATCAAAAATTATCAAGGCTACACATATAAAAATTTACATAAGCTTATTTTTAAAGATGGAAAATTAATCTATGAGCTTCCTAACTTGAAAAATATTCAAGATTACCATAAAAAAAGTGTTGATAGTTTGGATTTTAAACTAAAAAAACTTCAAAATCCAAGTATTTATAAAATAAAAATTTCTAAAAAATTACAAAATATGCAAAAAACTTACTTGGAAAAAAATTAATCTTTTTCTCTAAGTTTCACCTCATCTTCTACCTCAAGTAAAAATCTATCCACAAGCTCATCTTCTTTTAATTTTGCTACCACTTCGCCATGTCTTATAACTAAACCTTGATTTTTTCCAAAAGCAATCGCCACATCAGCACCCTTAGCCTCACCCAAGGCATTTACAACACAACCCATAACACTTATATTTAACGGTTCTTTTATATGTTTAGTTTTTTCTTCTACTATCTTAATCGCTTTAATCAAATCACTTTGAATTCTTCCACAAGTTGGGCATGAGATGATATTTACTCCACTTTTTTGCACTCCACTATCTTGCAAAATAGCCCTTGCTACCTTAATCTCTTCTTCAAGCTCCCCTGTCATAGAAACTCTCATTGTATCACCTATACCTTTTAAAAGTAAATTTCCTAAAGCAATCGAGCTTTTAACCGTGCTATGAAATTTAGTTCCTGCTTCAGTAACCCCTAAATGAAACGGATAATCACAAAGTGGTCTTAAAGCCTCATAAGCTTTTATGGTATTTTGTACATCTGAAGTTTTCATAGAAATTTTAATATCAAAAAAGTCCAAATCTTCTAGTAATTTTATATTATACAAAGCACTCTCAAGCATGGCCTCTATATTATAACCATATTTATCACTAAATTGTTTTTCTATAGAGCCATGATTTACCCCTATTCTAATAGGAATTTTTCTTTGCTTACAAGCTTGCACCACTTCTTCGATATTTTCTTTTGAGCCTATATTTCCTGGGTTAATTCTCACCCCATCGATAAATTCAGCACAAAAAACTGCTAGCTTATGATTAAAATGTATATCCACTATTAAAGGTAAGGGGCTTTTTGCTTTGATTTCTTTTAAAGCTCTTGCATCTGCCATATCCAAACAAGCTAAACGCACTATATTTGCACCAGCAAAATAAAGCCTGTTAAGCTGCTCTAAACAACCCTCAATATCTCTTGTTTTAGTAAAAAGCATAGATTGCACTGAAATAGGAGCATCACCACCTATTAAAACATCACCTACTTTTATTTGTCTTGTTTTGTATCTTGTCATTAAAATCACTCTAAAAATATTTTTAGAGTATTATAGCCCAAAAATGGGCTATATCATTAATCTTTTTTATTTTTATTAAGAGATTTATATTTTATATCCATATCTCTTGTTAAAAGGGTAAAAATTTGATTTGTTAAATCTTGAGTAAGTTTTTTAGCTTCCATTTGATTTTGCAATGAAAAATCAACTAAAATTTGCTTTGCTTTGTTCTTATCTTTTTTATAAAGATTTAAATATTCTTTTTCCATAACCTCTTGTTTTAAAGATGTGTCTTTTTCAAATTTAGCATAAGCATTTTTTACAATAGGAGCATATTTATTATAATCACTCATTACAAGAGTTTGCAACTTGCGATAAATCCAATAAATTGATTTATCATCAGCTTCATTTGTTCCTTGTTGATATCCTGCAATAAACTCATCATTACCAAAATAATAAGGCAAATACACACTCAAATCAGCCATTCCTATTGCGACATAATTTAACCTACCTATTTCTTTAGGAAGCCACGGTCTAACTTGCATAATGTGAGATTCATAAGTTCTAAATACACTCACAACACGGTAAATGTTTTCATTTTCATTGAAATTTGCATATGGATCATATTTTGTTCCATCATAGTGCGATCTTAAAGCTTTTTTTAAATCATCCACACTAAGTTTTTGCTCAGGTTGCAAAAACACATTAAAATTAGCACCATTTTTTACATCTTGATTTAAAGATGGATTAAACATTTTTTGTATCCACCAAACTCTAGGATAATTATAAGTTAAATCTCTATCATCATTTCTTGTATAAACTTTAAAAAAATCAAAATCCTTATCCACTTTAGGATTATACGCTTTATGTATTATGGCAAAATTTATTAAATTTTTAGAATGCAAGGTATTTTCATCGTTGAATTTTAGTTGTTTTAGCCTACCTTGGTTCGCACTAACAAAATACGAATTATTAGGAATTTTTGCAGCCATCCACTGATGTGCTGTGGCACTTTCTAAATACCAAATTTCTTTAGAATCCACAAAAGCTACTCCAAAGCCCTCAGCTGCTCCTTGTTTTTCTATAATATCACCCAATAATAAAACACCTTCTTTTGCACTTTTAATTCTTGGAAGCAAAACATCCAAAATATCATCTTCGCTAATGCCATTTTTCTCATTATAAGGATCAAATTTTAAAAGTTCATCTTTTGCATAAATTGATTCAGTAGCGCTTATCCCAACACCCATTTCATTAAAACCAGTAGCACCGTGTAATGTACTTTGCCAATTAGCTATAGTGCTATATTGAAAAGATTTAGTAGGTAAAGGGTAAGTAAAATCATTCATTCCTTGATGTGCTTTAGTGCTATAAATACCTTTTTGATTTTCAACTCTTGGATGGATTAGAAAAACTTGTGCCTTATCTGCTTTACTATCAGCACTTCTTGCAACCAACATAGAACCATCTTTACTTGCTTCATTTGGTACTAAAATAGTAGTACAAGCTAAAGCATTATTAAGCAAAGCACCAAAAAGTACACAGTTTGTAAGAAAACTAAACTTTTTCATTTTCTCTCCTTTAAATTTAAGAAATTAAAAAAGTATATTCTTATCAAAATAAATTTAAAATTAAAAATAAAATATTGTTTTTATTATAAAATAATAATTATTTATAAATAAATATATTTTTTAAGAAAAATCAACCGGATCTATATCGCAAGTAATATTTTTAAAATTTAAAGTAAAATGCTCAAATTTTACAAGCTCTTGGTGAGTATTAGCACGCAATAATACATAAAAACGCCATTTTTTATTTAGCATTTCAATACCGCAAGCACCATGACCTACTAATTGCACTTGTTTTAATTCTTGAACTTTATTGGCTATAAATTCACATAAATTTAAAGCTTTGTTTTTATCCTCATCTTCAATAATTAGCCTTAAAAGTCTTTTAAATGGAGGGTAAAGCTCATTTCTAACATTTAATTCATCTTTTAAAAAACTATCATAATCTTGTATATATTTTTCAAAAAAAGATCTATTCTTAGTTTGTAAAAGCACCCTACCCTCACCCTTACGACCTGCACGACCTGCTACTTGCATAGCAAGAGCCAAAGTCTCTTCTAAAGCTTTAAAATTAGGTCTAAATAAATACTCATCAAGTCCCAAAATCACACTCAAATCCACATTATGATAATCATGTCCTTTAGCAAGCATAGAAGTACCTACTAAAATATCAATTTTTTCTTGATTAAAATCTTTTAAAATCATATCAAGCTTTTTTACACTGCTAATCTCATCACTATCAAATCTTTTTATAATAGGATTAAACTCAGCTAATTCTTTTTCTAAAAGCTCACAAAGCTCTGCTGTGCCCATTTTTTTAGCTTCAAGCATAACTCCATTGCAAGTTGGGCAGGTTTGATCGATTTCTTTAGTGAAACTACAATAATGGCATTTTAATGCATTTTTATTTTTGTGCAAACTCAAAGCAATAGAACAAAAAGGGCATTTAATGGTATTAGCACATTCTTTGCATAAAATTTGTCTAAAATTTGCTCTTGTAGGTAAAAATACCACAGCTTGTTTTTTATTTCTTAAACTAATTTTTAATTCTAAAAGCAATTTTGACGAAACACTAAGCTCACTCTCATCGTATAAAAACTGCTTTTTACTTTCAAAAAAGGTTCCTTTAAGTCTAAAACAAGGATGTTTATAAAAACTTACAACACTTGGAGTAGCCGAACCTAAAAGAACTTTTATATACATTTTTTTTGCTATAAATAAAGCCAAATCTCTTGCATTGATTTTTGGATTATTAGAAGCTTTGTAAGAATTATCATGCTCTTCATCAATAATAATCAAACCCAAATTCTTAAAAGGTAAAAACAAAGCCGATCTAGCTCCTACTACCAAAAGAGCTTTTGAATTTGCTAAATCTTGCAAATATTCTTGCTTTTTTTTCTTAGTAATTTTAGAATGCCACAAGAAAAAATGCTCACCAAAATACACTTTTAATCTTTTTTGCATTTGCGGAGTTAGAGCGATTTCTGGCATTAAAAGCAAAACTTGCTTTCCTTGCTCTAGATATTCTTTTATCAGGCTAATATAAATTTCAGTTTTACCACTTCCCGTATCACCAAATAGCAAACTAGTTTGTTTAGTTTTTATAAATTCCAAAGCTTCTTGTTGGTTTTTACTTAAACTAGGTGCTTTTTCTATATGAATTTTTTCATTTTTATACTCTTTAATGCTTTCAAACATACCCAAAACAAAAGCTATTTTACTAGCATAATAATAAGCAATAAATTGAGCAAGTTCGTATTGGTATTGCGTTAGCTTAAAACCTGTTTTTTCTTTTATAGCTTGGGTTTTAAAATCAGGCTTTGAGCATTTTTGTAAAATTATAGCTTTAAGATTTTTTTTCCTTGCAAGATCAACTACCACCTCATCTAAAATTTCAAATTCTTCCTCACTCTCATAAGTTAAGGTATCTAAATAATATCCTTTAATAGCAAGTTGATAAAAATTCAAAACCCATAATCCTTACAGTTTAAACTCACACATTCCAAAAAAACCTTTTCACTATTATAAGAAAAATCTATGTAATTTTTAGTATTTATGAAAAATCTATATTGAGTATTTGCTGTTTTCATCCACGATTTTTTAGATGAAATGATTGGTTTTTCTAAAACACTATAAGTGCATTGTTTTGTATTTTTATGATTTTGAGAATTAGAACATACAAATAATTTTTGATTTTCGCTATTTATCAAAGCTTCATCTAAAATTGTTGGAAAATCCTTACTTTCTTTAAATAAAAACTGATTTTTGAGTAAAGACAAAGAAGCATTGATGAGCTCCACCTCACTTTTTACTTGAATGAGTTTAGCATCGTTTTTTCCAAAAGAAAAATACGGATAAGCAATTACGCTAAGAATAGCAATAATCATCATACAAAAAACAAGCTCTATCAATGTAAAAGCTTTTTTTATTTGCATTTATTTTATTTCTTCATCGATAGTATTGATAAGTTTATTGAGTTCTTTTTTTAAGATATAGTTTTCGTAGCTAAGTTTTACAAAAGCATTAATGAAATTTGCAAGCTCTATCTTGCCTGTACCTCCAGAAATTAAAGCAATTTCATCTTCAAGATGATTTGCAAATTCATTACTGCATGTTACAACAAAGTCTTTTGCATAGACATTAATTGTAACTTTTCTTTGGTTATTGTTTGCCAAGAACTGCCTCTATTTTTTTGATCACATCTTCGCTTTCAATATTTTTATTTTTAAGCTCTTCTTCTAAACGCGCGATTTGATTATTTTTAGCTTCATTTTGTGCTTTTACACTTACTAATTCATTTCTTAAATTTTCATTTATTTCACACACTTCATTATATTTAGCCAAAAGCTCATTTACTTTATCTGTCATTGTGTTGATTATTCTTTCATCATACATATTTTCTTGCCTTTATTGATTTTATATTTTAGAGTATTTTAAACACATAATTGTAACAAAAAAAAATTTAATTTTGCATAGCTTTTTGTTTTAAAATTTAAATTTTTTACAAAAAATTTTGTGTAAAATTAGCAAAAATACAAGTTAGGAAAATTTATGTTTGAACTTACTAGTGATTTTGAGCCAAGTCCTGATCAAAAACAAGCCATTGATGGTATAGTAAAAAGTATCAAAGCAGGCAATAAATATCAAACCTTACTAGGTGTTACAGGCAGTGGAAAAACTTTCACTATGGCAAATATCATTAAAAACTTGAATATACCTACTCTTATCATGAGCCATAATAAAAGCTTATGTGCACAACTTTATAGTGAATTTAAAGGTTTTTTTAAAAACAATCACGTGGAATATTTTATAAGTTATTATGATTATTATCAACCAGAAGCCTATATACCAAGAACGGATGTTTTT
Organism: Campylobacter sp. CNRCH_2013_0855; assembly: GCF_025773025.1. Taxonomy (NCBI): domain Bacteria; kingdom Pseudomonadati; phylum Campylobacterota; class Epsilonproteobacteria; order Campylobacterales; family Campylobacteraceae; genus Campylobacter; species Campylobacter sp. CNRCH_2013_0855. Next base: position 114,503 of record NZ_JAKMTE010000003.1, on the reverse strand, counting down.
ATAGAAAAAGATAGTTCTACCAATGAAGACTTGGAAAGATTAAGACTAAGTGCAAGCGCTTCACTTTTAAGTTATGATGATGTTATTTGTATAGCTAGTGTTTCAGCAAATTATGGCTTAGGAAATCCAAGTGAGTATGTAGGTATGGTTTTGATTTTAGAGCTTAATATGCAAATAAATCAAAAAAAACTTTTAAAAAAACTTGTAGATATGGGCTATAAACGCAATGATAATTTCTTTGATAGAGCTGATTTTAGAGTCAATGGAGATATAGTAGATATATATCCAGCTTATTATGAGGATGAGGCTATTAGACTTGAGTTTTTTGGCGATGAACTTGAGGCGATGTATCATTATAATGTCTTAGAAAATAAAAAAGGTAAAGATTTAAAAAAATTTATACTTTATCCAACTAGTCAATTTAGCGTAGGTGAAGCTAGACTTAAAGAGGCTATAAAAGGTATAAAAACTGAATTAAATGAACGTCTTGCTTATTTTGAAAATGAAAATAAACTCGTAGAAGCACAAAGACTAAAACAAAGAGTGGAATTTGATCTTGAGATGCTTCAAAGCACTGGCATGTGCAAAGGAGTGGAAAATTATGCTTTGCATTTAACAGGACTTAAAAGCGGCGATACACCTTATACGCTTTTTGATTATTTTGCCATTAAAAACCAAGATTTTTTAGTCATTGTAGATGAATCCCATGTATCTTTACCACAATTTCGCGGAATGTTTGCAGGGGATAGAAGTAGAAAGCAAACTTTGGTTGATTATGGTTTTCGCTTGCCAAGTGCCTTAGATAATAGACCTTTGATGTTTGATGAATTTATTAATAAAAATTGTAAATTTTTATTTGTTTCAGCTACACCTGCGCCTTTAGAACTAGAATTAAGCAAAGAAAATATTTTTTATCAAATTATGCGTCCAACAGGGCTTTTAGATCCTAAAATAGAAATCAAAGATAGTGAAAATCAAGTTGAAATTTTATACGATGAAGCTAAAAAAGTTATAGAACGTAATGAAAGAGTTTTAATAACCGTTTTAACTAAAAAAATGGCTGAGGAACTTAGTAAATACTACTTAGAGCTTGGCTTAAAAGTAAAATACATGCATTCAGAAATTGATGCAATAGAACGCAATGAAATCATCCGTGACCTAAGAAGCGGTGCTTTTGATATTTTAATCGGGATTAACCTTTTAAGAGAAGGACTTGATTTACCTGAAGTTTCCCTTATAGCGATTATGGATGCAGACAAGGAAGGCTTTTTAAGAAGTACCACTGCACTCATTCAAACAATGGGACGTGCAGCTAGAAATGTCAATGGAAAAGTATTACTTTTTGCTAAAAAAATCACAAAATCTATGCAAGAAGCTATCGATACCACCAATGAGAGAAGAGCTTTACAAGAAGCTTATAACAAAAAACACAACATCACACCAACCTCAGTAAAAAGAAACATAGAAGAAAGTTTAAAACATGAACTTGAACAAGGAGAAATTTATCGCAAAGGCAAAGAACTTGAAAAAATGCCTGCAAAAGAACGTGCTAAAATAGTAAAAGAATTAAGAAAACAAATGCTAGAGGCAGCTAAAAACCTTGAGTTTGAGAAAGCAGCAATGCTTAGAGATGAAATTGGAAAACTAAAATTTTTATAGGAGAAAAAATGAAAAAAACGCTCATTCAAATTATTATCTTTTGCTTTTTATTTATAAGCATCTTTACTATTAATAGGCTTTTCATGCAAAATGATTTTATTTCACAAAAAATCATACAAAATAATTTCTATGATATATTAAAAATGTATTTTTATGGAATTTATCATGACATAAGATTTTTAAGTGTTGCTTTTTTACCGCTTTTGTTTTGTGGATTTCTTTCTTTAATAATTTCTCATCTTAACCACAAAAAACTAGTGATATTTACGGGGGGGGGTATATAGACTATATAGCATTGTTTCAAGTATTTATATAGCATTTATAGCTATTATAAGTATAATTTTTTCTTTTGCAAAATATTACTACTACGAACTTTATAATGACAAATTTAATATTTTTTTATTTAGTATAAAAAATGACAATATTAGCACTATTTTAGATATCATCTATAATGATTACCCTATTTTAAAAATTTCATTTTTAGCTTTATTTATTTCTTTATGCTGTGTATTTTTAAATTTAAAAATTTTATATTATAAAACTACCAAAAACAACTATAAAATTCATACCTTATTATTTTTAAATATCATTTTAATTTTTATATACATTTTAGCTCTTAGGGGACCATTTAAACATGTTGCTATTAATGTACAAAACTATTCCTTTAGCGAATTTAAAGTTGTAAATGATACTATGCTAAATCCTATAATGACTTTTGCTTGGGCTCATAAACAATACAAAGAAGAACAAAAAATACCCTCAGTTGATGATAACACTGCAAAAGAAATTCAAAGTAAATTGTTTCCTTATATGGATATAAGTCAAAACAACCCTATAGCAGATACTACAAAACCAAGTATTTTTTTAAATATAATGGAAAGTTTTGGTTTAGAAATTAATGAGTATAGTTCTGAAAAAATAAATTTTTTAGGTGAACTAAAGCAACATTTTGAGGAAGATTTTTTATTTAAGAGATTTTTATCATCAAGCAATGGAACTATACCTAGTTTGGCAAATTTATTATTTATCAGTCCATTTTCAAATATTTCAACTAGTAAATTTCAAACAATAAAACTACCTCTTACTCCTATTGAAATTTATAAAAAAGCAGGTTATAGGGTTATTTTTATAAGTGCTGGAAATGGATCTTGGCAAAATATAAAAGAGTATTTAAAAATACAAGGAGTAGATGAAATTATAGATGAAAATAGTATAGTTAATTCTTATCCTCAAGCTAAAACAACGCAAAATGGTTATGGAGTAGCCGATGAATTTTTATATAAAAAAGCTTATGAAATATTGCAAGATAATCCATATAAAACATTAATCATTGCCCTAACAATATCAAATCATCCTCCATATTTAGATTATAATATAAAGATTAATCATGATCAAATACCAAATAAACTATTAAATCTTCTTCCATATAATCATAAAAAACAACTAGCTATATTAAAAGCATATACTTATGCAAACAATGAATTTGGAAAATTCTTAAGCAAAATAAAACATAGTGAGCTAAAAGACAAGATTATTGTAGCCGCAACAGGAGATCATAGAACAAGAGATTTGAAAAATAATCTAAATAATGCAAAAGCTTTTTCTTATAGTGTTCCTTTTTATTTATACATCCCAAAAATACTACAATATAATATTCATTATGATAAAAATAGAGTAGGATCACATAAAGATGTATTTCCGACCTTATATAATATAAGTCTTAGTAACGTAGAATATATTAGCATGGGCGGAAGAAATATATTAGGTCTAGCTAAAAACGAAAAACTAGAATTTGGGATAAATGATGCATTGTGGATTGATGATAAAGGTGTATATATTACAAATAAAGGATATTTTTTTGAAAAAAACACTTCAATCAAAAACACAAGTCAAGAAATTATTTTAGATAAATACCATAAAGAATTTCATGAGTTATATTATAAAATAAATTGGTGGCAACTCAATAAAAGGCTAAATAATAAATAAGCTAAGACAACTTAGCTTATTTATTTGCTCTTTCTATATATTCTCCACGCACAGTATCAACACGGATTACTTCCCCTTCTAGCACATGGAAAGGAATTTGCACTACTGCACCTGTTTCTAAAGTAGCTGGTTTTTTGTTTGAACCTTGAGTATCACCTTTGAAATTTGGCGCTGTTTCAATAATTTTAAGCTCCATTACTTGAGGTACTTCCACGCCAATTGCTTTTCCATTGTGAAATAAAACATCTACCATGGTTCCATCAAGCATCCATTTTTTAGCTTCACCCACATCTTCATCACTAATTGCAACTTGCTCATAAGTTTGAGTATCCATAAATTGACAATTTTCACCATCATCGTATAGATATTGCATTTGTTTTTCTTCTAAATTTGGAGATTCACATTTATCCCCTGCATGGAAAGTTTTTTCCAAAACCTTACCATCAATAAAAGATTTAATTTTAATACGCACAAAAGCAGGACCTTTTCCTGGTTTTACATGTTGATATTCTACGATTTTAAAAGGAATACCATCAATTTCTATTTTTAAACCTTTTTTTAAATCTCCCATTCCATAAGAAGCCATATATTTTCCTTAATTTTAAAATTAAAAAATAATTGTAACAATTAAGGCTTATAAAAAGCCTTAAATTTCTGCATATTCTGCAAAAATACAAGCATCAATAGCTCTTAATTCCTCAAGCAAAGCTTTTGAAATTTTTGTATCAAGCAAAATCACAGCCAAAGCTTTTCCAAAGCCATTTCTACCAAGTCTAAAATCAGCTATATTGACATTATTTTTAGCTAAAATTCCGCTAACATTAGCAATAACTCCTGGTATGTCATTATTGTTTAAAATTATCATTTTCCCTTTAGGTTTAAAATCTACATCAAAACCATTTAACTCTACTATCCTTTGTTCGTTTTCACCAAAAATAGTTCCTGAAATAGAAAGATTAGAATTATCTGTAATTACCTTTATGGTGATTTTATTACTATAACCACTACTTGGTAAAATACAAGAAGAAAGTTCCACACCCTTATCTTTAGCTACAAAATGCGCATTAATATAATTAATATTTTCACCTAAAATTCCTCTTAAAACACTCACTGTTGCAAAAGTTAGCAAAGACTCATTATACTCACTAATTTGTCCTTCACTTTCAAGTTTAATAGCCTTAATAGGAGTTTTATCAAGCTGAGCAGCCAAAAAGCCCATTTTAGAAATAAGCTCAATGTAAGGTGCTACAAAACTTGGCAAATCTTCAGTTTTAATTGGTAAATTTAAAGCATTAGGATAAGAAATTCCTCTTACAGCATTTAAAGCTTGCTCGCATGCTTGAATAGCGATATTTTCTTGACTTTCTAAGGTATTTGCACCAAGATGAGAAGTAACAGAAACATTTTCAAAGTCTAAAAATGGATGATTAGTTGCAGGTTCTTTATTAAATACATCTATGCCAAGCCAAGCTATTTTACCACTTTTTAACCCCTCGCACAAAGCATCTTCATTATAAAGACCGCCTCTAGCACAATTGATCAATCTTACACCATCTTTCATTTTAGAAATTTCTTCAAAAGAAATCATATCTGTTGTTTCTTTTGTTTTTGGTGTATGTATGGTAATAAAATCACTTTGAGTTAAGATTGTATCTAAAGAATTCACACACTCTATACCCAAATCAGTCATTTTAGAAGCTACCACATAAGGATCATAAGATATAACTTTCATACCAAAAGCTTTTGCACGTACAGCTACTCTTGAACCTATGTTACCAAAACCTATAACCCCTAAAGTTTTGTTCATAAGCTCAACACCATACCACTTTTCTCTTTCCCATCTTCTTTGTATTTTTAAAAAATTATGAGCATTTACAAAAGATCTTGCAGAGCATAATAAATGATTCATAGTAAGTTCAACCGCTGCTATGGTATTAGCCGTTGGCACATTCATTACTATAATGCCTTTTTTAGAGCATTCATCTATATCAACATTATCAACCCCAACACCTGCTCTAACTAAAGCTTTTAAATTAGAACATGCATTGATAAATTTCAAATCCACATCCGTTGAACTTCTAGTAATAGCCACATCCACATCGTTTAATTTTGTCAAAAGCTCACCTTTAGGTAAATGTGCCGCTTCGATAAGCTCTACATCATCAGCTTTTCTTAAAAGCTCTACACCTTTGTCTAATATTGCATCACATACAATAATTTTTTTCATAACCAAACCTCCTTTAATTTTGCATTTATGTTGTAAATTTTTAATTTGTCGATCAGTGCATTTAAAACTTTTTCATTATCTGTATCTAAATAAATCGCAACTTCATCTTTACTCTGTGTTAAAGTATATTTAATAAAAAAAGAATGCAAAGTTTGCTTTAAACAAAACATAGAATAAACATCATTTTTATTCACATCAAGCATATAGAATTTTTGCTTTGGCTTTACTATAGAATCATCCATATTAAAACTCATATAAAATTCATTTGCCGCTGGAGAGAAGTCGTTGATTTTAAGATTTGAAAGTTTATCTTGCCAAGTTTGCGGCAATTCTTTTTTTATCTCATCAAAAGAATATTTAACATTTTGTGAGATAGATAGATTTCCAACATCTAAATATCTCACCATAAAAACAAAAGCAACAAATAAAGCTAAGCTTAAAAAGCCTAAAATACCATAAAGGGTATATTTTTTCATTTTTTATTATGAAAGTTGATCTTTGATAATATCACCTAAAGTTACTTTATCATTATCATTGATTTCATTTAACGCTTCTCTTTCTTTCATTTTTGCAAGACTTTTCACGCTTAAACGAATTCTATTTTTCTTTTCATCAATGAAAACAATTAAAGCTTCTATTGTATCGCCTACTTTTAAACTTGAAAAATCAATATTACCTAAATCTTCTTTGTGAATTAGCGCATCAACACCTTCTTCAAGCTCCACAAAAACTCCAAAATCCTTAATATCTCTAATTTTTCCTGAGATAATATCATTTACTTGGTGTTTTTGCGCATAAACTTGCACAGGGCTTTTTTGCAATTCTTTAGTACTTAAAGAAATCTTTTGATTTTCTTTGTCTAGCTTGATGATTTTAACTTCCATAACATCACCAACTTTATACATATCTTTGCATTTATCGTTTCTATTCCATGAAGCGTCTTCATTGTGCAATAAACCTTCTAAGTTTGCAATTTTTACAAAGGCACCAAAATTAGTCACAGAAGTAACACTACCTTTTACTACATCACCTACTTTATGTGATTTTAAAAACTCATCAAAAGGTTTTGCTAATAAATTTTTTAAAGAAACTCTAAGTCTTCTTTCTTTAGCATTAATCTCAATCACTTCCACATCAAGCTCTTGACCTTCGCTAATATAATCTTTTGGATTCTTAGCATTTTTATCCCAAGAAATTTCACTTATATGTAAAAATCCTTCTATATCATTTCCTAAATCAACAAAAGCACCATATGGTTCTATATTTGAAACTGTAACCTTAATGGTGTCACCAACCTCTAAACCATCTTTAATTTCATCCCAAGGATCAGGCATAGCAAGTTTGATAGATAAAGAAAGATGTTTTTTATCTTTATCATATTTAATCACTTTTACAGGAACCTTATCGCCTTCACTATATAATGAACTAGGATTTACTGGCCCTTTGTAAGAAATTTCACTATAATGAACCAAACCATCAACACCACCCACATCAACAAACATACCGTAAGTAGTGATTTTTTTAACAGTACCTTCTATGATTTCCTCTTGATTTAACACATTTGAGATAATCTCTTTGCGTTTTTTTCTTTCTTCATCTACTATTTTTTTTCTAGAAACTACTATACTTTGAGCTTCTTTATCTATTTTGATGATTTTAACTTTAAAGGTTTTATTGATGATGTTATTTGAATCTTTAAAGCTACTTTGTGATTTTGGTAAGAAAAACTCTACTCCATTTTCATCCACAGCTACAAAACCGCCTCTATTTTTACCAATGATTTTTACATCAAACATACTTTCATCATCTTTATAATTATCAATAAATTCTTTAACTTTTTGCTTTCTTAAAGCTTTTTTGTGAGAAAGTAAAGATCTGCCACCGCGAGAACCCACTATAGCAACTTCTAATGTATCGCCTTCTTTGAAGATAAATTCGCCTTTGTCGTTTTGAATTTCTTCTATTGCCAAAATACCTTCTGATTTTTGCCCTACATTTACAAATACCTCATCGCCTTTAATCACGACAATTATACCCTGTGTAGTTGCCTCCTCATCAGACTTAAAAGATTCTTCAAGCATTTGCTCAAAATCTTCTTCTATGATAATATCCTCTAGTCTGTTTTGAACTTTTTTGTTCACCTCGCTCATCGTGGTCCTTTGTTTTAAATTTTAATTCTTGATTATAGTATTGTTTTCTTTAAACTTAGTTAATTTTGGTGTATTCTTTGATTTTTTCCAAAACCAAATTAATCACCCAATCAGGTGTAGAAGCACCCGCGCTAATACCACATTTTTCTTTACCACTAAACCATTCTTTTTGAATTTCTTTTTCATTTTCGATTAAATAGCTATCCTCGCAGTAATTTTTTGCTATTAAAAAAAGTTGCTTAGTATTGGCTGAATTTTTTCCTCCAACTATTATCATTACATCACTTTTCTTGGCAAGTTCATTGATTGCTTCTTGGTTTTTAAAAGTTGCATCACATATAGTATTAAAAACACGCACTTCCTTAACCCTGAGCATTAAATAATTTACAATTTCCATAAATTTTTCTACTTTTTTTGTAGTTTGTGATACCACTGCAATTTTAGAAGGCAATTTAATATCAAGCAATTCTTTTTCATCAAGCACTACATAAGCCTTAGTACTTACATAACTTCTAACCCCTTTTACTTCAGGATGATTTTCATCGCCAAAAATTACCACTTCATAGCCTTCATTGCTCATTTGTTCACAAATTTTTTGAGGTTTAGTCACAAAAGGACATGTAGCATCAAAAATTTCCATGTCTTTTTGCTTTAATTTTTCTAAATCTTGTTTTGTAATTCCATGGGTTCTAATGATGGCTTTTTTTTCTGTGCTTAATTCATTGATATCATTTAATGTTTTAACATTATAATTTTTCCAAAGTCTTGTGATTTCTTCATTATTATGAATTAAAGGGCCTATAGTAGCTGCATCTTTAATCTGCTCAGCCTTTTTAATGGCTCTTTTTACTCCAAAACAAAATCCATAACTTTTTGCTAGCTCAATCTCCAACTTTAGCTCCTATTTGCTTTAAAATCTCAATAAAATTTGGAAAAGAAGTTTTAATGCATTCGCTATCATCTACTTCCATTCCACATCTTAAACCTAAAATTAAAAAGCTCATCGCAATTCTATGATCTCCAAAGCTTTCTATTTTAGCACTTTTAGCTTCGCCACCTTCTACTTCAAAACCATCTTCAAATTCTTTTACTTTTATGCCACATTTTTGCAAATTTAATACAATTGATTTAATTCTATCGCTTTCTTTTACGCGTAATTCTTTAGCATTTTTTACAGTACTTTTTCCTTTTGCACAAGCAAAAGCTATAGCCAAAGCTGGAATTTCATCAATCAACCATGCGATATTTTCACTCACATTTATCGCTTTTAAGGGCGCACTTTCAACATAAATTTCTCCAATACTTTCAAAATCTTCATTAGTAGTATTATAAGTAATTTTTACACCCATTTTTTCTAAAATTTTAAAGGCTTCAATGCGTGTTTTATTTAACAAAACATTTTTTAAAACTACTTTTGAATGAGGTAAAATACAAGCGGCTAAGGCAAAATAAAAGGCTGATGATGGATCATTTGGTACACATACTTCAAATGCTTTTAATTTTTCTTTTAAAGGATTTATTTTAATAAAAGTTTTATCCTCATTTAAATATTCAATGCAAGCTCCCATTTTATTAAGTATAATCTCACTATGATCTCTTGAAAGATCAATTTCTTTAAAATAACTTTCTTTTTTGGCAAATAAAGCTGCTAAAATTAAAGCTGATTTTACCTGAGCTGAGGCAATATTACTACTAAAATCAAAACCTTCTAACTTGGCTCCTTGTATACAAATAGGTGCTAAATTTGCATTAGCTCTTCCATAAATTTTAGCTCCTAAACTCATCAAAGGCTCACTTACCCGCTTCATCGGCCTAGCATTTAAATAACAATCTCCACTAAGTACAAAAAATTCATCTTCGATAGCACTTAAAAGACCTATTAAAAGTCTCATAGCTGTACCTGAATTGCCACAATCTAAAACACAATTTGGAGATTTTATATATTTTGGAGCTCTAATATAAATTAATCCATTAATTTCTTCAACTTCAGCTCCCAAAGCTTGAATAATTGCTAAGGTATGTAAGGTATCTTGGGCTTTTAAATAATTTTTAATTTTGCAAGTTCCTTGGGTAAACAAAGAAAAGATAGCAAAGCGATGAGATATAGACTTATCAGAAGCTATATCTTCAAGCTCTACTTTAAAAGATGAAATAGGACTGATTTTCATCGAAGTTTTAAACCATGTTCATCATCTAAAGCTTTGATGATTTTATCAATATATCCAAGAATAATATTATCTTCTAAGGTTTTTTCAAAATCTCTAAATACTAAATTAATAGTCAAGCTATAAAAATCGCCTAAATTCTCATCTGTATATAAATCTACTACTCTAAAACTTTCTAATCTTTCAATATCTAATTTAGCAATAGTGTGTTTGATTTTTTCATATTCAAAACCCTTAGGTATAACTATACTTAAATCCCTGCTCATAGATGGAAATTTAGAATAAGCTTTAGCAGTTTTAAAGTCTTGTTTTAAGCCTTCTAAATCAAGCTCACAAATATAAGTTTTAACCAAATCTCTTTTATTTTCTATACTTAAATGCACTCTACCTACAAAACCTACACGCTTGCCGTTTTTGTATACATTTGCTTGCTCATATGGGCTTAAAAATGCATATTCTGATTTTTGCAAACTAAACTCACCTATAATGCTCTTTAATTCTGCTAAAAAAGTATAAAAATCCACTAAAATAGGCTTGGCCTTATTTGTGATTTTAGCTTCTTCTTTGTAGCCACTAAAGATCATCGCAAATTTAGTATGCTCATTTGAAAACTCATCAAAAACACTACCACACTCAAAAAGTTTAATTTTCTTTTTTGAATTTCTTAGATTAAAGCTTACTGCATTTAAAAGATGATTTATCAAAGTACTTCTTAAAGTATTAAGTTCGTTAGTAATAGGATTAATGAGTTTGTTTTTAATACATTTAAATCCTAGCTGACTTAATTCTTCTTCATTATCCAAAACATAATGCACACTTTCAAAATATCCATTGTTACTTGCTTTTAATCTTAAATTTTTAAGCTCTTGATAATCAAAATATACTTGATTTAAACGATTTTTTTCTTTAAATTCTAAAGCTTTTGATGGGATATTATCAATACCGATAATTCTTACTATTTCTTCACTAATATCAGCTATATTTACTATATCACTACGGTGAAGTGGAATTTTAATATTAAATTGTTCATCATTTACCACACTTATTTCAAAGCCTAGTTTTTTAAGAATTTTGACTAAATTATTTTTATCTATAGGCATACCAATGATTTTATCAACCTCTGCACCAAAAATCCCAATAATATTTGCTTCATTTTCTTTAAAAACTTGTTGGCTTCCTGAAAAAACACTCATTGCACTAATTTTTAAGCACTCATTAAATAAATACTCCATTCCCAAAGAAAGCTTAGGCTCGCTGCCTCTTAAAGAACGATATATAATGTCATTTTTCTTTTTATAAAAGGCTATTGCATTTGCTATAGTTTGAGGATGAGTATAACTTGCTTCTATAATGATGATTTTACTCTCATCATTGATTTTAAATTTATCTTCTTGCTCTATACCTGCTAAAGCAATCAACTCATCTTTATAATAAACCCCATATTCTCCATGTTCTTGAGTTTTAATCTCTAAAACAATCTTTTCATCGATTTGACATTCTTGACAAAGCTTATGAAAATCATAAGCACAAAAAATCACTCCGCTTGCATGAGTTGCATAAGTTAAAAGATTTTCTATGTTGTTATTTTTATATGCTTCAATCAAAGCAAGACGAATTTGTATCGTGATATTTAACTTAAATTCTTCTTTAATCTCTAGTGCCTTATAAGCAAAAAATCCTTCAACATCACTTTGATTTTTAACACTTAGTATTCTTCCTATACCTACGCTATTTTCACTTTCTTTTAAAGGGTTTAATTCTTTTAAATTTAAATCAAGTGCTGCACTCAAATCTCTAGCAACACCATATAAACTCAAGCAATCCCCGCGGTTTGGAGTAAGTTCTATTTCAATTAATTCATCATTAAAAAGTTCATAATCATTTAAAGCTTTTCCTAAAACCAACTCCCCCATGCTTTCATCTAAAACCATAATACCTTCATTGCTTTTTCCAAAACCAAGCTCACTAGAAGAGCAAATCATACCCATAGATTCAACCCCTCTAAGTTTGGCAGGTTTTATCTCAAGTCCGCTAGGAAGCACTGCACCTACTAAAGATACGGCTACAAATTGATCTTTATCAACATTTTTTGCGCCACAAACAATTTGTAAAATTTCATTCCCAACATCTACTTTACAAATATTCAATTTATCTGAATTTTCATGTTTAACTTTTTCTAAAACCTTACCTATTACAACTTTTTGGGGAGCTTTAACACTTTTGAAACTATCAACCTCCAATCCTATAGAATTTAAAGTATTTACTATAGTTTGTGTTGATATTTCACTTAAATCAATCCATTCATTTAACCAATTTCTACTAATAATCATCTAAATTGCTCCAATAATCTTAAATCACCTTCAAACATAGAACGCAAATCAGGAATTTTATGTAAAAGCATAGCAAAACGCTCCACACCCAAACCAAAAGCATAGCCACTTACATTTTTATAACCAACAAATTTATAAACATTAGGATCAACAACGCCACATCCTAAAACTTCAAGCCATCCTGTTTGCTTACAAACCCTACATCCACAACCTTTACAAAACACACAAGAAATATCTACTTCAGCAGATGGCTCTGTAAATGGAAAAAAACTTGGTCTAAAACGCACTTTTACATCGCCAAACATATGTTTTAAAAAATGCTCTAGCATATCTTTTAAATTTGCAAAATTTACCTTATCGCCTTCTTCTACCACAAGTCCTTCTACTTGATGAAACATAGGGGTATGAGTAATATCAAAATCTCTTCTAAAAACTGCACCTGGTGCTATCATTCTAATAGGTGGTTTTTGAGATAGCATAGTTCTAATTTGCACTGGAGAAGTTTGAGATCTAAGCAAGGTTTTATCTTCAAAATAAAAAGTATCTTGCATATCTCTTGCAGGATGATTTTGTGGTAAATTTAATGCTTCAAAATTATGAAAATCATCCTCAATCAAAGGCCCTTTTTCTATACTGAAATTTAAAGCTGTAAAATATTCTATGATTTTATCCATAGTTTGCATGATTGGGTGCAAAGCACCTGCATTTGAAGTTTCATCAAAAAAGCTAAAATCTTGCACATCTTGTTTCATTTTTTCATTTAAAGCTTTTTCTTCTAATTCTTTTAATTTTATTTGATAAGCCTCATTAAATTCATCTCTTGTTTTATTTAAACCATTGGCAAATTCTTTTTTTTCTTCACCTTGCAAATCTTTTAACTTTGCAAATTCTAAAGTCAAAATACCTTTTTTTCCTAAAACACTTACTTTTATATTTTCAAGCTCTGCTAAAGTATTTACAGAAGCAATTTTTTCTATCATATCTTGCAATTTTAGCTCCAACTAAATTTTTTTTAAACATTCTAATGTAAAATTATTTAAAATTAGCAAAAAATAACAAAAAAAGGATTACTAAATGAGAGAAAAAACCGTATTTGAACTAATCGTAGAAGGAAAAATTCCTGCTAATAAAGTTTTAGAAAGTGAAAAATTTTTAGCTTTTCATGATATCAATCCTAAAGCACCTATTCATATTTTAATCATTCCAAAAGAACATTTTGAAAACTTTCAAGAATTAAGACCTGAATTAATGAGTGAAATGACACAATTTATCCAAGAACTAGCTACTCTTTTAGGACTTGATAAAAGTGGGTATAGATTAATCACAAATTGTGGGAAAAATAGCGGGCAAGAAGTTTTTCATTTACATTTTCATATGTTAGGTGGATTTGAGCTTCCAAAAAATAAAGAAACCCAAATCAATCCTGAATCACTATTCTAAAAAGAGCTTAACTCTTTTTAGATAGTAGGACCAGCTAATTTAAATTCTGCTCCTTCTTTTACATCTTCATAGCGTTTGAAATTTTCTATAAACATTTTTGCAAGCTTTAATTTAGTTTCTTCATAAGCTTTTTTATCCTCCCAAGTATTAACAGGGTTTAATAACTTACTTTCTACACCCGCTAATTCTTTTGGAACTGCAAGATTAAATAAATCATAGTTTTCAAACTCACAATTTTGTATGCTACCATCTAAAATCGCATTAATGCAAGCTCTAGTAGCTTTAATGCTCATTCTTTTACCTACACCATAAGTTCCACCGCTCCAACCGGTATTTACCAGATAAACATTCACATTATGCTTACTGATTTTTTCGCCCAAAAGTTTTGCATAAACAGTTGGATGTAATGGCAAAAACACTTCTCCAAAACAAGCTGAAAAAGTCGCAACAGGTTCAGTAATACCTCTTTCAGTACCTGCTACTTTAGCAGTATAACCACTTAGAAAATAATACATTGCTTGTTCTTTACTAAGCTTACTAACCGGAGGTAAAACACCAAAAGCATCCGCTGAAAGGAAAATGATATTACTAGGATGACCTGCACTAAGGCTTGGCTCGTGATTTAAAATATGCTCTATCGGATAAGAAACTCTAGTATTTTCAGTTTTAGAACCATCATTGAAATCAACGCTTAAATCATCTTTTAAAACTACATTTTCTAAAAGTGCATTTTGTTTGATTGCCCCATAAATTTCTGGCTCACTTTGAGGATCAAGGTTAATGCATTTTGCATAACAACCTCCTTCAAAATTAAACACACCCTCATCATCCCAACCATGCTCATCATCGCCTATTAATTTTCTTTTTGGATCAGTTGAAAGAGTAGTTTTACCTGTACCACTAAGCCCAAAGAAAAGCGCCACATCGCCTTTTTCTCCAACATTAGCACTACAATGCATAGAAAGTTTATTTTCAAGTGGAAGCCAATAATTCATCATAGAAAAAATTCCTTTTTTCATCTCTCCACCATACCAAGTTCCACCAATTACTGCTATATTTTTTTCTATGTTAAAAATGACAAAAACCTCTGAATTTAAACCATCTTTTTTATAATCTTCATTCACACATTTACAAGCATTATATACTACAAAATCAGGCTTAAACTCTTTAAGATCTTCTTCTTTTGGGCGAATAAACATATTTTTTACAAAATGCGCTTGCCATGCAATTTGCGTTACAAAACGCACAGCTTTACGACTTTTTAACGAAGCTCCACAATATGCATCTTGGATATAAATATCACTATTACTAAGTTGTTTTTTAGCTTTTGCTAAAAGTTTTTCAAATAACTCCTCACTAATAGGTTGATTAATCTTACCCCAAGCAATATATTTTTGTGAAGGATCTTGTTTTACAAAATATTTATCCTTAGGACTTCTTCCGGTAAAAATTCCCGTATCCACACTAAAAGTACCATTTTTAGTACATACACCTTCATTATTGTTTTTTTCGTGTTTTAAAAGCTCATCATAACTAAGATTATGAAAAACTTGTCCGATATTTTCTAAACCTAAATTTTCTAAACCTATCATTTTTGCCTCCTTATTTATAAGTCATTAAAGCTTGGCCTTCACTTACACTCTCACCAGCATTTACTAAAAGTTCTGCAATTTCTCCATCTTTACTTGCACTAACTTCAATCTCCATTTTCATAGCTTCAAGTACAGCTACAACTTGCCCTGCTTTTACACTATCATTTTCTTTGACTAAAATTTTAAATACATTTGCATTCATACTTGCAACGATAGCATTATCGCCTGTTTGGGCTTTTTTAGCTTCTGCGTTGTTACTACTTACTTTTACAGCACTTTTAACATTAACATCTCTATCAAAACCTGCACTTACTTCTACATGGTATTTATTACCATTAACTGAAACAGTAAATTGATTTTCATTAACAAGACTTGGTTTTAATTTGCTATTTTTTCTAACATTAACCTTAGCTTCACCTTTTAAGAAAGCTATGCCTTTTTCTTTACAAGCTGCAACGATAAAAATATTTTCTTCACTTGTTTCTAAATTTTCTTTTTCCAATAAGTTTTTAATATAAGCTATGCTTTTACTCTCATCTGCATCGGCAATATCTGTTGCTAATTTTGTAGTTGGCTCTAATTTTAACTGCTCGCTTGCAAGCTTAATTACTTCAGGATCTGGAGCAACGGGTGTTTTTCCAAAATATCCTAAAACCATCTTTCCGTATCCATCTGCTATTTTTTTCCAAGGTCCAAACATTACATTATTAAAAGCTTGTTGAAAATAAAATTGCGATACAGGAGTAACCGAAGTGCCATAACCACCTTTTTCTACCACTTCTTGCATGGCTTTTATAACTTGAGGAAATTTATCTAAAATATTATTATCTCTCATCATTTGTGTATTAGCAGTTAGTGCTCCACCTGGCATAGGTGAAAAAGGTATTAAAGGATTTACCGCTGTTGCTTCAGGTGGTAAAAAATAATCTTTTAAACAATCTTTTAATACTTCTTCATATTTTAAAATTTTCTCTTCGTCCAAACCAAGATCAAAATTACTTCCCTTTAGAGCATGAAGCATGGTTAAAATATCAGGCTGAGAAGTACCACCACTAACAGGAGCTGCAGCTAAATCTATACCATCAACACCTGCTTCTAAAGCTGCTAAATAGCATGCTATACTCACCCCTGCAGTTTCATGCGTATGTAATCTTATATGCATATTTTCAGGCAGGTTTTTTCTAGCCATTTTAATAACTTCATAAATTTTATTTGGATTTGAAGTTCCACTTGCATCTTTAAAACAAATACTATCAAAAGGAATTTGTGCTTGTAAGATTTCTTTTAAAATTCTTTCATAAAAAGGTACATCATGCGCACCTTTACATTTTGGAGGTAAATCCATTAAAGTAATAGTAATTTCATGTTTTAAACCATGCTTAACTATACATTCTCCACTAAATTTTAAATTATTTACATCATTTAATGCGTCAAAATTTCTTATGGTGGTTGTGCCATGTTTTGCAAACATTTTTGCATGCAAGTCAATAGTTTCTTTACTACCTGTATCAAGTGCTACAGTATTAACCCCTCTTGCAAGAGTTTGTAAATTTGCTTCTTTTCCAACGATGGCTCTAAATTTATCCATCATTTCAAAGGCATTTTCGTTTAAATAAAAAAATAAGCTTTGAAACCTAGCTCCACCGCCAAATTCAAAATGTTTAATGTCTGCTTCTTTAGCTGCTTCTAGGGCAGGAAAAAAGTCATTCATTAAAACTCTAGCACCATAAACAGATTGAAAACCATCTCTAAATGTGGTATCCATTACATCAATTAATTTTTTAGCCATAATTTTTCCTTATTTTTACATCTTTGCAATTATAACTCTACTTTCTTAAAAAATAAATTTATAAAATTTGATTTAACATAATGATAATAATCGCAACAGGCGCAACAAATCTAAGTAAAAAATACCATACTTCAAAAACAGTTTTACTCATAAATTTAGAAAATAAATTATAGATTTTCATTTTATCTACAAAAAATCCCACAAAAATAGCACTTGCAATAACTCCAAGCGGGAGCATAAAATTAGAAGTTAATTTATCCAAAATATCAAAAAAACTTAGACCAAAAAAGCTAAAACTAGCTCCATAACTGGCACTAAAAGATAAAATACAACTCATTCCCAAAAGAAAAACTACAAAACCTATAAAAACCAAAGCTTTTTTTCTTGAAATTTTATATTCATTCACAAGATAAAAAGTAAAAGGTTCTATCATAGAAACTGCTGAAGTAATTCCTGCAAAAAATAAAGCTAAGAAAAAATAAAAGGCTAAAAAATGCCCGAAAATAGTGCCTAAATTAGAAAACAAAGTTGTTAAAGATATAAATACAAGTCCAGCACCTTCTGCGGGATTGGCATTAAATTTAAATATAAAAGTAAATACAATAAGCCCCATCATTAAACCTATGCTGATATTTAAAAGTACAATTACAATTGAACTTGTAATTAAATTTGTATCATCTTTTAATGAAGCTGCATAAGTGGTAATACAACCTATACCTAAACATAAAGTAAAAAAAGCAAGACCTAAAGCTGTTAAAACAGAGTTTAAACTAAGTTTGGTAAAATCAGGATAAAACAAATAGGCAAAAGCTTCCTTAAAACCATCTTGAAAAAAACAATACGCTAGCATTAAAACAAGCATGATAAACAAACTTGGCATAATCCAAACATTCAGTTTTTCTATACCACTCTTAACCCCTCTTGAAACAACAAATAAAGTAAGAAAAAAAGCAATTAAAAAATACAAACTACTTTCTAAAATACTATTTTGTATTAAATTTCCAAATAAAACTCCTGCTTCTTGAGTATTGCTAGGTAGATAATAAATCGAAGTTATCATGTATTTTAAAACCCAACCCATAATAACAAGATAAAAAGATAATACGAAAATTCCACCAAGCATAAAAAATCCAGCAAATTTCCATTTTTGAGCATACTTAGTTGCTAAGCTTTTATAAGCATTGACAGGATCACTTTGACTTAATCTTCCCATGGCAATTTCAGCCAAAAATACACAAAATCCTATACTAATAGTCAAAAGCAAGTACAAAAGCACAAAGGCAAAACCACCATTTTGACCTACTAAGGTTGGAAATTTCCAAGCATTTCCAAGCCCTATAGCCCCGCCTGCAACGGCTAATACAAAACCTATTTTAGAAAATTTATCATTCATTTTAATACCTTAGAAAAAAAGCTGTCTAGCCATGATTAAAACAACCGCTAATGGAGAAATGTATCTTAAAAAGATATACCAAATTTCAAAATACACCCCGCGCATAAATGGTTGAAATAAAATTTGCAAAGCTTCTTTTTTAAGTACAAAACCTACAAAAAATGCTGTAATTAAAGCAGAAATTGGCATTAATAAATTTTGTATGAAAAAGTCTAAAATATCAAAAAAGCTTTTTCCAAAGAAATTTAAACTTGATGCACTTACGTGATAAAAAGAAAGTATAGATAAACTTCCAAGAAAATAAACAATCATACCCACAAAAACCAAAGCTTTTTTTCTTGAAATTTGATAACGATTTATAAGATAAAAAGTAAAAGGTTCTATCATGGAAATAGCTGAAGTAATCCCTGCAAAAAACAATGCAATAAAAAAAGCTACAGCTAAAATATTTCCCAAAAATCCTAATTTTGCAAAAAGCGTTGTTAATGATATAAATATAAGCCCTGGGCCTTGTTGAGTAGGATCAGCTCCAAATTCAAATATAAAAGTAAAAACAATAAGCCCCATCATTAAACCAATGATAGTATTAATAATGATAATATTTAAAGCACTACTTATAAAATTTGTTTTATCAGGTAAACTTGCTGCATAAGTTAAAATCACACAAACACCCAAAGACATACTAAAAAATGCAAGACCTAATGCATCTAATATAGAATTAACACTTAATTTTGAAAAATCAGGCACAAATAAAAACTCACTTGCCTTAGAAAAACCATCCATACTAAAAGAATATCCAAGCATTAAAATAAGTAGTATAAATAAACTTGGCATCATCCAAACATTGAGTTTTTCTATACCACTTTTAACACCTTTTGATACTACATAAAAAATAACTATAAATACAAAAGTAAAACATATAAATTGAGATAAAACATCATTAGAAAGTAAATTTCCAAAGATAGCACCTGCTTCATTTGTATCTTTAGGCAATTCAAAAAATCCAAAATAAGCATATTTTGCTATCCAGCCTATAACAACACTATAAAAAGACACCAAAATAATAGCACCAAGCATAAAAAATCCCGCAAGTGACCATGCCTTTTTATTTTTTGGTGCTAAAGTGCGATAAGCATTTACAGGGTCTTTTTCGCTAAGTTTTCCTATGCTAAGTTCGGCTAAAAATATCACAAAAGCCACACCTAAGGTTAAAAGTAAATACACCACCACAAAAGCTGATCCGCCATTGTTACCCACTAAAGTTGGAAATTTCCAAGCATTTCCAAGCCCAACGGCTGAACCTGCCACTGCTAATACAAAACCTATTTTAGAAAATTTTTCATTCATCTTTTAACCTTAAAAAAATAATTGTTTTACCATGATTAAAATCACCGCTAAAGGTGAGATATATCTTACAAAAAAATACCAACACTCAAAATATTTACCCCTCATATAAGGATAAAATAAAGTTTGTAAAGCTTCTTTTTTAAGCACAAAACCTACGAAAATTGCACCAAATAATCCGCCCAAAGGCATCATTAAATTTGAAGCAATAAAATCTAATATATCAAAAAAACTTTTTCCAAAAAATTCTAAAGAATCTTTACTCCACTCAATTCCTGATAAAATACACAAACTTCCCAAAAAATATACAATGAAAGCTATAAAAATCAAAGCTTTTTTTCTTGTAAAATTATAAGAATTGATTAAATAAAAAGTTAAAGGCTCTATCATGGAAACTGCTGAAGTAATCCCTGCAAAAAACAATGCAATAAAAAAAGCCACAGCTAAAATATTTCCCAAAGGTAAAAAGCCAATTGGGTCAATATTTGAAAATAAACTCATTAAAGATACAAAAATCAAACCTGGACCTTGCTGAGCTGGATTGCCATTAAATTCAAATATAAAAGTAAATACAATAAGCCCCATCATAATACCAATGATAATATTAATAATAATAATATTAATAGTACTTGTAATAAAATTTGTTTTATCTGATAAACTTGCAGAATAAGTTATAATCGAGCCCACTCCAATAGATAAAGAAAAACAAGCAAGTCCCAATGCACTCAAAAAAGCTCCTACCCCAAGCTTGGAAAAATCCGGAGAAAATAAAAACTCACTTGCCTTAGAAAAACCATCCATACTAAAAGAATATCCAAGCATTAAAATAAGTAGTATAAATAAACTTGGCATCATCCAAACATTGAGTTTTTCTATACCACTTTTAACACCTTTTGATACTACATAAAAAATAACTATAAATACAAAAGTAAAACATATAAATTGAGATAAAACATCATTAGAAAGTAAATTTCCAAAAATAGCGCCACTCTCTTCTATGCTTTTTGGTAAAGGAAAAAATCCAAAATAAGCATATTTGACAATCCATCCTATAATCACACTATAAAAAGATACAATCAAAATAGCACCTATTAAAGAAAAACCAACTATAGACCAAGCTCTTTTATATTTTGGAGCTAAAGTATAATAAGCATTCACCGGGTCTTTTTCGCTGAGTTTTCCTATGCTAAGTTCGGCTAAAAATATCACAAAACCTACGCCCAAAGTCAAAAGTAAATACAAAAGTACAAAAGCTGAGCCTCCATTTTGTCCTACTAAAGTTGGGAATTTCCAAGCATTTCCAAGTCCAACAGCTGAACCTGCCACTGCTAATACAAAACCTATTTTAGAAAATTTTTCATTCATAAAAATAACCTTAAATTTATAAAACTATAAAAAATTTTTAATGTAGCTAAAAAAAACTTTAATTTGTTTTAAAATAGATATATTAATTTAAATTTCAATAATTTTAAAGCTATATTGATATATAATTACGCTTTTATAAATCACGAGTAGGGATACGCAAGCCGAAAGGATTTAAATTTTTATAAGGAAAAACTATGAAAAAAATCGTATTTTTAATGCTAGCTTTAAGCGGTTTTGCATTTGCAGCTGAAGGTTCTATGAATCAATGGTTAGCTTCTTTTTCTATCTTAGCAGCAGGTTTAGGACTTGGTGTTGCAGCTTTAGGTGGAGCTATCGGTATGGGTAATACTGCAGCAGCAACTATAGCAGGTACTGCTAGAAACCCTGGTCTTGGTGGTAAATTAATGACTACTATGTTTATTGCTTTAGCGATGATTGAAGCTCAAGTTATTTATGCGCTTGTTATTGCTCTTATCGCTCTTTATGCTAATCCATTCCAAGCATTAGTAGCAGCTTAAAATTTTCAAAGCCCTCTTGTGGGGCTTATGCGGTTATGGTGGAATTGGTAGACACGCCATCTTGAGGGGGTGGTGCGCTCAGCGTGTGCGAGTTCAAATCTCGCTAACCGCACCATTTTAAGGAAATTTTAGAAAAATGGTTTTTTATCTCTTAATTAGTGCATTAGCTTTTTTAGTTCTTTTCTTTGCTATTAAAAAATACACTTTAAAATTAGACGAGCAATCTTTACTTGAACCTATAAAAAATGACATCTATCCTGAATTTTGTGATCTAATCAATGAAGAAATAAGAAATATCAAAAATAATCTTTTGCAAAATACTTTTACACTTCAAAATGAAAATTACAAAGATGAATTTTTAGAAAATTTAAGCGATATGAGTAGAAAACTTAATCATATTCAAACCATGAACTTAAGTAAAAAAAATAATGCATTATGGGAAGAAACTCTTTTTAATTTTTTAAAAGAACTAGAAAATCTCAATAAACAATTCTTAAATGATAGTGAAAAAATCAATGATTTAATAAGATTTTCTTTACAAGAAAAATTCTCTAATTTAACAAAAAACTAATATAAACAAATTATTTATTTTAAAAAACACTATATAATTTCAAATTATTTTATAAAGGGGTTTTATGTTTATCAACAAGAAAAAAATTAATGAACAAATTACTCAATTAGAGCAGTCCATTCAAGCTTTTCAAGATATACTTAATGCCATTGGTAAAACTATGGCTATGATAGAATTTCAAACAGATGGGACTATTATTAGTGCTAATGAAAATTTTCTAAAAACCATGAATTACTCTCTAGATGAAATTAAAGGAAAACACCATAGTATGTTTTGCTTGCCTGAGGTAGTAAAATCACAACGCTATGTTGACTTTTGGAGAGATTTAAAAAGCGGTAAATCAAGAAATGGTCTTTTTAGACGTATTGCAAAAGGCGGAAAAGATATTTATCTTGAAGCAAATTATCTTCCTATTTTAAACCAAAATAACGAAGTATATAAGGTTATTAAATTTGCAAACGATATCACTCAAAGACACTATGAAATGCTTGATCTAAAAAACACCATAGATGCCGCTAATCGTTCTATGGCCATTATCGAGTTTAATCCTTATGGAGAAATTTTAAGTGCTAATGAAAATTTTACTCAAACTATGGGCTATTCATTAAGCGAAATCAAAGGAAAGCATCATAGTATGTTCTGTGAAGAAAAATTTAGAAATTCAAAAGAATATACAATTTTTTGGGAAGAGCTAAGAAGCGGTAAATTTCAATCAGGAAAATTTATACGCTTTGGTAAAAACAATAAGCTAATCCATTTAGAAGCAAGTTATAATCCTATTAAAAATGATGATGGAGAAATTTACAAAGTTATTAAATTTGCAACAGATATTACCGAGCAAGTTGTAAGAGATGAAGAAAAATTAAAACTTATCAGCGAATTAGCTGAGCAAAATGATAATTTAACTCAAGAAGGTGATAGCGTTATAGAAAATACAGTTCAAAATATTCAAGGCATTGCTGATATGATGAATAATAGTAGTAATTTGGTTTCATCGCTAAATGAGCAATCAGAAGAAATTAAAAATATCATTCAAACCATTAGTGATATAGCTGATCAAACTAATCTTTTAGCACTAAATGCAGCTATTGAAGCAGCGCGTGCAGGTGAGCATGGTAGAGGCTTTGCCGTAGTTGCTGATGAAGTTAGAAATCTAGCTGAAAGAACTGGACATTCAGTAAATGAAATTACTACTACCATTAATTCTATAAGAAATGTAACAGCTGAAGTGGTACAAAGCATTAAAGATGGCTTAAGCGGCGTAAATCAAAGTGTGGACTTAGCTAAAGAAGCTAGAGAGTGTATGGAAAAAATTAGAAATAGCTCAGCTCAAGTAGCACAAGCTATGCAGAATAAATAAAAGTTTTTAGCTTAAAGGCTAAAAACTTTTCCTGCTATAAAGCTTTTTTCTACCTTACCTTGTAAGATATCATTTACATATAAACCTTCTCCATTAAAAGAAAGATTTTCATCAAATACAACTAAATCAGCATCAAAACCAAGTTCTATTTTACCTTTGTTTAACCCTAAAAATTGCGCTTGATTATAACTTGTAAAATCACATAATTCTTTCCAAGTTAAAATACCTTCTTTTACTAAATATGTAAAACATAAACTCATATACATAGCTATGGCATTAACTCCAAAATCTGCTTCATCAAAAGCTAAATCTTTTTTAGTGCTAGGAGTATGTAAAGAGCTTAAGAAAGTAATTTTTTTATCTTGAAGTAATTTTTTAAGACTTATTAATTCATTTTTTGCTCTCAGTGGAGGTAAAATTTTTGCTTGAGTATTGAAATTTTCACATGCACTTTCATCTTTGATTAAATGATGGATTGAAATTTCACTATATTGATCATGCAATAATTCAAATGATCTTGCAATTGCTAAAGAACTAAAACAAGCTTTGTTTTTATAAAATTCCATTAGTTCTTTCATTTTTGCTACTTCACTAGTTTCAGCTATATTACTAATTCCTATAAGACCTAATTCAAAGCTTATTTGTCCATCATTCATCACTCCATGATCATCAAAACTCTCATCAAAACACTTTAAAAACACCGGAGTTGATTTCATATTAGCATATTGCATACATTGTCTTAAATAATTTGCACCCAAAGTACTTGAAAGCTCTAAGCCTTTTGCACCCATATCAATCAAGGTAGCAATATTTTTTAATTTTTTTGTTTTATCTAATACATTAATAATAGGTAAAACATTAATATCTAAAGATTTTAATTTATCAAAATAAAGTGCATAGCCTTGAGTATTAGCTTCTAAACTATCTTTTAAAACAATAGTTCCCACCCCGCCTTTTAAGCATGCTTTTTCTAGATCATATAATCTATCTATACTAAATTCATTATCAAGCAAACTAACATTTAAATCAATAAATGAAGGAAGTAAAGTCTTACCTTCTATATCAACAATATGCTCATCATCATTTAAATCATTAGCAATTTGAGTGATTTTTCCATCTTCTATTTTAAGATCAAGCTTTTGCTCACCATAAATTTTTGCATTTTTGATAATCATGATATTTCCTCCTTTGATGACATCAAATCTTTCAAAGATTCCCAAGCATTTTTACCCTCTAACATTAAGACTACTTCATTAACAATTGGGGTATAAATTTGAAATTGTTTTGATAAAGAATGTATAGCATAAGCAGTTTGCACTCCTTCGGCTACCTCACCAAGTTCCATCAAAATATCTTTTATATTTTTACCACTAGCTAGACTCAAACCTACTCTATAATTTCTTGATAGATTGCTTGAAGCTGTTAAAAATAAATCTCCAGCCCCACTAAGTCCTAAAAAAGTTTCTTCTTTAGCGTTAAAAAATTGTCCAAAGCGGTGCATTTCCACCAAGCCTCTTGAAACCAAAGAAGCTCTTGCATTATTACCTAAATTTAAACCATCGCAAACCCCGCTTGCAATTGCTAAAACATTCTTATATGCACCACAAATTTCAGCGCCTTTAACATCAGAACTTGTATAGGTTTTAATATAATTTGGAAAAAAACTTGCAAATTGATTACAAAGCTCTTGATTTTTACCACTAACAACCAAAGCACAAGGTTTTTTTTCTAAAACTTCACTTGCAAAAGAAGGACCACTTAAAAAACAAAGTCTATCACTACTTATAAACTCACTAAAAACCTCATCCATAAATTTTAAACTTTTATAATCAATACCTTTAGAAGCTACAAGAATTTTTTGATTTAAATCTTTAAAATTATTTGCAAGCCACTCATGTATTCCTTGAGCGTATAAAGCAAAAACTAAATATTCATATTCTAAAGCTTCTTTGGTGCTAACAAAATAAGAAAGATCTTTTTCATGAAAAGAAGTTATCACGCATTCATTTTTAACACTCAATGCATCATATAAAGCACTTCCCCATTTTCCTGCACCAACAACTGCTATTTTCATATTTAACCAAGTTTTGCTTTTAAAATTTCATTTACCTTAGCAGGATTAAATGCACCTTTACCTGCTTTCATTGCTTGACCAACAAAGAAACCAAAAAGTTTATCTTTACCACTTTTATATTCAGTTACTTTATCTTCATTATTTGCTAAAATTTCATCAATAATCTTTTCAATAGCACTATCATCACTTACTTGTTTTAAACCAAGTTTTTCAATAGCATCATCAATTTCAACTTCTGTGTTTTCAAACACATAAGCTAAAATATCCTTACCTGCTTTAGCGCTAATAACACCTTCTTCTATGCGTTTGATTAAAATAGCTAATTTTTCTTGTTTTATAGGTGAGTTTTCTATGGTCAATTCGCCTTTTAAAAGTCCCATTAACTCAGTCGTAAGCCAAGTAACACAAAGTTTTGGATTTAATTTTTGATTAATTAGATACTCAAAATATCTACAAAGCTCTAATGAAGAAACAATCACTTCACTATCACTTTCTTTAATACCTAATTCACTAACAAATCTAGCTTTTTTCTCATCAGGAAGTTCAGGTATATCTTGATTTAGCATTTCATCATTTAAAATCACAGGTAAAAGATCAGGATCAGGGAAATATCTATATTCAGCAGAATCTTCTTTACCTCTCATACTTCTAGTAACTAAATTAACCGTATCAAACAATCTTGTTTCTTGCACAACTTCTTGATCGTATTTTCCATCTTCCCAAGCTTCACTTTGGCGTTTTACTTCATACTCAATCGCCTTTTGGATAAAACGAAATGAATTTAAGTTTTTAATCTCCACTCTAGTATAAAGCTTATCATCACCCTTTGGACGAATACTAACATTAGCATCACATCTAAAACTACCTTCTTGCATATTTGCATCTGAAATATCTAAAAATCTTATAATAGAATGCAATTTTTTTAAATAAGCTACTGCCTCATCAGAGCTTCTAAGTTCAGGTTCACTAACGATTTCAAGCAAAGGCGTACCTGCTCTATTTAAATCTACTTTTGAGAAATTACTCTCATGTATATTTTTTCCTGCATCTTCTTCTAAATGAGCTCTGGTAATACCTATGCGTTTATTTTCTCCATTTACATTAATAAATAACTCACCATTTTCTACTATAGGAATATCAAATTGTGAAATTTGATAAGCTTTTGGCAAATCAGGATAAAAATAATTTTTTCTATTAAAAATACTTTTTTTATTTATAGTTGCATTAACTGCTTTTCCAAATGCTATGGCTTTTTTTACCGCTTCTTGATTTAATACAGGTAAAGCACCTGGTAAAGCTAAACATGTTGGGCATACATTAGTATTTGATTTTTCTCCAAAAGAAGTCGCACATGAGCAAAAGATTTTTGTTTTTGTATTTAATTGCGCATGAACTTCAAGTCCTATAACAACTTCAAACATTAAAATTTTCCTTAGAATTTTTTGTTTATTCTAGCGTTTTTTATTTCAAAAAGAGTTTAAAAAAGAATAAAAGAAGTATATTAAAAAAGAAAAAAGCAAAAAATAATTTTTTGCTTTTTAAAAATTAATGATGCTCATCAACTACAGTTGCACCTGCTAAATAAACATAAGTTAAAATCATAAAAATAAAAGATTGTAAAAATGCCATAAAAGTTAAAAGCATATAAGCAGGCAGTGGTGCAACCCAAGGCACAAGAGCTAAAATAACTGCTAAGAATAAATCATCTCCTTTAATATTACCAAATAAACGGAAAGATAAAGAAATAACTCTTGAAAAATGAGAAACCACTTCTATAGGAAACATTAAAGGCGCTAGAATTTTCACAGGTCCCATGAAATGTGCAAAATACTTAAAAAATCCTTGAGTTCTAATGCCTTCAAAATGATAATACACAAATACTATAATAGCCAAAGAAGCACTAAAATTTAAACTAGCACTTGGAGCTTCAAAACCAGGGATAATTCCTATAATATTACTAAAAAATACCATAAAACCTATAGTTGCAACTAAAGGTAAATATTTTCTAGCAGCTTCATCACTACCCATAGTATCTCTACCCATACTTAAAATGCCTTCCATGTAAGCTTCGGCTAAATTCTGACTACCTCTTGGGACAATTTGCATAGATCTTGTAGCAAGTTTTGCTAAAATCAAAGAAATCACAACTACTATACCCAAATGAAAAAAGTATGCAAAAGTGTGACTAGAATCTATAAAAGAACTAAATAAAAATAAATCCTTCATTAAAAATCCTTAGCAGAATAAATATTTCAAAGCTAATATTATAGAAAAAAATTGCTTATATTTTAATGAAAATTCATTTTATTAGCACAAAAATATCCACCCAAAATCGCGCCTGTAAAGCCACCACCAGGAAATATAAAAGCATTAGCAAAATACAAATTTTCTATACTTTTACTTTTATAATGTAACCTATATTTAACTCCTTCTTGATCTTGAGAAAATCCATAAATTGCACCTTCATAAGCTTTAGTGTATCTTTGTATAGTTTTTGGGGTAGCTAATTCTTGATGGATTAAGTGTGAACTTAAATTCGGAAAAATCTCATCTAGTCTTTGCACTATAGCTTTTAACACTTCTTCTTTTTTAGTTTTATAATCTTGCTTATTTAAATCCCATTCGCTATATTTTGAACTAAAAGCTACAACACCTATGTATTTATCACTAGCTAAGCCACTATCAACCTTAGAATAATTCACAAAAGCCATAGGTCTTTTTTTGATATCTAGTTTTAAAATATTAGTATTTTCATATGAACTATTTAAAAAATCATCTTCAAATATAAAATTACAATAATCCATATTTTTATAAATTTTAGAAATATCTTTATCATAAATAAAATAAGCACTTACCAAAGAACAAGCGCGCTTTTTAGACTCTATTGCTTTGATTTCTTGGGTTAAATTTAAATCTTTAAGCAAGTCTTTATATACGATTAAAGGATCACAATTTGCGATGATATTTTGCGTATGGATGGTGTGTTTTTGATTATTTTGAATGTATTCTACTCCATAAGCTTTTTGATCTTTTGTGAGTATTTTAACAACTTCAGCCTTAGCTAAAACCTGCCCTTGATTTTCTTTGATAACCTCAGCCAAGGCATCACTTAAAGCTTGCGAGCCACCTTTAATATACACCCCACCATCATAATAATGCTTTTGCGCAATAGCATGAAAACTAAAAATAAATTCTTTACTATCATGATGATAATAACTCATATTTGCATTTAAAATCTTTTTTAGCTTATCATTTTTAATATAAGCATTTAAAACATCATAAACTTTTTTATTAAACAATCTATTTTTAATAAATATCCAAGCAGTGTCAAAAGGAAACAACAATAACTCACTTAATTTTAAATCCCAAGGAAATCTTCGAATAGCATAAGCTTGTGTTTTTATAGCTTTAAAATATTTATCTATACCTTTGCACTCTTGCGGAAATTCTTTTTTCAAAACTTCTTTTACTTTTTCTATACCATGAGGTAAAGTTAGATTATAATTTTTACTTTTAATACTCCATGCATTTGGTAAAGGTAAAATTTGAATTTTATTCTTTATGCCAAGCTTATCAAAAACCAAATGCTTCATGTCAGTTTTTGCTTCACCTAGGTCCATCTCATGAAGTCCCGCATCAATCAAAGCGCCTTTTCTTTTAAAACAAGTAGCGCAACCACCGATTAAAAAATGCTGTTCTAAAACTAAAACTTTTTTACCATTTCTAGCTAAAAAAGCACCCGCACTTAAGCCTCCAAGACCTGAACCTATAATTATTACATCAAATTTTACATCCATTCTAAAACCTCACGTAATTCTTTGGCTACAAAACATTTTAAGCCAAGTTCTTCCATAGGTTTTACAGGTACTATGGCATTTTTAAATTTTTGCATTTTAGCTTCTTTTAAACGCACATCAAGTGAAAATACTTCTTTGATCTCACCATTTAAACTAAGTTCGCCCACAAAAACACTATCTTTACTTAAAGGGCGATTTTTAAAACTTGAAATAATCGCCGCAACCACCGCTAAATCTGCTGCAGTTTCACTAATTTTCACTCCACCACTTACATTAATAAAAACATCATAATGACCCAAAGGAATTTCAAGCTTTCTCTCAAGTAAAGCTATGAGCATATCTAAGCGATTTTTTTCATAGCCTGTTGCACTGCGTTTTGGATAAGCACTCTCGCAAACTAAGGCTTGAATTTCTAGTACTAAAGCTCTACTTCCTTCCATCACAACACTTAAAGCACTACCACTTACTGCCTTACCACGCGTAAAAAATCTATTAGCTATGTCTTTAGCGCTAATTAAACCCTTAGAAGTCATTTCAAAAATACCAACTTCAGAAATATTTCCAAAACGATTTTTAAAACCTCTTAAAATTCTTATTTCTTTATTAGCATCACCTTCAAAATAAAGCACTACATCTACCATATGCTCTAAAATTCTAGGTCCAGCTATAGCTCCATCTTTAGTAATATGCCCTATGATAAAAGTGCTAATATTATTGGCCTTAGAATAGCGCATTAACTCAAAAGTAATTTCTCTAACTTGAGTGATACTACCTGCTGCTGAAGTAATTTTATTAGAATATAAAGTTTGTATAGAATCAATAATTAAAATTTCATAATCTTTTTTAGAAAGCTCGCTTAAAATATCTTCTAAGCAAAGCTCAGTAAGTAAAAATAAATTTTCACAATTTGCATTCAAACGATCTGCACGCAGTTTGATTTGAGATTTGCTTTCCTCGCCACTTACATAAAGTACTTTTTTACCACTTTTAGCTAAATTGGAAGCAATTTTTAATAAAAGTGTGGATTTTCCAACCCCAGGTGAACCCCCAATTAACACCAAAGAACCCACAACAAGCCCACCACCTAAAACTAAATTAAGCTCATTATCATCAGTGCTAATGCGTGTGAAATTTTCTGCTACAACATCATTGATACATACTGCAGAACTTGGGGTGTTTGAGAGTGAATTTAACTCTTTTAAAACCTTAATTTGTTCTTGTTTTAGCTCAACAAAACTATCCCAAGAACCACATTCAGGACATTTGCCTAGCCATTTACTTTGTTGATTTCCACAAGCTTGGCATTCAAATAAAATATGTTTTTTAGCCATAAATTAAGCAAAAATCTCTTCAACTAAAGTTTTAACATATTCACTAGGATTAAACTCATGAATTTGTCCTAGTTGCTCTCCTACTCCTATATATAAAATAGGAAGTTCAAGTTCTCTTGCTATGCTAAATAAAGCTCCACCTTTAGCAGTTCCATCAAGTTTTGTAATAATCACTCCATCAAGTTTTACTAAATCATTAAAAGCTTTTGCTTGTAAAATTCCTGCTACGCCTTGAGTGCCATCAAGCACAAGGATTTTTCTATGAGGAGCTCCTTGCATAGCTTTATCGCTTATGCGAACGATTTTTTCAAGCTCATTAGCAAGATTTTTTTGATTTTGCAAGCGTCCTGCTGTATCTAAAATAACCCTATCATAGTTTTTTGCCAAAGCTTTAGAAATAGCATCATAAGCAACTGCTGAAGGATCGTGTCCTTGTGAAGTAGCTATGATATCTATATTTAATTTTTGTGCCCATAATTTTAACTGCTCTATGGCTCCTGCTCTAAAAGTATCACAAGCTCCAAGTATAACTTTTTCACCATTTTCTTTATGTAAATGTGCCATTTTAGCAATGCTTGTAGTCTTACCTACCCCATTTACACCTAAAATCAAATCCACAAAAGGCTTAGCATTAGCAAGTTCTGGCTTATCATAAATAAAATAAGTCCCCATAACACGCTCTAAATCAGCCTTTTTAACCTCATCATTTGGAGGAAGATAATAAATAATCTCTTCAACTATTTCATACGCCACATCAGCTTCTAAAAGCATTTCTTCAAGTAAATCTTTGGTAATGATTTTATTTGAAGCTTTAACTAAATGAATACTTTCTAAGGTTTTTTTCAAACCATTTTTTAAAAATCCAAACATTACATTATCGCTTTTTGTATATCTATATCTAACATTTCTTCAGGGATTATCCCTAAATACTCTTTAATCTTTTCGCCTTTTGCATTAAACAACACCATCGTTGGAATAGAATTGACATTTAAAATTTTAGAAAAAACAAAATTATTCCCTCCTATAGCCGCTGGAAATTTCATTTTTTCATCTTCTATAAAAGTTAATATTTCTTGCTCTTTATTCTCTTCTAAAAAAAGCGCTATTACTTCAAATTTATCTTGATATTTTTTATTTAGATTGTTTAAATGTGGAATTTGAGCCTTACAAGGTGCACACCAACTTGTAAAAAAAACAAACAACTTAGCTTTAGCTGTATCATCAAAATTAAATACTTGCTCATGATATTTCACATACATTTTCCTACCATCTAAAAATTTCAAAGTAAAATCAGTGTTTTCACTTTGAGTCAAACTTGCATTGTTTGTATTTTCAGTGCTGGAATTTTCTTTATCACTCGAACATGAAGTGAAAAATATCGCGATAAAAATTACTAAAAAAATTTTAAATTTCAATTCTTATCCTTATGATTTTTTAAGCTTAAAAGTATAACATAAAAAGTTAAAAACTTTAAGGAAAGCCTTGATAAAAAACAATTTTAGAATAAAACAAAAATCCAAAATGCATTTAAAATTAAAATATCAATATAAAAGAGATTTTTTAGTTTTTCAAGAAATAAAGAAAATTCTAAATTTATACAAAAATTGCAAAAATATCCTCATATATATCCCTTTAAAATATGAAATCAATCTTTATAAATTCAGACATTTTCTAACAAAAAAATATCAAATTTTTGTTCCATTTATGCAAGATAAAAGTTTAAAGGTAGTAAAATTAAGGTTAGCTCTTGAAAAAAAGAGCTTTGGGGTATATGAACCAAAAGATTCTTTTTTACAAACTCGTATTGACGTTGCAATTATCCCTGTAATAGGTGTAGACGCAAAATTAGGAAGAATCGGTCATGGTCAAGGTTTTTATGATAGGTTTTTTGAAAGTATTTCTTATAAAAAACCTTTGGTTATTTTTACACAAATGATAGATGCAAAATCTGATCAATTTTTTAGCCAAGATCATGATATAAAAGGAAATTTTTATATAAACCCTTATAAAAAATATTTTAGGAAAGTCAAAAACAATGATAGAAATACTAGTTGCATTAATAGCCGTTTTTATAGGCGGAGGGATTGGGTATATAGTCGCCAAAAAGATTAATGATGCAAATTTCAATATCTTTTTAGAGCAAGCAAAAGCAAAAGCAAAAGCTATTGAATATGAAGCCGAGCTAACACTTAAAGATGCTAAAAATTCAGTCGCTGAAGCTGAATTTGCAGCAAAGAAAAAATTTGATGAAAAAATTCAAAAACTACAAAAAGAGCATTCTATTAAGCTTGAAGAACTCAACAAAAAAGAACAAAACCTTCATTATCAAGAAAAGCTTCATGAAGAAAACAAAAACAAGTTAATAAAAGAGCAGCAAACCATAAAAGCTTTACATGAGGAAAATGAAAATTTAAAACAAAACTATGAAACAAAACTAAATGAAGTATTAAAAATCCTTGAACATTCAGCTGGTCTTACACAAGAAGAAGCAAAAAATATAGTTTTACAAAAAGTAGAAGAAAACTCAAGAGCTGAAATTGCTCATATTGTTAGAAAATACGAAGAAGAAGCTAGAAACGAAGCCAAAAGAAAGGCTAATTTTATCTTGGCACAAGCTACTTCAAGATTTGCGGGAGAATTTGCTGCTGAAAGATTAATTAATGTAGTAAATATCAAAAACGATGAATTAAAAGGACGCATTATAGGCAAAGAAGGAAGAAATGTTAAAACCTTAGAAATGGTTTTGGGTGTTGATATTATCATCGATGACACACCTGGAGCGATCATAGTAAGTTGTTTTAATCTTTATAGACGCGCCATTGCTACAAAGGTAATTGAACTTTTAGTTGAAGATGGCAGAATACAACCTGCAAAAATAGAAGAAATTCATGAAAAAGTTTGTAAAGAATTTGAAGATAATATCCTAGAAGAAGGTCAAACTATAGTAATGGATTTAGGACTTAATAATATCCATCCTGAAATTGTTAAATTAATAGGAAAATTAAGATATAGAGCAAGTTATGGTCAAAATGCTCTAGCGCATTCTTTAGAAGTGGCACATTTAGCTGGAATCATAGCAGCTGAGTGTGGTGGGGATGAAAAATTAGCAAGAAGAGCTGGGATTTTACACGATATAGGCAAGGCTTTAACACATGAATTTGAAGGCTCTCATGTGGATTTAGGAGCTGAGCTTTGCAAAAGATACAAAGAACATCCTGTTGTAATTAATGCAATTTATGCTCATCATGGGCATGAAGAAGCTATTAGCATAGAATCAGCTGCAGTTTGTACAGCAGATACACTAAGCGCTGCACGTCCTGGCGCAAGACGTGAGGTTTTAGAAGCCTTCTTAAAAAGAGTGAGTGAGCTTGAAGATATAGCAAAGAGTAAAGAAGGGGTTAAAAAAGCTTATGCTATTAATGCTGGCAGGGAAATTAGAGTTATTGTTAATGCAAAATTAGTCAATGATGATGAATCTGTGCTTTTAGCCAAAGAAATAGCTGAAGAAATTCAAGAAAAAGTACAATACCCTGGTGAAATAAAAGTCAACGTTATCAGAGAGCTTAGAGCTATTGATTTTGCAAGATAAGGTTTTTCATGCAAGAAATGATAGATAATCTAAGCACTTATGGCTATTTGATTTTATTTTTTTATTCTTTTGGTGGAGGTATGGTTGCTATACTTGCTGCAGGAGTGCTTTGTGCAAGTTCTACTAAACTTGATTTGCATTTGTGTATATTTTTAGCCTTTTTAGCTAATACCATAGGCTCAACCTTATTATTTATCTTGGGAAAATACTACAAAAAAGACATAATGCCTTATTTTAAAAATCATAGAAGAAAAATTGCTCTTGCTATGATGAAAATCAAAAAATACGGCGACTTGCTTTTAGTGGTGCAAAAATTTATCTATGGAGTAAAAACTATCATTCCTATAGCAGCAGGTCTTTGTAAATTTAGCTTTGTAAGATTTTTTATCATCAATACCTTAGCTAGTCTGATTTGGGCTGTTGTTTTAGGCTATGCTGGTTTTATTTTTGGAAATACTCTAAAAGAGGCTTTTGAAGTATTTACCAACTATCCTTATATAGCTCCTGCTTTTATAATCACTTTAATTTTTGTTATATGGTTATATTTATCACGCTTTTCTAAGAAAAAATGAGTTTAAAATTCTCTATAAAAGAAACTTATAGAGAATTTTTTATTTTATTATTATGTTTTTTAGCAATTTTTAGTTTAAATTTCATCTATGAGTATAAAAAATATCAAAATTTTAAACTTACTAAGCATTTATTACTTAAAGATAATATCGTTTTATCTTCTTATGAAAAAACTAATAAAAAAGGTAAAAAATATCAAGTTTTAAAACTTAAAAATTCTGATTTTATTTTTTATACTACTAGTTATAAAGATCTAAATTTAAGTAAAAATGATGTGATAAATCTTAGAATAATTACTAAAAATATTAACTTTAAAGATTATCTTAGTAAAAGTTTTTATGTGCCAAGTTATGATTTTAACAAAACCAAAACACAAAAAGAAAATACCTTAATAAGGTATTTTTTAAATCAACATCAAAATGAAAAAATCAAAGAATTTTACGGGGCTTTATTTTTTGCAAAAAATGTATCAAGTGAACTTAGAAATGATGTAAATTTTTATAATATCGCGCATTTAATCGCTATTAGCGGGTATCATTTGGGCTTGTTATTTAGCTTTTGCTTTTTGATTTTTGCTCCTTTATACGCTTTTTTTCATAAACGATATTTTCCTTATAGAAGTTTAAAACTTGATATTAGTATTTTTGCTTTCTTGCTTTTAATTTTGTATATATTTTTAATAGATTTTAGTCCTTCTTACACAAGAGCTTTACTAATGAGCATTTTTGCTTTTTATTTATTTAGTAAAAATATTAAAATACTCAGTTTTAAATTTTTATTTTTAAGTATAGCATTTTGTATTAGCATTTTTCCAAAACTTCTTTTTAGCATTGGGTTTTTATTTTCTATTTTGGGAGTTTTTTATATTTATTTGTATCTTCACCATTTTAAAGATCAATTTTCAAATTTTACTCATATTTTTTTGCTAAATATCTGGACTTTTTTAGCAATGATTATCCCTGTATTATACTTTTTTCCTCTACTTAGTTTTCAGCAATTTTTAGCCATACCTTTAAGCTTAACCTTTGTGATATTTTATCCTTTGGTTTTAATCTTGCATATTTTTTCTTATGGAAATTTATTAGATTTATATTTAATGCATTTTTTTGAGTTTAAAATGCATGCGATTAACCTATCAATACCTTTTGTGTTTTATTTTATTTATTTAATTTTATCTTTAATCGCTATATTTAATAAATACTTAGCTCTTTTTGTAGTTTCTCTTGGGTTTATTCCCTTTATTTTCTTGATTTAAAAGCAAATAAGCCTTTAATCCCAAAAGATAAATAATCCAAGAAATATAAATCCACAAAAAGAAAAATAATATTACAGAAAAAGAACCATATACATTTAAATAAGTTTTATTATATACAGCATAATATACAAAAATCATCTTAGAAATATACCAAATCACAGAAGCACCAAAAGAACTAATAAGTAAAGTTTTTAAATCGCCTTTTTTGCTTACTGAACTTGAATAAGATACAAAAAACAAAGCCCATATAATCACATAAGGTAAAATCTCAAAAAAATTTAAAGCAATATTAAAATCATCTAAGGTTTTTTGTATAAAACCTGAAATATAAAAACTCACTCCAAGCCCAAGTGGAGTTAAGGTTGCTAAAGTCCAATAAGAACTTATACTGTGCCAAAGACTTTTAGAATCTTCTTCTAAGAGCTTATTGATCACATAATCATAACCTGAAAAAAAAGCCAAAGAAGTCAAAGCCATAGCTAAAAGCCCTATAAGTCCTAAATTTACGCTGTTTTTTAAAAATGTATTGATGTATTGTATGATTAATTCTTGTTGAGTTGGGATTAAAAAAGTAAAAATTAAATTTTTAATTCTTTCTTGATACATTTCAAAACTTGGAATTTGGGTAAAAACCCAAAAACACAAAAACAAAAGTGGTATTAAAGATAAGATAGTATAAAAGCTCAAAGCCGCAGCATAATTTAAAATTTCTTTATCTCTTAAAGCTAAAAGAATTTTAAATAAGTTTTTAAAATTCATCAAAGTCCCATTTTGAAAGGATTGAGTATATTATTTGGATCAAATGC
Source organism: Campylobacter sp. CNRCH_2013_0855 (assembly GCF_025773025.1). NCBI lineage: Bacteria > Pseudomonadati > Campylobacterota > Epsilonproteobacteria > Campylobacterales > Campylobacteraceae > Campylobacter > Campylobacter sp. CNRCH_2013_0855. The sequence goes on along the minus strand of NZ_JAKMTE010000003.1, from coordinate 77,192 downwards.
CTTTTTGATATTTCTCATTAAGTCCATTTCAGCTTCACTAAAAGCAAGCTTCATAAAAGGAGCTTTTGAAATGCCTATGCCATGCTCTCCACTTAAAGTCCCACCTAAAGAGACTGTAAGCTTAAACACCTCTTCCACAGCTTCATAACCTTTTTTAACTAATTCAGGATTATTTTTATCACTTACCATTACATTAGTATGCACATTGCCATCACCAGTATGACCAAAACAAGGAATTTTAAAACCATATTTTTTAGAAATTTCAGCTATGCCTTTTAAAAGCTCAGGTAGTTTTGAACGTGGCACTGTAATATCTTCATTAAGCTTTAAATTTCCATACATTGCTATGCTTTGAGAGCAATTTCTTCTAGCAAACCAAATATTAGCTGCTTCTTGTTCATCTTTTGCTATTTTAAACTCTCTTACACCAGATTCATAAAAACTTTCTTGCAAGATTTTTAAATCTGCTTCAATAGCTTCTTCTACATTACCATCTACATCAGCGATTAAAATCGCACCCGCATCCATAGGTAAGCCTTTTTGGAATTTTTGCTCTAATGCTTGTATGCTTAATTGATCTAAAAATTCCATAGATACAGGAGTTACACCTTTAGCTAAAGTTTTATAAACTGCATTCATTGCTTCATCAATGCTGTTAAAAATCCCCATTGCTGTTTTTTTAAACTTTGGCAAAGCTACTAGTTTTAAAGTAATCTCACTAAGCACAGCCAAAGATCCTTCACTTGCTATTAAAATTCCAGCTAGATTATAACCTGCTACATCTTTTATGGTTTTTTTACCTGCTCTAATGATTTCTCCATTAGGCAAAACCGCTCTTAAAGCCATTACATAATCTTTAGTTATACCATACTTAGCAGCCCTCATACCCCCTGCATTTTCGCTTACATTTCCTCCTAAAGAAGAATACTCCATGCTAGCAGGATCAGGCGGATAAAATAAACCATATTCTTTTACTTTTTCTTGTAAAGCCATATTTATCACACCAGGTTGTACCACTGCAACTAAATTTTCAAGATCAATTTCTAAAATTTTATTCATATGTTTTTCAAAGCTTAGCACCACTCCACCATTAACAGCCAAGCTTCCACCGGTAAATCCACTGCCTGAGCCTCTAGGAATGACGATGATTTTATTTTCATTGCAATATTTTAAAATTTGACTAATATCATTTTCATCTCTTGGGAAAAGTACTCCATCGGGCAAATAATGCTTTTTAGTAGCATCATAACTATACGCTCTTTTATGAATAGGATCAAAATGCGCGTTTTCAACCCCTAAAAGATCTTGAAAGAATTTTTGATGAATTTCTTGCATTATTTTTCTCTAGTTAAACTAATTAATTTTTCATAATATACATAATAATTTCCAATTGCTTCATCATTTAAGCTAAAAATATCACTTTTATAACCTGTAATTCTTGAATAAAATGGAATTTGCAAACTTTGAGCTTGCGGTATGACAAATTCTTCAATCTTGCCAAAGTCTTGACAATCAACTATCTCAGCTTTATTTTCTAAAGCTACTACTAAAAGTCCTACAGCATTTTTTGAACAAAAAGATCTAAAGTCAGATCTTCTTGGGGTTTGGCGGTATTCTTGTATCATATGAGCACCAAATAAATCAGGGTGTAAAAAATAAATTCCATTTAATTTTTGCGCTATAAAATCATACACACTTTTATCAGGAGCTATAATCAAAGCTCTATCGTATAAATAATTTAAAACTATTTTATCGCCTACTTGTGGCAATACATTTGGTAAAGGCATAGCATCTTGAGCTAGCATATCAAAAACTTTAAATTGTAATTTAACTAAGCCATTTTCACGCCCTATCACACTAGCTCTTGCAATGATAGATTTTTGCGTATCAATTTCATGTACAACTATACCACTTGAGTACAATAAAATTCTAGGATCATCTTTTATATAACCATAGACATCATCTACTTTTTCAAGTTTTGTTTGTATCAAATCAAAATTTTTAGCTTGTAAAAATGCTAAAAAACAGCAAAGCGTTAAGATAATTCTTGACAATTTATACTCCTTAAAAAGTGTAAAAAATAAATTATATTGTTTTTTCCTTACAAAATTGTAAGAAAAATTAAGTAAAATACAAATTTATGTTTAAATTTTAGAAGGCTTTAAATTATCATGAAAAAAATTTTCATATCTTTACTTATATCGATAAAACTTTTTGCTATTTCAAGCGTTGAAGAGCTTTCTTGGGAAAATGGCAAAACTTTACTTGATTTTTTACAAGATCATTCTATACCACTTAATTTATATTATAATCTTGATACCGAAGATAAAGAACTAAGTGCAGAAATCACAAGTGGTGTTAAATACCAAATGCTTAAAGATGAGCAAGGTGAGCTTGAGCAAGTTTTAATCCCAATTAGTGATGATTTACAAATTCATATTTACAAAAATAATGAAAACAAATTCGTATTAAGTTTTACCCCTATTTCTTACACTAAAGAAAAAAGAACCATTCGCGTAGCTATTAACAACTCAGCTTATCAAGATGTTTATGATGAAAGTGGTAGTGTAACCTTAGCAAGAGCCATGGTAAGAGCTTTTAAAAATAGTGTTAATTTTAAAAATGTCAGAAAAGGCGATAGTGTAGTATTGATTTATGAACAAAAAAGAAGACTAGGAAGACTTTTTGGCGATATTAATATCCAAGCAGCTTTAGCTAATATTAGAGGTAAAGAATATTCTGTATTTTTATATAAAGATTCTTATTATAACGCTCAAGGAAAAGAGCTTGAAAATTTCTTTTTAACTAAGCCTGTTAAATACACAAGGATTTCAGATCGTTTTACCAGAGCAAGATATCATCCTATCTTAAAACGCTATAGAGCGCATTTAGGTATTGACTATGCTGCTCCAACAGGTACTCCGGTTAAGAGTGCAGGAGATGGGACGATTAGCTTTGTTGGGACAAAAGGTGGTTATGGTAAGGTTGTACAAGTAAAGCATGTATCAGGTTATATGACTTTATATGCTCATCTTAGTCGTTTTGCAAAAATCAAACGCGGCCAAAAAGTCAAACAAGGCCAAGTGATTGCTTATGTAGGCTCTACTGGTATGAGTACTGGACCACATTTACATTTTGGACTTTATCTAAATAACAAAGCAATTAATCCCGAAACCATAGTGAAAATTCCAAAATCAAGCCTAAGTGGTAAAAACAAAGAAGAATTTTTAAAAATAGCAAAAGAGTATGAAAATCGCTTGCAAAGTATTGATGAAAACTATAAAAATCCACCAAAAGAACAAAATATAGAAAATTCTATGGAGCTTTGAGATGATGAATGATTTTTTAGAAGCACAAGAACTTTTAAAAAATACTTCTAAAGATCAAAGCACCTATGAAACCAATGAAGCTCTAAAGACTATCAAAAGATACAACGAAGAGCTTTATTTACAAACCCTTAAATCTTTTGATACTTACACGCTTGCAAATGTAGCTACTATAACACCTGAACATATATTAGAAGATATTTTAGAACACTTAAGCATTATAAAGATTGCAAAAGCGGTAGAAGAACTTGAAAGTGATGATGCAACAGATTTGATTAAGCATTTTGAAGAGCTAAATCCACAAAAAACTTTAGCCATTTTAAACCGCTTAAGCTCAGAAGATAAAGAAGAAATTTTACGCCTTAAAAATTATGATGAAAATACTGCTGGTGCTTATATGCAAACAGAAATTTTCACAGCTTCTATTAATGAAAGTATCGAAAAGGCTATTAAAAGATATAGAATTTTAAAACACTCAGGACAAGTGGATCAAATTTTTCAAGTTTATATTATAAATAATCAAGGAAAGCTTTGCAATGCTATCAACTTAAGTGATCTTTTGATTTGGGATTTTAAACTAAGTTTTGCAGATATTATTAAAAATAATAGCGAAAAATATAAATGTTATAGCATTAAAGATCATGAAGATATACAAAAGGCTATTGATATAGTAGAAGATTATGATTTGAGTGTTTTAGCGGTTGTAAATGATGATGGAGTGCTTTTAGGTAGAATTACCTATGATGATATTCATGATTTAATCCAAGAAAATGCAACAGAGCAAATTTATAACTTAGCCGGAGTTGATGAAGATGCTGAAGAAGAAAGTGCTTTTAAAGCAGCTAAAGCAAGAGCTTTTTGGCTTATGATCAATCTTACTACTTCATTAATCTCAGCTAATATCATTAGCCTTTTTTCAGGTGAAATAGAGCAACTTGTAGCTCTAGCAGTACTTATGCCTATCGTAGCCTCTATGGGAGGCAATACAGGTTCACAAGCTTTAGCAGTAACAGTTAGAAAACTTTCACTCAATGAAGTAGAATTTAAAGACGCTAAAAAAGTTATATTAAGAGAGAGTGGAATTTCTTTGCTTAATGGGCTTATATTTGCTAGTATTATGAGTATTATAGCTTTTATATGGTTTAAAACAGCTCTTTTAGGACTTGTTATAGCCTTATCAATGCTAATTAATCTAGCCTTAGCCGGTTTTGTAGGTTCTTTTGTACCTTTAACTTTAAAAAAATTTAAAATTGATCCTGCTGTAGGTTCTAGCGTAGTTATTACTGCAATTACCGATAGTTTGGGATTTTTTAGTTTTTTACTTTTAGCAAAAATGATTTTATTATAAAAAAGGAAAATTATGGCAAGTATTATATATAAAGATCAAGAAATAGCACTTATAGGAGATGAGCTAGAAGTTGGCGATAATGCTCCAAGAATAACCCTAAGAACCAAAAACCTCGCTCCAGTAGAAATAGCGCCACCAGGAAAAACTCAAATTTTATTAAGCTTTCCTAGTTTAGACACTCAAGTATGCTCTAAACAAGCAAAAGAAACTAACAAAAGATTAGCTTCTATGAAAAATATTGAAGTTATTATTATTAGTATGGATTTACCTTTTGCTATGGATCGTTTTTGTGCTACTGAAGGGGTTGATGATATTATTGTAGCAAGTGATTTTGCTTTTAAAGATTTTGGTACTAATTATGGAGTTTTAATAGGCGATAGTATATTTGCAGGATTATTAGCAAGAGCAGCCTTTGTGGTCAAAGATGGAAAAATAGTGTATAAGCAACTCGTAGAAGAACTAATGGGAAAAATCGATTTTAAGGATTTAGAACTTTTTATGCATAAAAATTATGGTTACCCTTTGAATTAACCTTCAAAGTTTGTAACCACAAAATCTTCTTTTGGAGCTTCAATAAAACATGATTTTTCTTTTAAAAAAAGCAAATCCACATGCCCTACAGGGCCATTTCTATTTTTACCTATAATAAGCTCAGCCTTTTCTTGCACAGGATTTGGCATAAATTTTCTCTCATAAGTTTTACCTTCATTTTTAGCTTTATTTTCTCTTTCTTTTTCTTCTTGCTCTCTATAAACCTCATCTCTATATACAAACAAAATCGTATCCGCATCTTGTTCTATAGCACCACTTTCTCTTAAATCACTAAGCATAGGACGCTTATTTGCTCTACTTTCTAATGAGCGATTTAATTGCGAAAGTGCCACTACTGGCATATTTAATTCTCTTGCTAAAAGTTTTAAACCTCTTGAAATTTCACTCACTTGTAAATGCCTATCATTAAAAGCTGAATTACTCATCATAAGACCGATATAATCTACTACGCAAAGCTCAATACTCTCATCTTGAGCTTTGATTTTGCGTAAAATCGAACGAATATCAGCTATACTAGCATAGCCACTATCGTAAATATAAAGATTTTTTTGTGCATATTCATTACAAGCATCACCTACCCTACTCCACTCATCATCGTTTAAATCTGCGATTAGAATTTTTTGCAAAGGAATGGAAGTTTTTGCGCTGATTAATCTTTGCATGATTTGCGTGGCAGGCATTTCTAGTGAAAACATTACAACACCTTTATTTTGCCTTAGTGTTTTTTCTATAAAATTAAGACAAATTGTAGTTTTTCCCATACCAGGGCGTGCAGCAATGATTACAAGATCGCCAGGTTTAAAGCCTTTTGTCATTTTATTAAGCTCGCTAAAACCTGTATCAAGTCCCAAAATATCTTTGTTTTCTGCTTCTTTTTGCTTTTTAAACTCATCCATAAGTTCAGACATCACCATAGTCATATCTTTAATACTATTGCTATTTACACGGTTGGTAAGATTAAAAATCTCTTTGCCTATTTCATCTGAAATTTGAGAAATGCTTTTATCTTCATTTACCCTTGTAGGTATAGTATAAGCAAAATTTAAAAGTTGGCGTCTAATGGACTTTTCTCTTAGCTCATAAGCGTATTTACTCACATCTGCTATGGAAGTAGTAGCTAAAACTTCAGCTAAAATTTGCTCATCTACTTTTTTGTGTTTTCTTATAAAACTTGCACTTATAGGCTCGCCTGCATTGATACAAGCTAAAATCGCTTTATAAATATCTTGATGAGCTTTGAGTGAAAAATCATTAATCTCAATATCTGAAGAAATACTAAAAAAAGAATCTTCACTATATATGCAAGAACTTAAAATCGCCCTTTCAAGATCTAAATCAAAATGCTCATTATTTTGACTCATACACACTCCTAATTATAAATTTGCAAATAAATCAGTTGATAAATACCTCTCGGCTGTATCATTTAACATAGTCAAGACTTTTTTATCAGGGTTTTCTAAAGCAATTTTTCTAGCCATATATACATTTGCCCCACTTGAAATTCCCGCCATTATGCCGTTTTTACCAAGCTCTAAGGCTGTATTTATAGCATCTTCATTGCTTACACAAACTATTTCATCTATAATTTTTTGATTTAAAATTTTAGGGATAAAATTTGCACCTATACCTTGAATTTTATGACTTGCAGCGGTATTTTGGCTCAAAAGTGGCGAAGATGCGGGCTCTAAGGCTATGATTTTGACATTAGGATTATGTTCTTTTAAAATTTCTCCTACCCCACTTATAGTCCCACCTGTACCAAAACCTGCTAAAAAAATATCAAGATCGGGTAAGGCTTTTAAAATTTCTAAAGCAGTATTTTTTCTATGTGCGTTTTTGTTGTTGATATTTTCAAATTGACTTACCATAAACGAATTTGGAATTTCACTCAAAAGCTCATTAGCTCTATCAAGCGCTCCTTGCATACCTTTACTTGCCTGAGTAAGCTCTAGCTTTGCACCAAAAAAACTCATCATTTTTCTACGCTCAATACTCATAGACTCAGGCATAGCTATGATAAGTTTAAGTTTTAAGCTTGCGCAAATCATTGCTAAAGCTATACCAGTATTTCCACTTGTAGCTTCTATAATGGTTGTTTCTTGATTGATCTTACCTTCATTTAAAGCTTGTTTTATCATCTCTACAGCCGCTCTATCTTTTATAGAATGACTTGGGTTAAAATACTCACATTTAGCATAAAGATTTGGAGCAAATTCTTTTAAAGAAATAATCGGGGTATTACCTATACAATCTAAGATATTATTATAAACTGACATTGTTTTCCTTGTAATTTTTTAAAAACAATATCAAAAGAAAATTAATACTTAACTATGAAGAAAAACGCAAAAGTTAAAAACTTTTGCGCAAAGAATTATTTTTTAGCTTTTTTAGCAGTTTTAGCAGCAGCAACTGCATCTTTAAGATTTTTGCCTACTTTAAATTTAGCAACTTTAGTAGCAGGTACTTTGATAGTAGCACCAGTGCTTGGCACTCTAGCTTCTCTAGCAGCTCTTTCAGCTACAGAAAATGTACCAAAACCGATAAAGCTAATGCTATCACCTTTAGCTAATACATCAGTAATAGTAGCGATTACTGCATCAGTAGCTGCAGTTGCATCTTTTTTAGTTAGCCCAGCAGTTTGAGCAACTTGAGAAATAAAATCTGCTTTAGTCATAAAAAGCTCCTTGATTAAAAATGATTGTTAAGTTTAACACATTTATCAAGCTTTTGCAAGAGGTTTAAACCAAAACCACAAAGAAAAATATGCTAAAAAAATGTTTTTGCTAAATTTATTACCACTTCAGGCTTTAAGTCTTTCATGCATTTGTGGTGTTTTAAAGGACAGACCTTTTGCATACAAGGCATACAAGCTAAATTTAAATGTGCTATTTTAGCATTTTCTTGCCAAGGCGAGGTTTGACTAAATTTAGTCGAGCCAAAAATAGCTACCGTTTTCACCCCATAAACTGCACCTATATGCATAGGACCACTATCGTTTGTAATGAGTAAATCAAGCATAGAAATATTTTTACATAAAGTATAAACGCTAGTTTTACCACAAAGATTTTTTGATTTGATACCTTCTTTTAAAAGAAAATGCTCAATTTCATTACAAATTTCTCTCTCACTTTCTACCCCAAAGATTAAAATTTGATGCGTGGAGCTAAATTCTTTTGCTACCCTTGCAAAATAGCTCGCTTCCCATCTTTTAGCACTTCCAAAATGTGCACCTGGGTTTATACCTAAAATTTTTTGAGTTGATTTTGCTTTTATAGGGAGTTTTAAAGAATTTGAAGTGGCTTTAAAATTTAAAGCTTTTTCTATGAAATTTAAGTATTTTAAGACTTGATGTTCTTCTTTTAGAATATTTTTATCAAAATAAAATCTTTTTTTTGCTTTGATTAGATTTAAAATGATCTTGCTTGAAAATGCCGAGCGAAACGAAAAAGCTAGATCAAATTTACCAAGGTTTTTTCTAGCTTGTAAAATTTGCCTATATCTTTGCTTTTTATTTTCTACTAAAATTTGAGCATTTTCAAAGCGTTTAAAAAGCTCTGTACTCACAAAAGAACCATAAAAAGTAAATTTAACTTGAGGATATTTTTCTTTTATAGCATAAATAGCCGCACTAGCCATCACTGCATCGCCAAGCCAAGTAGGAAGGTTGATAAAAATATTCATGATTTTCCTTAAAAATAAAAGCTATAATTATATCAAAAAATAAAGAGCTAAAATGAATCAAATTTCCATCATATTACCAACTTATAATGTAGAAAAATATACAGCTAAAGCATTAGAAAGTTGTATTAACCAAACTTTTAAAGATATAGAAATCATTGTAGTAGATGACCTTGGCAATGATAAAAGTATAGATATAGCTAAAGAATATGCAAGTAAAGATAATAGGATAAAAATCATACATAATGAAGAAAATTTAGGAACCTTTACTAGTAGAAATATAGGTGTATTAAATTCAAGCTCACCCTATATAATGTTTTTAGATCCTGATGATTATTTAGAACTTAATGCTTGTGAAGTTGGGCTTGAAAAAATTAAAAATGTAGATATGGTAGTGTTTGATGCATATGTACATAGGGTGAAATTTAAGAAATTTTATAGATTTAAACAAGATGAGCTTTTTAATAAAGATGATTTTTTAAATTTCTTACTCAATCAAAAGCATTTTTGCTGGAGTGTTTGGGCAAAAGTATATAGGAAAAATTTGATTTTAAAAAGTTTTGAATATCTTGATTTTAAAGAAAAACTTTGTTATGGAGAAGATGTGCTTTTTAACTATATAAATTTTATGATTAGTGAAAGTTTTTTTATATCGCAAGAATGTATATGCCACTATGAATTTAATGAAAATGGTAGATATGAAAACAAAAATAAAGAAATTTTATGGCAAAATTACGAGCATAAAAGGCAAAGTTTAAAATGCATTAAAAAATTAACTAATATTTTTCCATATAAGCATTTCAATGAAAAAATATTAGAAGTTTTAGAGAAAGAAATTTTAGGGTTAGAAGGCAGAGTTTGGAAAAAGTAAAAGTTTTTATCATCAATCTAGAACGCTCAAAAGATAGAAAAAATTTTATGCAAGAACAAATTCAAAAACTCTTCACATATAATCCGAATTTAAAAAATCAACTAGAATTTGAATTTTTTAAAGCCATCGATGGTTCTAAAAATGAGCATTTGCAGTTTAAAAGCCACTTCCCATGGTGGTGTCATTTAATTAGAGGCGTAAAACTAAGTATTAATGAAAAAGCATGCTTTGCATCTCATTATAGTTTATGGATGAAATGCCAAAAAATAAACAAGCCAATTATTATACTAGAAGATGATGTTGAATTTGTAAATTTATCCTCATGGACTCAAGCTATTCAAGATATTTTACATAGTAATTATAAATATGTTCGTTTTTTTTACATAGATAAAGTTAATACAATCAAAGAACAAGATAATTTTTACTCAATATATGAAAAATGCGGGGGTGGACAAGGATACTTTTTACATCCAGAAGCCGCACGCATGCTATCTATAAAATCAAAATATTTCATAGACGCTGTAGATAACTATATGGATATGTATTATCTACACAAAGTTCACAATATAGCTTATCATCACTTTCTTGTACAACCAAATTATAGATTACACTCTACCATAAATACCAGAAAAAGTAAAACAAAAATCTATGCGAAAATAACCAGGGAGATTATGCAACTATATTTTAAAACACTAAAATATAATTACCTACGAAAAAGGAGTATATAATGTTACACATTGTATTATGTGCCGATGATAACTACGTAAAATTTTCAAGTATACTTATTACTAGTATTGTAAATAATACAAATAAATCGAAATTTTATAATGACTATTCACATGAAAAAATTATAAACACCAAAGAAGGTTATTTCTTTCACATATTAACAGACTTTATTAGTGAAAAAAATCAAAAAAAACTTATGCTTTTAAAGCAAGAGCTCAGTAAAATTTATCCTATAGAAATAGAAATCCACATAATCAATGAAGAAGAATTTAGCGGATTACCGAGATGGAGAAATAATTACTCTGCATATTATAGAATAAAATTAGCTAATTTTATTCCTGAGCATGTCAAGACTTGCCTATATCTAGATTCTGACATGCTAACTTTACAAGACATTAGGGAAATAATATCTATAAATATTGATAATCATACCATTGCAGCTGTTTTAGATGGAAACAATAGAAGAAAAAGATTTTTTAAAAAAATAAACGATGATACAATTACACCTTTCCATAAAAATTCAAACTATTTTAACTCCGGTTTTATGTATATTAACCTAGAACTATGGAGAAAAAATAAAATCGAGCAAAAATGCTTCGATTTTTTAAAAACATACATACCAATTTATCCGGATCAAGATGCTCTAAATTATGCAGTTGACAACATAAAACAACTACCAATATGTTGGAATTTTATGATAAGCTATATAATTGGAGAAAAAATAGGACGTAAAAATATTTTTAAACATAGATTTAAAAAAACAGCTTTAGAATATACAAAAGAAGATTTTTACTATAATCAAAAAAATGCAAAAATTATCCATTATTCTCTTGACGAAAAACCTTGGAACAAAGAAGCGCATTTTTATTATAATGAAAACTTTGAACCAATAGTTTATCCTTATTTTGATTTATTTTGGGATACAGCTAAAAAAACCCCTTATTTTAACACGGATTTATTAAAATTAAAAGAAGAAATCTCACCAATAACATCACAAGATTTATCAAAAATACTTTCAATACTTTTAAAACAAAAGAGATTTATAGATAGAGCAACGTATAGAAAAATGCGAAAAAATATTATTTTTTTGTATTTTTTTGTATTTTTTTGTATTTTTTTGTATTTTTTTGTATTTTAAGGATTAAAACATGGATGAAAATTTAACAATAGTAACAGCGTTCTATAACATAGGCAGAGATAAATTACAAAACTGCAAAAGGACAAATGAAGAATACTTATCATACTTTGATTTTTGGGCTGGAATAAAAAACCGAGTTATTATTTATACAACAGAAGATTTGAAGCAACAAATACTTGATATACGACAAAAGCATGGATTAAAAGAAAAAACAGTAATTATAACTAAAAATTTTGATGAGTTTGACCAAGATGCTTTAAATAAAATAAGAAATACCTTTTCAAAATATAATCAATCTTTACACCGAAAATATCCAGACAATATAGAATGTAAATCTCCAGAATATTGTTATCTCATGTATTTAAAACCTTTTTTTGTATGCGATGCGATAGAAAAAAAATTGACAAATAAAGATATATTGTGGCTTGATTTTGGCTTTAATCATAAAGATGATTTTTTTACAAATAAAAACCAATTTAACTTTTATCTTAAAAAACAAGAATTAATAGACGAAAAAAAAATGAATTTCTTTTCAATTGCAATAAATCATAATGATAGCTTAGCTCATATATATTTTTCAATGGAAGTATCTATAATAGGTAGTATATTATTCGGGAATCAACACTCTTGGAATCGTTTTAAAGAACATTTTAAAGAATCACTAAGTAACTTCATTTCCTTTAACATTATTGATGATGATCAACCGATGCTCATATGGTGCTACAGAAACTATCCAGAATACTACAACTCCATAAAAACTAATGAATGGTTTGGTTCATTATATAATTTTATCCCAAAAAATATACAAAATACATTATCTTTTAAACGCAATAAAAGTAAATACTATAAATTGATAAAAGAAGAAATTTTACTTTCAAGAAATCAAACTTTTTCCAAAAAGATAAAATTATATTTTAAATATATTTATTTTAAATATATCTATAAAAAAAATATCGAAATTTAATACACTGGATAAAAATGTTATATAGTTTTCTAAAAAAAATATGTATTTTTATACCTATAAAATCAATAAGAAGAAAATTAAGAAATCATATCCAGTATAAACTAGAACATCCTAAAGTAGCTAGTTATCTTTCAAAAAACTATGTCGATCCTTTTTTAGAAGGGAAAATTCCTCATTTTGATTTTGAAAAAAAACATCATTTTATAAACGATAAAATCATTTGGCAGTTTTGGTACCAAGGTAAAGATCAAGCTTCACCTATGATACAACAATGCTTTAACTCGATACAAAGTCAAATGAAAGATGACTACACAATCATCATTTTAGATAAAGATAATATAAAAGATTACCTTGATTTTCCACCATTTGTTATAGAAAAATTGGAAAATAATTTTTTTGGAGAAAAAACTATAACTTTTTTTTCAGATCTTTTAAGAGTATGTTTGCTTGCAACTTATGGAGGTATATGGTGTGATGCAAGTATATTTTTAAGCTCTAAAATTCCTAATGAGCTTTGTGATAAGGATTTTTTTACCTTTGAAAGATCAAAAACAAAACCTAGTAAAGAAAAATTGAAAAAATTTATCAAAAGTGGATATTTTTCTTATGGATATTTTAACTGGAATGATGATTTTAAGGTTAAAATACTAAATAGTTTTATAATCTCAAAATCTCATCACAAAAATATCCAAGCTATGAAAAACATACTTATATATTATTGGTTAAATGAGAAAAACCCTAACAACTTTTATTATTTTACTTTTCAAATTATCTTTGAACTTTTAAAAGAGCATGGCTTTGTAAATGATGTTTATAAAAACATGAGTGATATAGAATGCCATTTATTACAATTTAGCGCCAAAGAAAAATTTAATCCAACTCTTTGGGAAGAAATTCAAAAACAAAGTTTTTTACACAAACTCACGCATTTTAAATCTATAAAAAAAGATTCAATGATAGATAAAATCATCTTGCAAAGTTGATTTTATCTAAAAATACCTTTTATTTTTTGCCAAATTTTCCAAAGATCATAAGGAATTTTTGTTTGGATAAAAGGTTTTATTATAGATAATTTTTCCTTTAAATTTAAAGGATCTTTTTTAAATTTTTTAATCATCAAAGCCTTTTTTACATAAAAAGGCAAAAATGTCTCTTTTATAGCCAATGTATTTTCGCTCTTTTGGTCTTTAAAAAATTCTATCAGTTCCAAAGCTGTTATCATCCTGCTTGCTGCTTTTAAATAATTTTTTGTCTCTTTAGCATTTTCTCCAAAAAATTCATACAAGTCTTTAAAATACTCTGACACATTTGCTTTTGTGACTTTCTTATCATGGTTTGATATACTATTTGCTCTCAAACGACACAAATACAATCTTTTTGGTAAAATATAAATATTATTAGCACAGCTAAATAAAACCATACCAAAATGAATATCTTCATTGATGATTTTGTTAATAAATTTAAGTTTTAATTGTTTTAAAAACGAAAAATCTATCATACCACCCCAACTAAATGAAATATCCCTCGAACCTACTTTTATAGCCTGCTTAGCATAGTCTCTTGGAGTGATAGTGCATTCTTGAGTAAAATTAAATATATTCATCCTTGTCTTTTGGCCTTTATCTTCTATACCATCATCATAAATACAAGCATGATCAAACCACAATACATCTACATTTTGCATTCTTACAACACACTCTTCTATGCAGTTTAACTCCCAATAATTATCAGAATCTAAAAAGATAATATAATCAATCTTTGGAATTTCTAATTTATCATCTACTAAAGCATTTTTGTACTTATAAATTTTATAAATATTTTGTGGATTATTGCCAACAATCTTAAAAATATTTAATTCATTTTCTTGTTCAATATGTTGTATTTCATATTCTCCATAAAAAAATTCTATACCTACATTTCTAGCACTACTTAAACCACCATTTTTTTTATCAAAAAGAGTAATTCTTTTATCTTTTAAAGTGTATTCTTTTGCAATATTAAGTGAGTTTTCATCTATACTACCATCATTTACTAGTATGATTTCTAAGTTAGTATAAGTTTGATTGATTACGCTATCTAAACATTCTTTTAAATATTTTTCTACATTGTATATGGGGATTACTACGCCTACTTTTTTCATGCTTTATCTCCAAGTTGTTTTTTTATTTTTTATAGTTTCAAGATAAATTTGATGATTAATCTCAAGCATATTTTTGCTATTTTCTTCATGGTAAATATGATAAGCTAAGGCATTAAATTTAAGCCTTTTAAACACTCCATTATTAAATAAAAATCTAGCTACAAACTCGCTATCTTCCCTACCCCAACCTATAAATTTTTCATTAAATCCCTCAATGGCTTCAAAATCACTTTTATAAAAACTCATATTGCAAGTTTTACTACCTTTAACAAGTTGTGATTTTTTAAAAAATTTCTTAGTTAGTTTTGAAAATTTATATACACATTTAGCTAAAAAAATATTTCTATGATTTTTAAAACCTTTTTTGTCAAATGCCAAACTAAAATCATTTTTGTTTAAAAGTTCTTTGCTTTCTTTTTCATTTAAAATAGTTCTTGAGCCTTGCAAAATAGTCTTTAAGCTAGCAAATTTTAAATGATCTCTGATGAAACTTTTTTCTAAAATCATATCCCCATCGATTAAGATAATATATTCGCTATTAGAAGCATTAATTGCCTTATTGCGACTTGCCGCAGCACGAAACCCCTCATCTTCTTGCCAAATATGCTCCAACTTACAAGGAAAATCTTTTTGATAAGCTTGTATAAGCTTAGCTGTATCTTCCCTACTTCCATCATCAGCTATTAAAATCTCATCTGGTAAAGGTTCTAAGTTTTTAACGCTATCAAGCACCAAAGCAAGTCTTTCTTTTTGATTATAGGTTGTAATGATTAAAGCGCAAGTTTGTGGCTTTTGCTTTTTTAACTCATATAATTTCATATATTTAAAAAAAGCTCCAAGGCCATTGCAAGTACTTATAATAAAGCCTTTATAGCCATAAAAAATTCCTTTTTTTAAAACATAATTTCTAAAAAAAGTCCAAATTCCTCTTAACAATGCCTTGCAAATGCTACTTTCTTTATGTAAATTTTGCAAAGCCCAAAGCTTGGAGTATTTTTGAAGCTTATCTAATAAACCATCGATATCCTCAAAAGCAAAATGCCTCAAACCATTTTGCAACTTAATTTTTTTACTATCTTTATGTAAAATCAAACTCTCATGCACTAAATTTTCATTAAAACTAGTATGGGTTTTATTAAACACACGCATTACATAATCAGGCCACCACCCACAAGCTTTAATCCACTCTCCATTATATAAATTTTCTCTTGGTAAAGCTATGATATCTTCTTTATTAGGCTCAATTTGCCCTAACTCTTGTAAAAATTCTTTCTTAGCAAGCTCATCTGCGTCAATATTAAAAATCCAATCATTACTAGCATAACTTATGGCTAAATTTTTCAAAGGTCCAAAACCTATAAATTTATGCTGATAAATCTTGATATTTTTATAACTTTTACTAAACTCATAAGCAATTTTCAAAGTATCATCATTACTATCATTTTCTATCAAAACTATCTCGCCAAATTCTTGCAAAGATTCCAAGCAAGCTTTTAAAGTTTTTTGAGCATTTTTAACAATCATTATTACACTAATTTGCTTTAAATCCATCTTATATCCTATAAATACAACTCATGATTGTATCTTTTAAATCTCTTATGAAAGAAAAAATACTCATCAGGTTTAAATTTAATCATTTCTTCACAACACTTTGCTTGATACTTAGTAAGCTCTTCTATACTTGCCTTACTTGCATCTAAAGCCTTAAAAGTTTTTACAAAAAATTTCTTATCTTTTTGATACACAAAACAAGGTAAAATCATAGCATTTGTTTTTTTTGCAAGCACACTTGCACCTGCTATGAAATTTACTTCTTGATTAAAATATTGTATTTTTATACTTTCACCATCTACCGCATCTTGATCGGTTAAAATTCCAAGCGATCTGCCTTCTTTTAAGGCTTTTAGCATTTTTTTAAGCCCGCCTTTTTTTTCTATAAGTTCTATATTAAATTGCGTGCGATTTTTACTTAAAATTTTATCCATTATCACGCTATCAAGCGCTCTTCCAACTATGGAAATTCCTTGAAATTTAGCTCCAAAAGACAAAGCTAAAAGTTCCCAATTGCCATAATGAGCCGTAGTTACGATCAAGGGTCTTTTACTTTGCATTATATTTAAAATTTGCTCCTCATCATCAAAGTAAATTTTATTGATAATTTCTTCTTTGCTTGCATTTTGATTTTTAATAAAATCAATCCCAAATTTAGCAAAATTTTTATAAATATTAAGACTAGTTTCATCACGCCATTTTTGATCTTTTTCAGGAAAGCAAATTTTTAAATTTATATCAATGATTTTGCGGTGTTTATGATTTAACTTATAAGTGATTAAAGCAACCAAATTTGCAAAAGAGTTTAAAAGCTTTGAAGGTAAAATCTTCACAAAAGTTTTTAATATATAAAAAAGGCTTAGATATACATAATTTATCATTTTTCTAAAAGCTCACAAGCAAGTTTAAAAATATCTTTTTCATCGATATTTTGTATGCAAAAATCACTCTTATCTATATGTTTTGAATGCAGTATTTTTTTACCTGCATTGATCGTTTTGTTGATATTTGTTTCATAAGCATTTCTTTGACTAGGAGTAGCACCAAAAATCGTTATAGAAGGCTTGTTTAATGCAAAGGCTAAATGAGTAGGCCCGCTATCATTTCCGATAATCAAATCGCTTGCCTTAGTTAAAGCACAAAGCTCACTTAAGCTTAATTTTGGCGCAAGTTCTATTTTCAAATGCTTTAAATTTAAAACTATATCTTTAGCAAAATTAAACTCATTAACATTACCCCAACCAAGCATGATTTTTGCACTAGTAAAATACTCTAAAAGCATTCTACAAAGTAGTATCAAACGCTCTTTTGGGTAAATTTTATTAGGCATAGATGAGCCTACATGTATAAGTATATTTGGCGTACTTTCATTTAAAGAAAGTCTTTGCTCTAACTCTTCTTTTAACTCATCATCTATGCTAAAACAACTTTGCCTTAACTCTATATCGCTATGATCAAAATGCTCATTTAGCACATAAGCTACCAAAGAAAGATTACGCACAATAATATTTTCTTCATAATTACACGCAAATTTATGTGTATAAAAATTGCTCGCAAAGCCCTCTTTGATACTTTCTTGATCAAAACCAAAAGTATTAGCACATAAAAATTTACTTACCAAAGCAGATTTAATCAAACCTTGCAAGTCAATCACAACATCATATTTGTTTTGCCTTGCTTCAAAAAGCATAGTAAAAACTTCTTTGAATTTTCTATCTTTTAAAGGCAGGGCATATACCTCATTGATCATTGGATGATCTTGCAATAATCCTGCAAATCTTGCATCTACAAACCAATCAATACTCGCCTTAGGATAGTGCTTTTTAATAAATTGTAAAACAATTACCGCATGGATGATATCTCCAAGTGCGGATAATTTAACCAAACCTATTTTCATATACTACTTTATTTTTAAATTTTCTGTTATGATTTTAACAAAGATTTTTTAAAAAAAGGTTTATCATGCAAGAATATATTTGCGTTTTTGATTGTGAGAGCATTCCTGATGTAGAATTGATAAAACATCTTTATGATTTTAATGGCGATGATTTAAGCATTAGCAAGCAAGCTTTAGAAAGACAAAAAGAAGAAAGTGGAAGTGAATTTTTACCCCTACCTTTTCATAAAGTTGTAAGCATTTGTGCAGTGATTGCAGATAAATTTGGAAATTTCATCAAAGTCAATAAAATCAAAGGCGAAAATGAACAGCAAATGTTAGAAGAGTTTTTTAACTTCATAGACAAATACCAACCCCGCCTTGTAAGTTTTAATGGTAAAAGCTATGACATGCCTTTGCTTGTTATAAGAGCATTAAAATACAATATCAACGCAAGTGCTTATTTGGACGCAAGCGATAAATGGAATAATTATAAAAGTAAATTTGTAGAAAATAAACATTGTGATTTATTAGAATCTTTAGGAAGTTTTGGTCAAAAAAGCTTAAGACTTGACACGCTTTGTGCTATGGCAGGACTTCCTGGAAAATATGATGTGCATGGAAATGAAGTATTAGAACTTTTTTATCAAAACAAATTAGAAAAAATTCACGAGTATTGCGAGAGTGATGTGTTAAACACCTATATGCTATTTTTAAAATACGAACTCATCAAAGCTAATTTAACCCAAGAAGATTATCTTAATATTTTAGAAAATTTCAAAGAAGAACTTTTGCAAAAACATAGCGATAAAAGCTATCAAAAGCCATTTTTAGAAGCCATAGAAAAAGAAAAGAGCAAGTTTTAAATTAATTAAGAAAAGTATATTAAAATAACTATTATTAAATATCACAAAAAGGATAAAAATGAAAATTTTAATCACCGGTGGCGCAGGATACATAGGCTCTCATACTTTAAAACAATTTTTAGAAACAAATCATGAAATTTGTGTATTAGATAATCTTTCAAAAGGCAGTAAAAAAAGTTTGGATGAACTTTCTAAAATCAGACCTTTTAAGTTTTTTGAGCAAGATTTAAGCGATTATGCTGGGATTAAAAAACTTTTCAAAGAAGAAAAATTTGATGCAATTGTGCATTTTGCAGCTAGTATTGAAGTTCCTGAAAGTATGGAAAATCCTTTAAAATATTATATGAACAATACCGCAAACACAAGTAACTTAATCCAAACTTGTTTAGAAACAGGTGTGAAAAAATTCATTTTTTCTTCAACCGCAGCTACTTATGGAGAGCCACAAACTCCTATCGTAGATGAACAAAGCCCATTAGCACCGATTAATCCTTATGGACAAAGCAAGCTTATGAGTGAAAAAGTCCTACAAGATGCTAATATGGCAAATCCTGAATTTAAATACTGCATTTTAAGATACTTCAATGTAGCAGGTGCTTGCATGAGTTATCCTATAGGACAACGCTATCCAAAAGCCACTTTGCTTATCAAGGTTGCTGCTGAAGTAGCTACAGGAAAAAGAGAAAAGCTTTATATTTTTGGCGATGATTATAATACTAAAGATGGCACTTGTATTAGAGATTTTATCCATGTTGATGATATTTCAAGTGCGCATTTAGCTGCTTTAGAATACTTAGAAAACAATGAAAGTAATATTTTCAATGTAGGCTATGGACATGGCTTTAGCGTAAAAGAAGTTATTGAAACTATGAAAAAAGTAAGTGAGGTGGATTTTACAGTAGAACTTGCACCAAAAAGAGCTGGGGATCCTTCTGTGCTTATTTCAAATGCGGATAAAATCAAAACTCTAACCAACTGGAAACCAAAATATGATGATTTAGAATTAATCTGCAAAAGTGCTTATGAGTGGGAAAAGCAGTGTTAAAAAAACTTTTTTTCATACTCAATGCTCATGATAAGAAATTTTTATTTGCTTTGCTAATTTTTTCTATTTTTATAGGATTTATAGAAAGCTTTGCTATTTCTTTAATCATGCCTTTTGTATCGGTAGCGAGTAATTTTGAGCTTTTAGAAAAAAGTTCCTATTTTCAACCTATATATGAGTATTTAAATTTACCAAGTTATAAGATTATTGCTTATTTTGGCTGTATATTAATCGCCTTTTATATTTTTAGAGCCTTTTTAAATGCCTTTTATTTTCATTTGCTTGCGCGTTTTTCTAAAGGGCGTTACCACAGCCTTGCTTGTCGTATTTTTGATAAATACTTACATCTTGAATATGAAAATTTTACTAACAAAAATCAATCAGAACTTTTAAAAACTATTACTCAAGAAGTATTTCATTTAAGCACTTTAATTAGTGCTTTTTTACTTATGCTAAGTGAAAGCTTTGTGGTGTTTTTACTTTATACTTTATTGCTAATTATCAACTATAAAATCACCCTGGCTTTAAGTGCTTTTTTACTTTTAAATGCTTTCATTTTAATCAAAATCCTCTCGCCCTTGGTAAAAAAAGCTTCCATAGCTAGAGAAGAGGCGATGAAAAATTATTTTGAAATTTTAAATGCAAATTTAAACAACCTTAAAATCATCAAACTCAAAACCAAAGAACAAAGTACACAAAAGCTTTATGAAATTCAAAGTGGGCTTTTTGCCAAAGCAAATATTAGCAATGAAAGCATGGCAAGCATTCCTAGAATTTACCTTGAAGGTATAGGTTTTTGTATGCTTTGTTTTATCGTAGTGTATTTAGTTTTAAGATATGAAAGTGATATTTCATCTATCTTAGCAACTATTACTATTTTTGTGGTGGCTCTTTATAGGCTTATGCCAAGTGCTAATCGTATCATCACAAGTTATAATGAAATCACATATTATAAAAACTCTTTAGATATTATTTATAACATGCTCAATGAAAAAGAAGAAAAGCTAGGCGATGAAAGTATTGATTTTAAAGAAAAAATCGTTTTGAAAAATCTTTTCTTTGCTTATAAGGGCAAGAAAAATTTATTTAAAAATTTAAATTTTGAGCTTAAGAAAAATGAAAAAATCGCTTTTATAGGTAAAAGTGGAAGTGGTAAAAGTACTTTAGTTGATCTTATCATAGGACTTTTAAAACCAAGTGATGGAGCTATTTTTGTAGATGGAATTAAGCTTGATGAGAGCAATATAAAAAGTTTTAGAAGTAAAATTGGCTACATACCTCAACAAATTTATCTTTTTAATGATTCTATTGCTAAAAATATTAGCTTTGGAGAAGAAGTAAATGAAGCGCTTTTATACAAAGTGATCAAACAAGCTAATCTTGAAAGCTTTGTAAATTCACTTGAAGATGGAGTGCATACTAAGGTAGGTGATTCAGGTTCGTTTTTAAGTGGAGGGCAAAGACAAAGAATAGCCATAGCAAGAGCGCTTTATCAACAACCCGAAATTTTAGTTTTAGATGAAGCAACTAGTGCTCTTGATCAAGAAAGTGAAGCAAAAATCATGGAAGAAATCTATAAAATTTCAAAAGATAAAACCCTCATCATCATAGCCCATAGGCTCTCAACTATACAAGGTTGTGATAGAGTATTTGAAGTAAAACATGGGCATTTAAAGGAACAAGTATGAAAATCACTTTCATCATAGCTACTTTAAATTCAGGCGGTGCTGAAAGAGTATTAGTCACTTTAGCTAATGAACTTTGTAAAAATCATGAAATAAATATTATTAAATTTCACAAAGAAGACTCTTTTTACAAGCTTGATCCAAAAATCAAACTTTTTACCCTAGAGCAGTTTGACTTTTCCACTCTTTATAATAAAATAGCTTCACGCATTAAAAAATTCAAAGCCTTAAAACAAGCACTTAAAGATCATAAAAGTGATGTTTTTATCTCATTTTTAGATACCACTAACATCGCTTGCATTTGGGCAAATAAAGGCTCCAATACACCTTTAATTATTAGCGAGCATAGCTCTTATACCTATTTAAAATCTAAAATTTGGAAGTTTTTACGCCGTATAAGTTTTCCTCATGCAAATGCTCTAACCGTGCTAAGTAATGATGATAAAAATTATTATGAAAACTTTGTTAAAAAAGTTATCAATATGCCAAATCCTTGTCATTTTAGCCCTATTAAAGAAAATTTAGAAAAAGAAAATAATGTCATTTTCGTAGGCAGACTTGATCATAATAAAAATACTTCTATGTTTTTAAAAGCCATAGCAAAACTAGATACAAATTTACAAAATCAATATAATTTTTTCATAGCAGGCGATGGAGAATTAAGACAAGATTTAGAACAAGAAGCTAAGAATTTAAATATCAAGGTTAATTTTTTAGGTAAAGTTGAAAATATGCAAGAGCTTTATAAAAAAGCAAAAATAATCTGCCTTTGCTCTTTCATAGAAGGCTTGCCAACGGTTTTGCTTGAAAGTTTATATTATCAAGTAGCACGCATTAGCACTAAATACACAAGTGGTCATAAAGATTTAATTGATGATGGAAAAGATGGATTTTTGGTAGATTTAGATGATGAAAAAGCTTTAAGCAAAAAACTCGCCCTTTTAATGCAAGATGAAAATTTAAGAAAAACACTAGCGCTTAATGCACAGCAGCGATGTAAAGATTATGAAGTGGCCAATGTAGCACAAAAATGGCTTGATTTGATCAAAGAAGTAAGGGTTTAACATGAAAAAACTAGCAATTTTTATTTATTCTTTAGGAAGCGGTGGTGCTGAAAGGGTTGTATCTACGCTATTGCCTGTGTTAAATTTAAAATATGAAGTACATTTGATTTTAATGAATGATAAAATATCATATGATATTCCTGAGGTTAATATCCACTACCTTGAAAAATCAAATCCAAGCGAAAGTAATTTAGCTAAATTTTTAAAACTACCCTTGCTAGCTATGAAATACAAAAAGCTTTGCGAAGATTTAAAAATCAATTTACAATTTGTATTATTAAATAGACCTAATTATATTGCATTAATGGCAAAATCCCTAGGACTTAAATCAACCCTTATTATCAATGAATGTACCACTCCAAGTGTGATTTATAAACATAATAATCTAAATTCTTTTATCAATAAATTTCTTATTAAAAAACTTTATAACAAAGCAGATTTAATCTTAGCAAATTCCATAGGAAATAAAGAAGATTTAATACAAAATTTCAATATAGAAGCTAAAAAATGCGATATTTTATACAATGCCATAGATTTAGAAAGTATTATAGAAAAATCTAAAGAAAAAATAGTCTTTAAAGATCCTTTTATATTAAGCGTTGGTAGACTTGATCATGGTAAAAATCATGCTATGCTTATAAGAGCTTATGCAAAGGTTAAAACTGATTTAAAATTAGTCATTTTAGGCGAGGGTATTTTAAAAGATGAGCTTTTAGCTTTAATAGAAACTTTAAATTTGAAAGATAAAGTCTTTTTACTAGGTTTTGATAAAAATCCTTATAAATACATGAGCAAATGTGACTTTTTTGCTTTTGCTTCAAGTTTTGAAGGTTTTTCTAATGTTTTAATCGAATGCCTAGCTTGTAATACTGCCGTACTTTGCACTGATCATAAAAGCGGTGCAAGGGAATTATTTTTAAATGATGAGTTTGGACTTTTGGTAAAAGTAGATGATGAAAAAGCCATGCAAGAAGGCTTAGAAAAAATGTGCAATGATGAAGCATTAAAAGCTTCATATAGACAAAAGGCTTTTTTGCGCGCAAAAGAATTTGATAAAATTAGCATAGCAAAGCAATTATTTGAATTTTTTAACAAGGCATAAAATGAAACTACGACAAAATTTCACTGATAATAATTCTATAAAATATACCTGTATTTTAATCCTTATAGCCTTTGCTTTTAGTGTTTTGTGTAGATTATACTGGGTAGCTTGGGCAAGTGAGTTTTATGAGTTTTTCTTTAATGATCAACTTATGATTACTACTAATGATGGCTATGCGTTTGCAGAAGGTGCAAGGGATATGATAGCAGGTTTTCACCAACCTAATGACTTATCTTATTTTGGAAGCTCACTTTCTACTTTAACTTATTGGCTTTATAGCATTTTACCTTTTAGCTTTGAAAGTATTATTTTATATATGAGTACTTTTTTTGCTTCTTTGATTGTTGTGCCTATTATATTAATCGCAAGAGAGTATAAACTCACTACCTATGGCTTTATAGCAGCCTTACTTGGAAGCATTGCAAATAGTTATTATAACCGCACTATGAGTGGGTATTATGATACTGATATGCTAGTGTTAGTTTTACCAATGCTTATTTTACTTACCTTTATACGCTTAACTATTAATAAAGACATTTTCACCCTACTTTTAAGTCCGGTTTTTATCATGATTTATTTGTGGTGGTATCCATCAAGTTATTCTTTAAATTTTGCCATGATAGGACTTTTTGGTCTTTATACTTTAATATTTCATAAAAAAGAAAAGATTTTTTATCTAGCTATTGCTTTAATGATCATAGCTTTAAGTATGCTAGCATGGCAATATAAACTTGCTTTAATTGTATTGTTATTTGCTATTTTTGCTTTTAAAGAAGAAAAAATTAATTTTTATATGATTTGGGCTTTGATTTTTATTAGCATTTTGATTTTACATTTAAGTGGTGGTTTAGATCCTGTTTTATATCAACTTAAATTTTATGTTTTCAAAGCTTCTGATGTGCAAAATTTAAAAGATGCTGCTTTTATGTATTTTAATGTCAATGAAACCATTATGGAAGTAAATACTATCGATCCTGAAGTGTTTATGCAAAGAATTAGTTCTAGTGTTTTAGTATTTATCCTTTCTTTTATAGGTTTTATCTTGCTTTGCAAAGATCACAAAAGTATGCTTTTGGCTCTACCTATGCTTGCACTAGGTTTTATGGCTTTAAGAGCTGGACTTAGATTTACCATTTATGCAGTTCCTGTGATGGCTTTGGGTTTTGGGTATTTTTTATATGCTTTTTTTAATTTTTTAGAAAAAAAACAAATCAAACTTAGTCTAAGAAATAAAAATATCTTACTCATACTCATTGCATTTTTTAGTATAAGCCCTGCTTTGATGCATATTTATTATTATAAATCCTCTACTGTTTTTACTTCTTATGAAGCTAGTATTTTAAATGATTTAAAAAATAAAGCTCAAAGAGAAGATTATGTCGTTGCTTGGTGGGATTATGGTTATCCAATACGCTATTATAGCGATGTAAAAACCTTGATCGATGGTGGAAAACACCTAGGAAAAGATAATTTTTTCTCATCTTTTGTATTAAGCAAAGAACAAATTCCAGCAGCTAATATGGCAAGACTTAGCGTAGAATACACTGAAAAATCTTTCAAAGAAAACTACCCTGATGTTTTAAAAGCTATGGTTAAAGATTATAACCAAACAAGTGCTAAAGATTTTTTAGAAAGTTTAAATGATAAAGATTTTAAATTTGATACCAATAAAACAAGAGATGTATATATTTATATGCCTTATAGAATGTTGCGTATCATGCCTGTGGTGGCACAATTTGCAAATACAAATCCTGACAATGGAGAGCAAGAAAAAAGTTTATTTTTCTCCCAAGCTAATGCCATAGCTCAAGATAAAACAACAGGTTCTGTTATGCTTGATAATGGAGTAGAAATTATTAATGATTTTAGAGCTTTAAAACTAGAAGGTACAACTATACCTTTAAAAGCTTTTGTAGATATAGAATCCATCACTAATGGTAAATTTTATTACAATGAAATTGATTCAAAGGCTCAAATTTATTTACTCTTTTTAAGAGAATACAAAAGCTTTGTGATTTTAGATGAAAATCTTTATAATAGTGCCTACATACAAATGTTTTTATTAAATCAATACGATCAAGATTTATTTGAACAAGTCACTAATGATGCAAGAGCAAAAATTTATAGGTTAAAAAGATGAAAATAGGAATTTTAACCCATAGTGCAATGAGTGTGTATTATTTTCGTCTTGCACTCATTAAGGCTTTAGAAAAAAATAATCATGAAGTTATAATCATCACTCCAAAAGATGATTTTGCTATTAGGTTACAAGAGCTAGGCTATAAGGTTTGCTTTTATGATTTAGCTAGATCAAGTGTTAATCCTTTAATTGTTTTTAAAAATTTACTTAGTTTAAAAAATACACTCAAAAGTTTAAATTTAGATCTTTTACAAACAAGTGCTCACAAAAGCAATACAACAGGTATTATAGCGGCTAAAATGGCGGGTGTTAAATACACTTTTGGTTTAGTTGAGGGCTTAGGAAGTTTTTATATAGATGATGATTTTAAAAGCAAATTAGTAAGAATGAGCATTAATTTACTTTATAAAATTTCTTTTAAACTTGCTAATGGTTTTATTTTTGTCAATGAAAGCAATGCTTTATTTATGAAAAATTTAGGCTTAAAAGAAGAAAAAATCAAAATCATCAAATCTGTAGGCCTAAATTTAAAACAATTTTTACCTTTAAAAATTAGCACAGAAGAAAAACAAGCTTTTTTAAAAGAACACAATATGCCTGATAAACCCATCATTTTAATGATTTCAAGAGCACTTTGGCATAAAGGAATTAAAGAATTTTATGAAGCAAGCCAAATTTTAAAAGATAAGGCAAATTTTGTTTTAGTGGGTGGAAGAGATGATAATAAATCTTGCGCACCATTAGAATTTTTAAACTCAAATGATGTTTTTTATCTTGGTGCAAGAAGTGATATTGCACATTTATTAAATTTATGCGATATTTTTGTTTTACCAAGTTATAAAGAAGGCTATCCAAGAACGGTTTTAGAAGCACAAGCTTGTAAAAAAGCGTGTGTGGTTAGTGATGCTGAAGGTTGCATTGAAGCAGTGGATAATGCCATAGATGGTTTAATTTGCAAATGCAAAGATAGCAAGGATTTAGCTGAAAAAATCGCAGTTTTACTAGAAGATGAAAAGCTAAAAAATACTTTAGCACAAAATGCTTTTCTTAGAGCGCAAAATTATGATGAAAATATCATAGCTTTGAAATATCTTGACTTTTATAGGGGTTTTATAAATGTATAAAAATGGTTTAAAGCGTGTTTTTGACTTTTTTTTGGCTTTGATTTTATTGATTATTTTTTTACCCTTTATAGTGCTTATAGGTATTGTTTTAAAAATCGTTCAAGGAAGTGTGCTTTTTAAACAAGCAAGACCAGGATTAAATGAAAAAATTTTTTATATTTATAAATTTAAAACTATGAGTGATGAAACCGATGAAAATGGAGAATTACTTCCTGATGAATTACGCTTAAAGCCTTTTGGTAAGCTAGTTAGAAGCTTGAGTTTAGATGAATTACCACAGCTTTTTAATGTATTAAAAGGCGATATGAGCTTCATAGGCCCAAGACCTTTACTTGTAGAATACTTGCCCTTATACAATCAAGAGCAAAAAAAACGCCACGATGTAAGACCAGGCATTACAGGTTGGGCTCAGATTAATGGACGCAATGCTATTTCTTGGGAGCAAAAATTTAAATATGATGTAGAATATGTGCAAAATTGCTCTTTTTTATTTGACCTTAAAATCTTTTTTATGACCATTGTTAAAGTTCTAAAAAGAAGTGGGGTTAATAAAAAAGGAGTAGCTACAACGGATAAATTCAATGGACACAACTAAAAGTATTTATATATATGGTTCTAGTGGGCATGGTTTAGTCTGTGCTGATGTAGCTAGAAATTTAGGATATGAAAAAATCATCTTTTTAGATGATAATAAAGGCTTAAAATATCACTCCGACTTAGAAAAACACGATATGTTTATTGCTATTGGTGCAAACTCTATTAGAGAAAAACTTTTCAAAAAAGCAAAAGATGATGGATTTAGATTAGTTAATTTGATACACAAAAGTGCTATTATTAGCCCAAGTGCTTTTTTAGATGATGAGGGTATTTTGATCATGCCAAATGTCGTAGTTAATGCTAAAGCTAGTATAGCAAAAGGTGTGATTTTAAATACTGCTTGTGTGATTGAGCATGAGTGTTTTGTAGATGAGTTTAGCCATATTAGCGTTGGAGCTAAACTAACAGGAAATGTAAAAATAGGAAAACGTTGTTTTTTAGGAGTTAATTCAAGTGTTATTCCTTGTATAAGTTTAAATGATGATATAACTTTAGGTGCGGGAGCGGTTGTGGTTAAAAACTTAACTTCTAAAGGCATTTATGCTGGAGTTCCTGCTAAGAAAATAAAGGAGGTAAAATGAGATTTTTTCTATCAGCGCCACATATGAGCGGAAAAGAATTAGAATACATACATAAAGCTTTTGAAAGTAATTATATAGCACCTTTGGGTGAGTTTGTTAATGCCTTAGAACAAAGTATTAAAGATTATACAAAAAGCTCTAATGCACTTGCTCTAAATGCAGCCACTGCAGCCATTCATCTAGCTTTAAGAGTTTTGGGCATCAAAGAAGGCGATGTGGTTTTAGCTTCAAGTTTTACTTTTATTGCTTCAGTAGCGCCTATTTCTTACATGAATGCTACGCCTGTATTTATTGATTGTGATGAAACTTATAATTTAGATGTAAATTTATTAAAAAAAGCTATCAAAGAAAGTCCTAAAAAGCCAAAAGCTCTCATTTTAACACACCTTTATGGTAATGCTTCTAAAATGGATGAGATTATCCAAATTTGTAAAGAAAATGAGATTTTTTTAATCGAAGATGCTGCTGAAGCTTTGGGAAGTTTTTACAAAAATAAAGCTTTAGGTACTTTTGGGGATTTTGGAATATATTCTTTCAATGGTAATAAAATCATCACAACAGGTGGTGGTGGCATGCTTGTGAGTGAAAATCATGCTAATCTTGAAAAAGCAAGATTTTATAGTACCCAAGCTAGAGAAAATTGCCTTCATTATGAGCATAAAGAATATGGCTATAATTATAGAATGAGTAATATCTTAGGTGCAATCGGCACTGCTCAAATGGAAGTTTTAGAAGAAAGAGTAAGTAAAAAGCGTGAAATTTATAGCTGGTATAAAGAATTTTTAAGCGGGACTTTTACTTTTTTAGATGAGCTTGAAAATACCAAGTCAAATCGCTGGCTAAGCACTGCTTTACTTGATTTTGATTTAAATAAACTTAATACCTATGAAAAACATTGTATATGTGAAAATAAAAATGTTCAAATTCAAGATAAAATTTTAAAAATCATACAAGTTTTAAAAGATAATAAAATCGAAAGCCGTCCACTTTGGAAACCTATGCATTTGCAAGAACTTTACAAAGGATGCGATGCTTACTTAAATGGTAATAGTGAGTTTTTCTTTAGTAACGGAATTTGCCTTCCAAGTGCAACTACTATGAGTAAAGCTGATGTAGAGGAAGTTTCTACTTTAATCTTAAACACCTTAAAGGACTAAGATGGATTATAAAAGCAAACGCTTAGGTTTTTTCCTAGGCGCTGATATTTTACTTTTTGTTATAAGTATTTATTTGTCTTTTTCTTTACGCTTTAGTGCAGATATCCCAAGTGAATTTTATGAAGGTATGTTTAAAAGTGCTGTGATTTTGATTTTACTTAAAATCATTTTTCTAGCTTTTTTTAGAATTTATCAAGTTGCTTGGAGATTTTTCTCACTTAATGAAGCGCGTAAATTAGTTATTGCTTTAGCTTTGGCTGAGCTTGTATTTTTAGCAATTTATTATTTTTATGATGATTTTTTTAATCCTTTTCCAAGAAGCGTTATAGGAATAGACTTCGTTTTATCTTGTATGTTAATTGGAAGTTTGCGTATAAGCAAAAGAATGATAGTTGATTTTAGAAAGCCAAAATATAATGAAGAACATCCTTGTATAGTAGTTGGTGCTACTTCAAAGGCTTTGCATTTATTAAAAGGAGCTAAAGAAGGGAGCTTAGGACTTTTTCCTGTAGCTGTGGTAGATGAGCGTAAAAATTTAATAGGTACTTATTGTGATAAATTTATAGTTGAAGAAAAAGAAGCAATTAGAAAATATACCGCTGAAGGTATTCATACTGCTATCATTGCTTTAAAACTTGAGCAAGAAGAACTTAAAAAGCTTTTTGATGAGCTTATTGCTTATGGGATTAATGATATAAAACTTTTTTCTTTTACGCAAAATGAAGCAAGAGATATAAGTATCGAAGATTTATTAGCGCGTAAGCCAAAAGATTTAGATAATGCTTGTGTGATTGATTTTATCAAAGATAAAATAGTTTTAGTTAGTGGAGCTGGTGGAACTATAGGAAGTGAGCTTTGTAAACAATGTATTAAATTTGGTGCAAAACACTTAATCATGCTTGATCATAGCGAGTATAATTTATATAAAATCAATGAAGAATTAAGCTTACATAAAGAAAAAATCGAGCCTATTATGATGAGTATATTAGACAAAGAAGCTTTAGAAAAACTTTTACAAGAAAAAAACATAGATTTGATCTTACACGCAGCAGCCTACAAGCACGTGCCTTTGTGTGAGCAAAATCCACATTCAGCTATTTTAAATAACATCATAGGTACTAAAAATTTAATCGATCTTGCAAAAACTTACAAGGTTGCCAAATTTGTTATGATAAGTACTGATAAAGCTGTAAGACCAACTAATATCATGGGTTGTACAAAAAGAATTTGTGAGCTTTATGCGCTAAGTTCAAGTTGTGAAAATTTTGAAGTAGCTTGTGTGCGTTTTGGTAATGTTTTAGGCTCAAGTGGAAGTGTTATACCTAAATTTAAAGCTCAAATTGCAGCTAATGAGCCACTTACTCTTACTCATCCTGATATAGTACGTTATTTTATGCTTGTGGATGAAGCTGTACAACTTGTTTTACAAGCTGCGGCTATTGCAAAAGGTGGGGAGTTATTTGTGCTTGATATGGGCGAGCCTGTTAAAATCATGGATTTAGCTAAAAAAATGCTTTTACTTTCTAATAAAAAGTTAGAAATTAAAATCACTGGACTAAGAAAAGGCGAAAAACTTTATGAAGAACTTTTAATCCATGAAGATGATTTAAAAACTCAATATGAAAGTATATTTGTTACCACTAGTGAAATTAAAGATTTGAAAATTTTAAATCAAGAAATAGAAAGATTACTCCAAAGTACAGATCCTTCAAAAGTTTTAAAGGAAATTGTGCCTGAGTTTAATCATAACAAAAACGGAGAGTGATTAAATTCTAATTTTATTTTTAAATGATATAATACATACTTTTAATTGATTAATAAAAATAAAAACGATACAATTACACTTTTATGTAATTATATCAAGACAAAGGAAAAAAAGTGAAGTTATTAGTAGTTGATGATAGTTCTACCATGAGAAGAATAATCAAAAACACTCTTGTAAGATTAGGTCATAAAGATGTTTTAGAAGCTGAACATGGAGTTGAAGCTTGGGATTTGCTTTCACAAAATGATGACATAAAAATTTTAATTACTGACTGGAATATGCCTGAAATGAACGGCTTAGAATTAGTAAAAAAAGTAAGAGCGGAAGAAAAATACGCTGATATGCCTATTATTATGGTAACCACAGAAGGCGGTAAGGCAGAAGTTATTACAGCTTTAAAAGCAGGTGTAAACAACTATATCGTAAAACCTTTTACACCTCAAGTATTAAAAGAAAAACTTGAAGATGTTTTAGGAACAAACGAAGGCTAATTATAAGTTTTTATGCAAACACATTATTACGAACTTTTTTTTCAAACAGACAAGGAATATTTAGATTTATTCCTTGATCTTATTTTTTCTCTAGATATAGATGCCATAGAAGAAAAAAATGATGGTATTTATATACGATCAGAAGAAGATATAGAACTCATTCAAATAGCCTTACAAAATTTTCATCAAAAATTGTGTGAAAAATTTAACACTAAGATTTATTTTCATTCTACTTTAGAAAAAAAAGAAAATAAAAACTGGATAGAAGAGTATAAAAAGGGCATACAAGCTTTAACTATTGACAATATTCACATTCATACCACTTGGCAAAAACCTATGCAAGATAAAATCAATATCATTATAGATCCTGCCTTAGCTTTTGGCTCAGGACATCATGAAAGCACTTATACTTGTATAGAATTTTTACAAAAATACACAGATAATTCCAAATTTTGCTTAGATGTAGGCTGTGGAAGTGGGATTTTAAGTATCATCATGGCAAAGCTTGGAGCTAAAGTACAAGCTTGTGATACAGATGAGCTAGCCATAGTTGCAAGCAAGGAAAATGCAAAATTAAATCAAGTTAGCTTTGATGATATTTGGGTAGGTTCTATTAATAAAAGCTTACATAAATATGATATAGTTGTGGCAAATATCATTGCTGATATTTTAATCATACTAGAAAAAGATCTTAAAGAAAAAACCAAAGAAGGTGGAATTTTAATCTTATCTGGTATTTTAAACAAATATGAAGAAAGAATTAAAGATAAATTCAAAGATTTGACTTTGTTAGAATGTAAACACAAAGGAGAATGGTTGAGTTTAGCTTACAAAAAGGAAACAAAATAATGAATAAAAAACCAAACGAACCAAAAGATAATCCAAACAATAATAGCTTTTTCAATAAAAACCCTATTTTTATTTTTGCTATTTTTGCCATTGTGATGATTCTTTTATTTAAAGGATTTTCAGATGATGGTAGCATGGGTATTATGGGTGGAGAAAATACCAAAAAAGTTACTTATTCTGAATTAAAAACTTTAATTGAAAATAATCAAATTGCCCAAGTTAATATAGGTCAAACCACTATAAAAGCTGTGTCTAAAGCAGGAAATATGGTATATATTACTAAAAAAGTTCCAAATGATGCTACTTTTGTGCCTTTGCTTGATTCAAAAGGCGTTTCTTATGGAGCTTTTAATGAGAGTAATTGGTTTATAGATATCTTGCTTTCTTGGGTTTTACCGGTATTTATTTTCTTTGGTATATGGATGTTTTTAGCCTCTCGTATGCAAAAAAATATGGGTGGATCCATACTTGGTATAGGAAGCTCTAAAAAACTTGTAAATTCGGAAAAACCAAAAGTTAAATTCAATGATGTTGCAGGTGTCGAGGAAGCAAAAGAAGAAGTTAAAGAAATTGTTGATTTTCTAAAATACCCTGAAAGATACATCAATCTTGGAGCAAAAATTCCAAAAGGACTATTACTTGTAGGCCCTCCAGGTACAGGTAAAACTTTGCTTGCAAAAGCAGTAGCAGGTGAAGCTGATGTACCATTTTTTAGTGTATCAGGCTCATCTTTTATAGAAATGTTTGTAGGTGTTGGAGCTAGCAGAGTTAGAGATTTATTTGAAAATGCTAAAAAAGAAGCTCCAGCTATTGTATTTATAGATGAAATTGATGCCATAGGTAAATCACGTGCAGCAAGTGGCATGATGGGTGGAAATGACGAAAGAGAACAAACCTTAAATCAACTTCTAGCAGAAATGGATGGCTTTGGCACTGAAAGCTCACCAGTAATCGTACTAGCAGCGACAAATCGCCCTGAAGTACTTGATGCAGCATTGCTTAGACCAGGACGTTTTGACAGACAAGTTTTAGTAGATAAGCCTGATTTTAAAGGTAGATGTGATATTTTAAAAGTTCATATGAAAGATGTTAAAATTTCGCCCGAAGTAAAGGTAGAAGATATCGCAAGATTAACAGCAGGACTTGCGGGTGCTGATTTAGCAAATATCATTAATGAAGCAGCTTTACTTGCAGGTAGAGATTCTAAAAAACATGTGGAGCAAAAAGACTTAGTTGAAGCAGTAGAAAGAGCTATAGCAGGACTTGAGAAAAAATCACGTAGAATTAATGATAAAGAGAAAAAAATCGTAACTTATCATGAATGTGGCCATGCTTTAATCGCTGAAACCACAAAAGGTGCTAAAAAAG
This sequence comes from Campylobacter sp. CNRCH_2013_0855, assembly GCF_025773025.1. Taxonomy (NCBI): domain Bacteria; kingdom Pseudomonadati; phylum Campylobacterota; class Epsilonproteobacteria; order Campylobacterales; family Campylobacteraceae; genus Campylobacter; species Campylobacter sp. CNRCH_2013_0855. Next base: position 43,188 of record NZ_JAKMTE010000003.1, on the reverse strand, counting down.
TAAGTAAAGTTTCTGTTATACCGCGTGGTTTAGCAGCTTTAGGATATACACTCAATACCCCTGAAGAAAATAAATTTTTAATGCAAAAACATGAACTTTTAGCTGAAGTTGATGTGCTTTTAGGTGGGCGTGCAGCTGAAGAAATTTTCATTAAAGAAATTTCAACTGGTGCAAGCAATGACCTTGAACGTGCAACTGACATCATAAAAGCTATGATTTCTATGTATGGCATGAGTGAAATCGCAGGTTTAATGGTGCTTGAAAAACAAAGAAATACTTTCTTAAGTGGTGGACAAACTATCAAAGATTATTCTGATAAAATGGCGCAAGATTTAGATGAGTATATAAAGAAAACCTTAGATGAACGCTACGCGGGTGTAAAAGAAATTTTAAAAACTTATAGCGGTGCTATAGAAGTAATGGTGCAAGCACTCTATGAAGAAGAAACTATTGATGGCGCTAAAGTAAGAGAGATTATTAAAAATTATGAAGAAGAAAACAATCTTCCAACACGCTTAGAAGAAAAAGAGCAAGAAGCTACTAAGGATAACTAATGAAAACAAATTTTATTGCAAAGGCTGGCTGGAATTTACTCATAGTTCTAGCTATAGTTTTTGCAATAGCTCAATTTATATGGGGATTTTCTTGGCTTTTATGGTGTATTTTTATACTTTTTGCTTGTCTTTTTAGAACTAGTAAAGTTAATTATATAGCAGATCCAAATACTATCATAGCTCCCATAGAAGGAAAAATAAAAAGCATTAAAACAAGCTCATATAAAGAGCTTGGCGAATGCATAGAGGTACAAATTATAAACAATATCATTCATCAAGGCAATATCATAGCTCCACTTGATATGGATATAGAAGAAACTAGGCTAAGGCGCGGGCTTTTTTTATGTCCATTTATGAAAAATACAAATTTAATGGGCGAAAGAATGCTATTTTTAGCACGCTCTAAAGGCAAACAATGGGCATTACGTATCATTTTTGGTGCTTTAAATAGAAAAGCTCATATTGATGATTTTGGTCATCATTTAAACCATGGACAAAATATTGGCTTTATGTTTGATGGCAGTGTGAGTTTATTGCTTCCAAAAGATACTAGAATTTGTGTAAATGAAAATGACAAAGTACGTATTGGTGCATTGATAGGGTATTTAAATCCATGAATTTTAAGTTAATTTATATTTTACCTAATCTTTTTACAGCTGCTTCAATATTTTTAGGCATTATTTCAGTAATTGCTTCTATTAATCAAAATTTTGATAAAGCATTAATTTATATCATTTTATCATTAATTTGCGATGGTTTAGATGGGCGCGTTGCAAGAGCTACAAATTCAACTTCTAAATTTGGAGTTGAGTTTGATTCGCTAGCAGATTTAATAGCTTTTGGTGTTGCACCTGCTATGCTTTTTTATATGAGCATAGGTTATGAATATGGTCGTTTTGGTTCCTTAATAGCAGGTTTGTTTGTGGTTTTTGGCGCCATACGCTTAGCAAGATTTAATGTCACCACAGGCACTTATGAGCCTTCAGTTTTTATAGGACTTCCCATACCAACAGCTGCAGTTGTAAGTGCTTTATGGGTTAGTGCTTATTTATATTATGATTTTTTACATGATTTTTCTTTAATGATAGTATGCATTCAAATACTTTTAGCTTTTTTAATGGTAAGTAATATAAGATACCCGAGTTTTAAAAAAATCGATTTAAAACGTGCAAATGTTTTAAAAGTGTTAATCCTTTTGGTAGTCTTATTTTCTATGCTTTACTTGTATTTTTTAGAAAGTGCATTAATCGTTGCAAGTTTATATGTGCTTTATGGAATCGCACGCAGTTTTTTTACCTTAGCACGCAAATTTAAAAAAGATTAAATTTTATTTTCACTTCATTTTTTAATAATATACTTTTTATTATTTTAAAAAAGGAGTTAAAAAATGAATAAGAACAAATTATTCAGACAAATTCACATTTACATTAGCCTATTTTTCTTGCCACTAGCATTTTTATACGCTGTTACTGGTTTTGCTTATATAGCTGGTTTTGATGGAGAAAGTGGAGCTAAAATTCAAAGTCAAAAAGTTCAAGCTATTATCCAAGAAGGTGCTGAAGCTGAATTTTTAATTGATTTTTTAAAGAAAAATAACTTAAAACTTCCTTCGTCTTTAGAACCAAAACTTAACAAAAAAGGTGATGGTATAGAGCTTGGTGCCATAAACTATACTGCAAGTATTGTTAAAGTAGATGAAAATAACTATGAAATTATCACAAAAGAAAGAAGTTTACTTGGAAATATGATTTTACTTCATAAAGACAAAGGTATGTGGTATTTTTCTGTGCTTGGACTAGCTTTTGCGCTTGCTATGATAATTCTTTATATTTCAGGACTTTTAATCACTATCATAGCTATACGCAAAGACAGAGGCAAACAAATCGCAGTTTTAGGCACTGGTTTTGTTATAACTTTAATCATAGCTTATCTTAGTGTATAAATTTAAGGTATATCTTATAAACAATAAGATATACTTTCCCTTTTAATGCGGACAGATGGGTGAGTGGCTGAAACCACACCCCTGCTAAGGGTGCAGATCTTAACGGGTCTCGAGGGTTCAAATCCCTCTCTGTCCGCCACCTTAAAAATTCATTTTCTTTCATATATTTTAATAGTTTTTATTGTTATAATTAATACTATCAAACTTAATAAATCTAAAGGTAAGCTCACATACTATGCAAATTTATGCTTCTATTGATTTGAAATCTTTTTATGCTTCAGCTGAGTGTGTTTTAAGAAATTTAGATCCTTTAACAACTAATCTTATTGTAGCAGATGAATCAAGAACAGATAAAACCATTATACTAGCAGTTTCACCTGCATTAAAAACTTACAATATACCCAGTAGGTTAAGGCTTTTTGAGTTTAAACAAAAAATCCATTCAATCAATCAAGAAAGACTAAAACAAACTCAAAAACACCGCTTTAAAGCTAAAAGTTTTGATACATTAGAACTTGAAAATGATTTTAATTTAGAACTAGACTACATTATTGCTAAGCCTAGAATGGCAACTTATATAGAATTTAGCACAAAAATATACAGCATTTATTTGAAGTATTTTGATGCTAAAGATATTCATATATACTCTATTGATGAAGTTTTTATCGATCTTAGTTCTTATCTTGAAAAATACAAACTTTCAGCTTATGAACTACTTACTAAGATTTTACTTGATATTTTGCATACAAGTAAAATCACTGCAACAGCAGGTATAGGCACAAATTTATACTTAGCTAAAATTGCTATGGATATACTTGCTAAAAGACAAAAAGTAGATGAAAATGGCTTGCTTATAGCCTTTTTAGATGAAAAATTATATAGATATAAATTGTGGCAGCATAAACCTTTAAAAGATTTTTGGCGTATAGGTAAAGGTATTGCCTTAAAACTTGCAGATTTAAACATTCATACTATGGGAGATCTTGCAAGATTTTCTTTAAAACACGAAGCTTTGCTTTATAAACACTTTGGTGTTAATGCTGAATTATTAATCGATCATGCATGGGGCGTTGAAACTTGCACGATGAAAGATATTAAAAACTACAAATCACAAAATCACTCTAAAGTCATGGCTAAAGTTTTGCCTTTTGCATATGATAATAATCAAACAATAAAAGTTTTAAAAGAACTTGTGGATCATTTGGTGCTTGAACTTATTCAAAATAATCTTAAAACAAACCATATCACACTAGATATACAATATGATAAAAGCAATTTAGAAAATTCAAGTTTTTTGGGTTCTTACAAAGGAGCTATCACTAAAGATAGTTATGGAAGAACTATACCTAAAAATGCTCATGGAAGTATAAATTTAGAAAATTTTACCCATTCTTTAAAAATCATCAATAAAAAAGCCTTAGAGCTTTTTTGCAAAATCAGTGATAAAAACTTAAGCATTAGAAAAATCAGCCTAAGTTTAAATAATATCACAGATAAAGCACAAGAAAATTTCCAAGAATTAAATTTATTTAGTGATTTTAATGCAATTTCACAAGAAAAAAATCAACTTGAAAAAGAAGAAAAACTCCAAAAAGCAAGACTTCAAATCATGCAAAAATTTGGTAAAAAGGCTATTTTAAAAGCTTCAAGCTTAGATAATGAAACTAAAGAAATTACTTCTTTAATAGGAGGTCATAATGCATGATGAGTATAAAGATATACTAGATAAAAAATATCAAAAATCAAAACAATTCCCACTAATGTCAAGAGAAAAAAGAGCGGCACAATTTGCTCCATTTTCAGTACTAAATGGTTTTAGTAAAGCGATTTTAAAAACGCAAAAAGATATGGAAAAAGCATTAGAAAATAGCAAATATCAAGAAGAAAGCTAAATTCTTCTTGATAAAATTTTATTTTACATTAGAGTATTTTTCAAACTCTCCGCTTTCATCGATTTCATTACCATAAAGTTTATGTAATTCATAGTAGTATTTTACAAATTCCTTACACTCTTCATCAAGTGGTAAAAATACCTCATCTTCTAAAACACAAAATTCTTCTAAATAATTTTTAGCATCTTCTTTTAGCATATAATGTCTTGCTAGCTTATAATAATTTTGCATAAACACAGCCTTAAAGGCTTCATAAGCTTCCTCATCAAATTTAATGTTTAATTTCTCATTTGCAAAAGATAACACCCCTGATTTAAACAACAATGATAAATGAATCAAACCTTCAGTATAATAAGGCTTAACCTCCTCTACTTTTTGCCAAGCGATCAATCCTATAGCCCTTTTAATAAGCTCATAAAACACTGGAAGCTTTAAATCATCTTCTTCATGCAAAAAGAAATTCACAAGCCCACCCGCAGTAGCTTTAAACTCTTCTATATTTTTAAACACGCCACTTTCATTCATTTTCTTTTCGCTATCATTTGCTACAAAGAAAATATGTCCAAACTCATGACCTATGGTAGAAACTTCATAAATTCTTTTCCATAATTTTTCATTATAAAATAAAATTTCTCTACCATAATCTAAAAATTCTTTTTCAAATACCATAGAAGAAAGCTTCATAAAAGGCTTGGTTTTAGCATTTTCATAAACATAATTTAAAAAAGCAAAGATCTTTTTACCTGCTATATTGCTTACATATTCATCATTTGGCACTACTTGAGCAGAAAAAAGCCCCTTAAGCTCTGCTCCATAAAAAATCATAGGCATGCAAATATAAAGCTGAGTTTTTTCAAGATTAAAATTCACTTCATCAAACAAAGCTTCATCTTCTTCATCTAAATTTGCATACACCATTGCAAAGCTTTCTTTGATTTTATCTTTAAAATCACTCCCATTAAAATCACTCACATCTTCTAAGCGTATATCCCACTCAAGTGCTACTGCATGCGTATAAGAGTCCTCATAGTATTCTAAAGGATGGCCAATTTGCAATGGATATTTTACTTCCATCCACGCAAGCTCTGCTTCTTGCCATTTTTTAACTACTTCATTATTATCTTTTTCACAAAAAGCAAATTTTAATTTTTCTATATAATCAATATAAGCATTTTTTTCATCATCTAACGCACAATTTTTTAGTTTTTCTAAAAGTTTATCAAACTCATATTCAAGCTTTAAAACCTCATTTTCAAAAGCTTTTGCATAAGGTAAAAATCTCCAAAGTGTTCCTATTTTAACTAAAGCCCCATAGCTTCTTTCGCAAATTTCACCATCTTGATTAAGCTGATAAAGCTCATTTTGCTTTAAAAACTCCAAAGCATCACTTAAATTTGGAAATTGTTCTTTTAAGATTTTATTATTTGTATCTAAAATTTGCTTGCTCCAAACAAGCTCAAAAGAATTCATAACTACACCTATATTATGCACACCTTGAACTAAAGCCAAATAAAACTCATCAAGTAAATTTTTACTCTTAATCTCATCGATTAAATCTTGGTGTTCTACTTCATAAAAGGCTCTTACCAAAGAAAAAACTTTATATTTTATTTGAGAAATTTCTTCTTCATTTAAACCTTTTTTCTCAAGTTCTTGGACTAAATTTTCCTCTTTTAAATCCACCAAACGACGCAACATTGCTAAAACATTGCTTTTTTCATTTTCAAGATTAGCTAGTTCTAAAGCTCTATCTATCAAAGGATGACTTTGATTAGTTTGAAGTATATTATAAAGACTATTGATATTTTGTTTCCTATTTTTCACAATTTTTGCTATTTGCTTAAAATCATTCATTTTTTACCTTTCTTTATTTTTAAAACTTAATTATAATGTTTTTTTTAAAACACAAGGAGAATGTATGAAAGATATGGGAGAACCTAAGCTAAGAGTTATAGCTATGCCAAGCAATACAAACCCCGCTGGTAATATCTTTGGTGGTTGGATCATGTCACAAATTGATCTAGCTGGAGCCATTGCCGCAAGGGAGCTTTCTCCGCAAAGAGTAGTAACCGTAGCAGTGGATAAAATCATTTTTAAGGAGCCAATTTTCGTAGGCGATTTGGTATCTTGCTATGCAAAAATAATCAAAGCAGGTAATACCTCTATCACCGTAGCAGTAGAAGTAGTTACTCAAAGAGCTAATGAATATGGCCGTGTGTATTGTATGCATGTAACTTCAGCTGTAGTAACCTATGTGAGCGTAGATAAAGATGGAAATAAATTTCCTATTGATGCGGATTTAAAAAGATTGCACGGCTTTTAATGTGTTTTATTGTATTTTTAAAAAACTTTTTATATCATCACAAAAAACTTTCTAAGGCTTATATATGCGTGGATATAAAATATTTTCTGGTTCAGCAAATGAAGAATTTGCTAAAAAAATCTCAAAATACCTTTCATTGCCTCTAAGCAATGCAGGTGTAAAGCGTTTTAGCGATGGTGAAATTAGCATTCAAATAGATGAAAGCGTGCGTGGTAAAGATGTATTTATCATACAAAGTACTTGTGCTCCAACGAATGATAATCTAATGGAGCTTTTAATCATGACAGATGCTTTGCGTCGCTCAAGTGCAAGCTCTATCACAGCTATCATCCCTTATTTTGGCTATGCCAGACAAGATAGAAAAGCAAGCCCTAGGGTGCCTATTACTGCAAAATTAGTAGCAAATCTTATAGAATCAGCAGGAGTGGATAGAGTAGCTACCATAGACTTACATGCTGGACAAATTCAAGGCTTTTTTGATATACCTGTGGATAATCTTTATGGAAGTATTATTTTTAATGATTATATTAAAAATAAAAACTATAAAAATCCTATCATCGCAAGTCCTGACATAGGTGGTATAGCAAGAGCTAGAAGCGTGGCAAAAGCTTTAGGGCTTGATATAGTTATAGTAGATAAAAGACGCGAAAAAGCTAATGAAAGCGAAGTAATGAATGTCATCGGCGATGTAAAAGATAAAGAAGTGATCTTAGTAGATGATATCATCGATACAGCAGGAACCATAGTAAAAGCTGCTGAAGTATTTAAAAGCAAAGGCGCAAAGTCAGTTATAGCTTGCTGTACTCACCCTGTACTTAGTGGTGTAGCTTATGAAAGAATAGCTAAAGATGCGCTTGATGAGCTAGTAGTAACTGACACTATACCTTTAAAACAACAAATGGATAAAATCAAAGTCCTAAGCGTAGCACCTATTTTTGGAGAGGTAATACGCAGAGTTTATCACAATGAAAGTGTAAATTCTTTATTTGTATAAATTCTTTGCAAGGATAGCCTTGCAAAGAAAATCTAAACTTCAAATAATTTTACAATCTTCCATTAATTAAAATTATGTTTTTGCTATAATTAGCAATTTTTCATCAAGGAGTAATCATGATTAAAAATTTAATCATAAAATTTGGTAGAACTTTGCTAGATATAATAACCATATTAAGTTTTATTACAGCGATTGGTTATTCTATTGCAATAATGTTTACGCAAGATTTTGCAGCAGGCTTGGCAACACTTATTGGGTTTTTTATAGTAATATTTTTAAGCTTTTTTCTAATTTATCTTATCATCGATATAAGAGATGCACTAGTCAAGAATAATCAGCATAAGGATGATTAAACATCTAAAAAATACAAAATAATACTCTATGATTTAAGAGTATTATTTATTTCCTTATTTAAGAATTATATTATCGCCTATAAATCTACTATTTTATAAACAAAATCTACATTTTTTCCCATAATTTTTTATATTAAAAACAACTTAACTAGTAAAAATACAAAAAAACGATATAGTTTTTATGAAAGATTAAATTTGGTGGAGACGAGGGGAATTGAACCCCTGTCCAAAAATAAAACAACCACGGCATCTACATGCTTAGCAAAGGTGAAAATTTCATCTAGCCAAACTCACCTTCCAAAATTTCAAGCTAGACTAAGACTTTAACTTCAATCAAAACTTGTCAAATTTCAATCTACACTATCAAAAATGACCAAATTCTAAGCTAGATAGTATGACTTAAAATTCAGGCTCAACTGAACTTACGCAGCTTTAGCGTAAGCAGGAGCAAATTTAACGTTGTTTGCGTTTAATTTTAATTTGAGCTTTATACGCTTTGCTCAAAGCGACATGCCACCAAGGCCACTCTACTCCTGTCGAAGCCAAGTCGTCCCCGTTATTTAGAAATTTTATCAGGAACATTTGCAATTTGAGGGTTAAATACACTTAAAAAAGAAGCATTTTTTTCATAATCACTGCAATATCTATCAAGCTGCTCACCCACTAAAAACATCCAATCCACAAATTCATCACTAGCAGGCCCGTCAAATTTAGCTGCTTCTTGCATAATTTCCTCACAGAATGTGCAAAAATTTGCAATCTCATCTAAATTTAATCTTTTAGCAGCCCAAACTACATTGTGAATATTTTGTTCTAAGTCTTTTAAAGCTTCTTTGTATTTTGAGCTATCACTGCTTAGCTTTACTATCAAAGGCTCTAAAACATCACAAAGACTTCTAAAAAAATACAAAAAACGCTCGATTTCTTCAAGCTCGTAATCTAACTCTAATTGCTCTAAAATTCCCATAAAAACTTCTATAATCTAAGTTTAAATGTTTATTTTAGCAAATTTTAGATAAAATTAAAATTTCTTACAAAATAAAATGGAAAAAATATGGATAGAATCGTAGAGATTGAAAAATTCTCCCCTGATGAAACTTATGAAACAAGCCTTAGACCTTCAAATTTTGATGGTTACATAGGACAAGAAAACATTAAAAAAAATTTAGAAATTTTCATCAAAGCTGCTAAAAAAAGAAATGAATGTCTAGATCATATCCTTTTTAGTGGGCCTGCAGGACTTGGTAAAACAACTTTAGCAAACATTATCTCATATGAAATGAATGCAAATATCAAAACTACCGCTGCACCCATGATAGAAAAAAGCGGAGATTTAGCTGCGATTTTAACTAATCTTAGCGAGGGAGATATTTTATTTATCGATGAAATTCATCGCTTAAGTCCTGCTATAGAAGAAGTGCTTTACCCTGCTATGGAGGATTTTCGTCTTGATATTATCATCGGTAGTGGCCCCGCTGCACAAACAATCAAAATCGATTTACCTAAATTTACACTCATTGGTGCTACTACAAGAGCAGGTATGCTAAGTAATCCTTTACGCGATCGCTTTGGTATGCAATTTCGCTTGGAATTTTATAAAAATGAAGAGCTTGCTATCATTTTAGAAAAAGCAGCTCTAAAGCTTAATAAAACTTGTGAAAAAAAAGCTTCTTTGGAAATAGCCAAACGCAGTCGCTCAACCCCAAGGATTGCATTAAGATTACTTAAGCGTGTAAGAGACTTTGCTGATGTAAATGATGAAGAAATCATTAGCGAAAAAAGAGCTAAAGAAGCACTTGATTCTTTAGGGGTAAATGAGCTTGGTTTTGACGCGATGGATTTGCGGTATTTAGAGCTTTTAACTGAAGCTAAAAGAAAACCTATAGGACTTTCTAGTATAGCTGCAGCATTAAGTGAGGATGAAAATACCATAGAAGATGTGATAGAGCCATATTTACTAGCAAATGGTTATATAGAAAGAACAGCCAAAGGCCGCATTGCGAGCTTAAAAAGCTTTGATGTTTTAAAATTAAAATACAACAAGGGTTTATTTGATGAAAAGTAGTAATTTTTTCTTGATTAGTTTTATTTTATTTATTTTATTTTGGGTGCTTTTTTTGTTTAAACCTTTTTTGATGAATATAGCCATAGCAAGTTTAATGGCCGTTTCTACTTCTAATGTTAATGTTAAATTCTTAAGTATTTTCAAAGGTAAAAAAGTCGTTGCAGCAGCAGCTACTACTGCTTTTATGTTAGCTTTATTTTTTATCCCTTTTGTATATGCTATTATAGAACTAGCAAAGGCTGCAAAAGGTTTTGATATAAGCTATTTTCACAATACCATAGAATATTTTAAAAATTATTCTTTACACCTACCTGAATCTTTAAGTTTTATAGAACCCAAAATCAAAGAAGCACTAGCAAGTATTGACTTAAATTCTATCTCTAAAAATGTTTTAACCTATCTTTCAAGCGCAACTAAATTTGGCACTAAATTTCTAACTGATATGGTATTAATTTGCGTGTTTTATTTCTTTGCTAATCTTTATGGAGCCCAACTCATTGGCTATATAAAAAGCATAGTACCTATGAAAAAAGAAGAAACTCAAGGCATTTTAAGCGAAGTGAGTAATGTAATGTCTGTGGTGTTTTACTCTATGGTGTTAAATGCTATTTTACAAGGGGTGCTTTTTGCTATCATTACTAAATTTTATGGTTATGATGCGATTTTAATGGGGATATTATTTTGCTTTAGCTCTTTAATCCCTGTGGTAGGTGGGGCCTTAGTTTATATACCTGTTTCTTTATATGAATTTGCAAATAACAATTTAAGCGGTGCTTTAGTGATTTTCATTTATAGCGTGATAATGATATCTTTTATCGCAGATACTTTAGTAAAACCCTATATCATTAAATGGATCAATGAAAAACTTGTTCAAATTCCAACGCAAATTAACGAACTTTTAATTTTCTTTGCGATGATAGCAGGAATTTCAAGTTTTGGCTTTTGGGGTATTATCCTTGGACCTGCTATTTTAACTTTCTTTATTTCTACTTTAAAATTATATGTGATTTTAAAAGAAAAGCATTTTGTATAAAAGCGATTATTTTTCAATAATCGCTAAAATTTCTTCTTCGCTTGTAAGTTTTTTATTATATTTAATCACTAAAAATTTAGAGTTTTTATACACATCTAAAACTCCATTTATACCTTTAATATTATTTAAATCATGTTTTGTTTCTAAAGATAAATAGACGTTTTTAAAATCTGCCGGACTTTGTAAAAACAAAAGTAACACAAACCAAATTACAGACAAAGCTATCAAAATAAAAGCAAGAGTAACTAAACTAAAATGGTGTAAAAAATACCCTCCAACGACACCACCTAAAAAGCTTCCAAAATAGCCAAAAGCATTAAACACACCCAAAGCCGCACCTTTTTCATTTACCTTAGCAAATTTACTCGCACAACTTTGCATAATAGGCTCATGTAAATTAAATCCTATAAAAAACACTACAACACCCACCATAAACACTAAAGCATTATGTGAAAAAGCAAATATAATATAAGCAATGATGAAAAATGCCACACCTAAAAGCAATATTTCTTTGCTTAAGCCTCTTTTTTCTCCTAAAGATCCTGATAAACCCATAGCTAAAAACCCAAGCACCATAGAGCTAACATAAACATGCCATAAATTCTCACTTGGGTAATTAAACTCATGTACTAAAACCAAAGGAATACTTAAAAACGCAATACTCATAAGCATTTTTTGCATACAATTAGTAAGATTCATCAAAGCTAAGTTTTTTTCTTTTAAAAGTTTTTTTAATGGAGTTTTAGTATTTTCATGTACTATTGTATGCTCTTTTGGCACAACGCTAAATAAAAGCACGATACAAATTAAACTCAAAATCGCACTTAAATCAAACAAACTTGAAAGTCCAAATTTAGCACTCATTAAAGGAGAAAGCACTAAAGAAGCTGCAAAAGAAAGTCCTATAAATGAACCCATGATAGCCATAGCCTTACCACGATTTTCTTCATTGATAAAATCACTTATCATAGCAGTAGCTACTGCTCCTATGGCTCCTGCTCCTTGTAAAAGCCTTCCAAACATCATTGTATAAATATCATCAGCATATGAACACACCAAAGAACCTATGATAAACACCACAAGTCCTATTAACATAGTTTTTTTACGCCCTATTTTATCTGAAATAATACCAAAAGGAACTTGCAATGCCATTTGGGTTAGAGCATACACACCTACTAAAAGCCCTACTAAAAACTCATTGGCTCCTTTTAAATTTAAAGCATATAAACTTAAAACCGGTAAAACTATAAACAATCCAAAAAATCTAGTTCCTACAATAAAAGACAAAGGTAAAACGGTTTTTAACATCTTTTCTCCTTATAAAGGATAATTTTACTATGATTTTGATAAACTTTTTTTAAAGTCAAAACAAAAAGAGTAATTTATGAAGAAAAAATTAAAAATCATTCTAGCAACTTCTAACGCACACAAAGTAGAAGAAATCAAAAAATTTTTAACTACTTACGAAATTTATGCCTTAAATGAAATCATCACTCCTTTTGAAATCATCGAAGATGGCACAAGTTTTAAAGAAAATGCTTTGATAAAATCTAAAGCTATTTTTAATGCTTTAGGCAAAAAACAAGATGAATTTATCACCTTAAGTGATGATAGTGGTATAAGCGTAGAGGCTTTAGACAATGCACCAGGGATTTTTTCTGCAAGATACTCTCAAGAAGGCACTGATGAGGCCAATAGAAACAAACTCATCCAATCTTTACATGAAAAAAACTTACATCAAAGCAAAGCTTTTTACACTGCAGCCATAGCCATAAGCTCAAAATATGGACATTTTAGCACGCATGGATATATGCATGGCCTTGCTATTGATACTCCAAGGGGTAATAATGGCTTTGGATATGATCCTTTATTTATCCCAAAAGGTTTTGATAAAACCTTAGGCGAATTAGATGAGCAAGTAAAATTAAAAATTTCACATCGCTCACAAGCACTAATGTTTGCTACTTATATCTTAAGAGCATTAGAAAAAATGGAACATTAATGAAACAATTTATAAAATATATGCTTATTGCTTTTGGTGTTTATGTGATTTGGATTTTACTTTATTATAATTTTGCTTAAGATAATGATAGCTTAAAATAAAACTTGGTAATAAAAAAAGCGAACCAAATAAAAGCAAACTCATAGCCAAAACCGTAAGCAAACCAAAATAAATCGTCGGGATAAAATTACTGCTAATCATCACTAAAAAACCTAGAATAATCGTAACACTAGTATAATAAATCGCACTTCCTATACCCATATGCGAAGCTTTTATAGCCTCTTCTAAGCTTTTATGTTTTAATTCTTCTTTAAAACGATGAATATAATGAATCATATCATCAACCCCTATTCCTATACAAATAGCAGCTATGGTAATACTCATAATATCAAGTGGTATATTTAAAACACCCATTAAACCAAATACTAAAGCTAAAGGTATGAGATTGGCCAAAATTGCCACAAAAGCATAAACAAAACTTCTAAAAATCACCACAAACAAAGCAAAAATCACAAGCACCACAAAGGCTAAAGTGTCAAATTGTGATGAAAAAAGACTTTGAAGCATATTGTTATACAAAGGCATAATACCACTGATTTTAACCTCTACATTATCATTTTGTAAAAGTTCTTTTAGGTCTTTTTCAAGCTGTTTTAAAAAAGCATCGCGTCTTAAATTTGGATCACTATCTAGCATACGCACGCTAAATCGCAACTCATTATTTTCTACACTTACAAAAGGGGTTAAAACTTGCTTTTTAAAATTCTCATCTAAATTTTCATATAAAAACGCTAAGGCAAAATCATCTAAAGCCTTGCCATCATTAATGCTTTTTCCAAGCTCTAGCAAACTTTGCAAGCTAAGCACAGAGCCTACATATTTTTGCTTACTTAAAAACTCATGAACCTTAGCAGCTATTCTTGTTTTTTCACTACTAAAAAAATACCTATCATCTTTGGCTAAATCATCAAATTCTTGTTCAAACTCATCTAAGCTTTCATTTTGTTTTGGACCTTGCTTAAATTTGACAATCACATCTAAAGGCATAGTTCCACCTAGCTCTTTATCTATAATCAACAAACCTTGTTTGATCCTAGAACTATCTTTAAAATAACTCACAAAGCTATTTTCTACTTTAATTTGTAAAATTCCATACAAAGCAAAAGCCACACAAAATAAACTTATGCCATAGATAATTTTTCTATGTTTTAAACTTACATTTGCACAAAAACTTAAAAATTTCAACGAATTTTGATTAAGCTCTTTAAAATTTAAACGTGGCATTAATACCAAAATGCTTGCAAAATAAATATAAGCTAAAATCAAACTCACGCTGATACCAAGACTCATCATAATACCAAGTTTAATAATAGGCTCAATATCTGAAAAAACAAAACTTAAAAACCCAACAACTGTGGTTAAAATAGCAAAAAAGCTAGGACTTGCTTTATCAAGTAAGGTTGAGAGTAAAAGCTTATAAACACTAGCTTTTGGGTGTTTGTGTAAATTTTCTATAAAATGCACGATTAAGTGTATCACAACAGAAACAGTGATAATAAGCACTAAAGCTACATAGTTTGAAGATACCACAGTAATATCAAAGCCCAAAAGCGCGAAAATCCCGCTTGAAGTAAAAAGTGAAATCACACAAATTCCCAAAGCCAAAAACACCAAACGCAAAGAGCCAAAAAACCACCAAAGTGCTATAAATAAAAGTCCTACTAAACTAAGTCCATAAATTTTTAAGTCACTTTTTACATAATTAATCATATCATTAGCAATCATTTCTACACCGCCAAGGTGTAAAAAGTCTCCATTTTGACTATATTTAGATACTATTTTAGTAATTTCTTCTAATCTTTTTGCGCTAAATTCCCTTGAGCTTTCTTGGTGTTTTTTAATCAAGGCTCTAAAATGCTCTTTTTCATTTTCACTTTTTGCATTATCTCTTGAATTAATCAAGTCATTATAAACAAGATCAGGTGCTAGATAAATCAAAATTCCCGTTGTTTTTCCATCTTTTGAGATGATATTATTTTTATAAAAGGGTTGGTTTAAAATTTCTTTTTTAGCCAGATTAATATCCACATCTTGACTAAAAATATTAGGTGTATTTTGGATAAGCTCTTTTAACTCTTTGCCTTTAGAACTTGCAAGCAAAGGCGCATTAGCGATAGAAAATACCTTTTGCACACCATTGATTTTTTCTAAATCAAGAGTTAAGTTTTTTATAGTTTCTAAATTTTCTTTAGTAAAAATATCTTTATTTTTAGGAGCAAAAGCAAGCATTAAAAAATTATCATTACCATAACGCGCTGAAACTTCTCTATATAGTTTCAAACCCTCATCATGCTCTAAAAGCAAGCTTTCAGCACTTGCATCAACACTTAAATTTTTAGCAAAAAAACTAAAAAATATACAAAAGACTAAAGTAATCCCCAAAGTTAGCTTTGGGAAATTAAGAAAGATTTTTAAAATTTTACTTAGCATTATTTAGAAAAATCAACACTAGAAAGCTTTTCAAGCAAGGTTTTAAAATCACCATTTTGCAAGACATCTTTAAATTGTGAGCGATAAGTTTGTATGATACTTATACCAAAAATATCTACATCATAAATTTGCCAATCATTATTTTTATCATAAAATTTAAAGATTACAAAATTTTCTTTGCCATCTACCATCATAGAAGTTTTCAAAAAGACTCTTTTGTTTTTTTCTTCTAAATTAATCACTTTTAATTTTTGAGAATCATACAAAGCAAGCTTATCCGTGAAACTTTTTTTAAGATTTTTTTCAAAGGCTTTGTTAAATTCATTTTTTTCGTTTTCGCTTAATTTTTCATATCTTGTAGAAAGACTAAGCTTAGCCATAAGCTCATAATCAAAAACACCATCAAATAAAGCAAAGATTTTTTCCGCTGCTTTAGCTTTATTGTTTTTATTTTGATCTAAAATTTTTAAACTCTCATCGATCTTTTCTTGCATAGTTTTAGAAATATCTTGCAAATTTAGAGCAAAAGCAAATATTACACTACAAAGCAAAACTATGATTTTTTTCATTTTATCTCCTTATTTGATGAGTTCTTGGCGTCTTTGTTCATACGCATCGCGTATAAAAGTATAATAATCTACACTATTTTGGTAAATATCATCTATTTTTTCATACTCAAAACTTAATTCATTGAGTTTTAATGCAGCATTTACACCCACACCAACCCAAAAATTCTCAATATATCCCTCAGGCACCATAAACCAATTTACAGGTAAAGCTAAAGCATCTCTTACATTATAAGGACCTAAAAGTGGAAGTACTAAATGCGCTCCACTACCCACTCCCCATTTACCCAAAGTCGTTCCAAAATCAGCTTCATAACTTTTTAAAGAAGTTTTGCTCGCACTATCTAACAACCCAAATCCAAAAATCACATTTACACAAAATCTTCCAAATTCCTCACCAGCTTTTCTAAATTCTAAACTTAAAAGATGATTGATAAATCTAAAAGGTGATCTTGTGGTGTCAAAAGCATTTTTCACACCTGTTCTTATAAAGCTTGGAGTAACACTTTTATAAGAAAGCACAACCGGTCTTAAAAAATAAGTATAAAGATCATAATTAAATTTACTCATAGCTTTATTATAGGTATAAAAGCTATCTTTGACTTCTTTTTTTTGATATTCTTGTTCAAAATCTTCAAAGTCATTTGCTAAAATCAAAGTGTTAAAAAATAAACACAAAGTTAGTATGTATTTTAACAAGCTTTTTCCTTTAAATCTTATAAATTGAAATTTCAGATTATACAAAAATTAAAATAAATTTTTACATTAAAATGCTTTTAAAATATTCTTTAAAAAAATTAAAAATTTTTATTTGCTTATGAAATAAGTCTTAGAAAATATGCAAAAAATATAAATTTATTTTTGCTTTTAAAAATAAGCTATAATTTTTTCAAAATTTACTATTAAAAGGATAAAAAATGAAAAAAATTTTTACCCTACTTTTTTTGTGTATTTTTGGCTATAGTGCTGATGTAAATATCGCTGCAGCTGCAAATGTAGCTTATGCTTTTAAAGCCTTACAAAAAGAATTTCAAAAAGAAAACCCTGATATTAGTATCAATGTAAGCTTAGGCGCTAGTGGAAATTTAGTTTCGCAAATCAAAAATGGAGCGCCATTTGATATATTTATGGCTGCAAATATGAAATTTACACAAAGCTTGTATGATGATAATTTTGCTAGTACAAAACCTGTTATTTATGCTCAAGGAGCTTTAGCTTTACTCAGTGTTAGAATGGATTTAAGCAAAGGATTAGACACGCTTAAAGAAGAAAAAGTCAAAATCATCACCATAGCTAATCCCAAAGCTGCTCCTTATGGTCAAGCTAGCATAGAAACTTTACAAAATGCTAAAATTTATGAGCAAACAAAAGCTAAAATCATCGAGGCAAAATCTATAGGAGAAGCACTTACTCAAACACTAAAAGCAGCCGATGTGGGTTTTGTAGCAGCAAGTGCTTTATATGAAGATACGCTAAAATCTTATAAACTCCAAGAAGGAAAAAATTATATTTTAATCGATCCAAAGCTTTATGAACCAATCAATCAAGGCATTGTTATCACTTCTTATGGTAAAGATAATGCCAAAGCTAAGAAATTTTATGATTTTATTTTAAGCAAAAAGGCTAAGGAAATTTTCAAAGCTTATGGCTATAATATCCCATGATTAAAGCTAAAATAAATACTATAAAAAATCATGAAAATATAAACTGGGTAGAATTTCTTATAAAAAAACATAAATTATTTATGCTTGCTTTAGAACTTGATGAAAAAGCAAGCATTGATCAAGAAGTTTTACTAGCTTTTAAAAGTAGCGAGTGCTTGCTTAGTAAAAAAAATTTAGAAAACTCATTTTTAAATACCTTTTATGCAAAAATCATTGATATTTTTCAAGGACAAATCATCACTATCATAAGATTAAAAAATGAAATTTGCACTTTCGAAGCTCAAATTAGTACCCATGAGTTTTTAGAACAAAATTATCAAAAAAATGATTTTGTATTTGCTTATGTACATCCTAGTGCTTTATTTATCAAAGAGTATTTATGTTAAAACTTGACTTTGAAAAAATCTTTAAAAATAAAGGAAAAGAATTTAAACTTAAGGTTAAATTTGAAGTTAAAGAAGGAGATTTTTGTGCTATTTTTGGAAAAAGTGGCAGTGGCAAAACTACGCTTTTGAGAATTTTAGCAGGTTTTGAAAAAGCACAAGGAATTTGCACTTTTAATAATACGATATTTTTTGATGATAAAAACTTTCTAAGCCCACAAAAAAGAAAACTTGGCTTTGTTTTTCAAGATTATGCTTTATTTGAAAATATGAATGTAGAGCAAAACTTACTTTTTGCCAAAAAAGATCTAAAATTTGCTAATGAGCTTTTAGAACTTTTAGATTTAAGCAAACACAAAAAAAGTCATATTTTAGAACTAAGCGGGGGACAAAAACAACGCGTAGCTTTAGCAAGAGCTATTATGCAAAAACCCAAACTTTTACTTTTAGATGAGCCATTTAGTGCCTTAGATAATGAGATAAAACTACACTTGCATGATTATCTTTTAAATATACATAAAACTTATAAAATCACTACTATTTTAATCAGCCATGATGTAAGTGAAGTTTATAAACTAGCTAACAAAGTCATCATTTTAGAAAATGGAGCCATCATCAAAGAAGGCTCGCCTAATGAAGTTTTTTTAAAGACACAAGGCTCGCAAAAATTTGCCATAAAAGCACGCATTTTAAAACTACAAAAACAAGATAGCATATTTATAGCCATACTTGCCATAGGCAATCAAATCAGCCAAGTAGTGCTAAGTCCTTTAGAAGCTAAAGATTTTAAAGAAAATGATGAAGTGCTTTTAAGTCAAAAAGCTTTTGCGCTAAATTTAACTAAGATATAAAAAACAATGCTAAAATAAGATAAATTATTACAAGGTTATAAATGACTTATGGATTTTTTATCTTAAAATTTTACACTAGCTTATGGACAAAATGGAAGATAAGATTATCTTGTGGTTATTTTATAGCCCCTACTGCACCACCTTTTATCCTTTTATAGTTTCATTTTTAAATTAATTTAAAAGGATATAAAATGCATTGGTTAGTATTAGCAATTAGTATAGTTTTTGAAGTGATTGCAACAAGCTCGATGAAGTATGCAAGCATAAGTAAAAATAATCTTTATTTAATCATTTTTGCGGTGTTTTTTTCATTTTCTTTAGTAGGTTTATTTTATGCTTTGAAAAAAATTGATTTAAGCATAGCTTATGCAACTTGGGCAGGTTGTGGTTTGGCATTAGTTAGCGTGGTGGGATTTTTAATCTTTAAAGAAGCAATTACTCTTAATAAAATCATTTTTATTATTTTAATCATCACTGGAGTGGTGGGATTAAAACTTAGTGCTTAAGCCTTTTGGCTAAAGCACATTCATACTTTGTATCATTACTTTTGCTTTACATTCAGCACAGCAATATAGTGTTTTTATCTTAGCCTCATCGCCCATAAATCTTGGCTTCATAATGCTAGCAATTTTTTCAATGGCCTTTTTAGTAGCAAATTCTTTCCCGCACTCTACACAAGCAAAAAGTTCATCTTGAGCTAAAACCATAAAAGAAAAATACTCTTTTTCTAGATCTATCCCACTTCTTTGAAGCATTAAAGTATCTTTTTCAGCACAACTTGCCTCACAATATCCACAGGTAGTACATAAGCTTGCATTAAATTTCAAAGAATTATCCTTAGCATCAGCCACTAAAGCTCCTACATTACAAGCTCCCACACAAGAAAGACATAAGGTACAGGTATCTGTATTGATAGTGATTTTTCCATAGCGTATCCATTCTTTGCTTGGGATATTGCCTAAATTTTCTTCTTTTATAAGCTCTCTTAATCTTATAGCAAAATCTTCTCTTTTTAAAAGCGCAGGATTATAAGATATAAATTTAAGATTTTCTATAAAATGCGCTTGTTTTATAGCCTCTAAAAGTTCTTTTTCATCTTTAGCTAGAAAAATTGCATTTTGTTTAAATTTTCTTTGAAAAATTTCATTCATCAAAGCTATCACTTCTAAAGCACCTTGCGATAAGCCATCACTATAAAAAATCACACTCGCACCACTTGTTTGAAGCATAGCTAAAAAATGTGCTTGATCAAGATAGCTTTCGCCTTTAATCATAAAAGGCATTACATCTTCTTTTAAAGTGATATTTAAATTTTCTATAGACATTTTCTCAGGGATAATTAAAATGATTTTATCTTCATAAAATTTTAAAATTTCATAAAAACTATTGCGTGGCATAGGTGCATAATCAAGCGCCCCACTAGGACAAATCCCCACACAATCACCACAGCTTAAACAATCCACATGGGAAAATTCTAATTTTCTTTGCTCATCATCTTTTAAAATAGCCACACTAGGACAAATTTCAGCACATTTTCCACAATGAATACTTCTTCTTTCATGGTATTGACAAATGCTATCATCATAACTAATATAATTTCTAAATTTATATTTTGGAGAATTAGAATTTAAAAGTTTTATAAGTTCTTCTTGACTTAAAGTAGTTAAATCATAACAACCACTTTGTTGATCAAAACTTTCTTTTTTTACATCATATAAGAAAAAATCACAATCAATCTCTACTTGCTCATCATCTTTTAAAGCTATCACGCAAAGCTCGCCCACGCAACCTAAAACACCCAAACATTGCTCATTGCTTAGTTTTAAAACCTTGTATTCTTGTTTTTTTAAGCTTTCTATAAGCTCATTTTGTTCCTCATTGCTTACAATAATTACATTTTTACCCACTTCTTTGGTGTATTCTAAATCAAGCCCTAAATCATAAACTTTAGATCTAATCTTATATAAAGACTCAATAGTTTTGGCTTTTTTAAGCACATCATCTTGTGAATTTTTAAGGTAAAAATTAATCTCAGGTGCATAAACTTCAGGGTTTAAAAGCTTTGAATTTCCTATAAAAACTTCTTCGTTACAGGCTTTTTGAACTATGCTAATATTATCACTTAAAGGAATTAAATCTTCATTTTCTAAAAATACAAAATCTTTCATAACACTCTCTTTTAAATTTTTTAATCTTAATTATATAAATTTCATTATAAAAAAGTTATAATTTTACTAATTTATTCTTAAGGTTTAAGATGAACAAATTTAGAAATTTTCCACCCATAAACACGCTTATAAATGATGAAAACTTGGCTAGCTACCCTTTGTATTTAAGATCTCATTTTGCAAAAATAGTTGTTTCAAATTGTAAAAAAGAACTAAGTAAAAATGAAAATTTAAATTTTAGCTTACAAGATTTACTAAGTAAAATTGCTCAAAGTATTGATGAGTTTTTAAATATGCAAAGCCAAAGTTTAATCAATGCTACTGGAGTTATCATACACACTAATCTTGGTCGTAGCATTATTGATGAGAGTATTTTTGAAAGAACTAAAGAAATCATCTGCTCTTATTCTAATTTAGAGTTTAACATGCAAAGTGGTAAAAGAGGTTCAAGGTATGACGCACTTAGTGCGAATTTAAAAATATTATTTGATTGTGAAGATTGTTTAGTTGTTAATAATAACGCCTCGGCTGTATTTTTGATCTTAAACACCTTAGCAAAAAATGAGGAAGTTATTACTTCAAGAAGTGAGCTAGTTGAAATTGGGGGAAATTTTAGAATTCCTGAAGTTATGCTAGCAGCTGGGGTTAAGCTAAAAGAAATAGGCACGACTAATAAAACTCATTTATATGATTATGAAAAAGCTATCAATGAAAATACTAAAATGATCTTGAAAACCCACCGCTCTAACTTTGCTTTTAAAGGATTTTTTGAAGAGGTGAGCTTAAGTGAAATTCACGCTTTAACAAAAAAGAAAAAACTCATATCTTATTATGATTTGGGTGCTGGATGGTGTGAAAAGATTAATAAACAACTTAGTAAAAATGAGCCAAGTGTAAAAGAGCTTTTAAAACATTGTGATATTTTAAGTTTTAGCGGCGATAAACTTTTTGGCTCTACTCAAGCAGGCATTATACTTGGAAAGAAAAAATACATTCAACAACTAAAGAAAAATCAACTTCTAAGAATGCTAAGGGTTGATAAAATCACTCTAGCTTTTTTAAATGAAACTACCAAAGCATACTTAGAAAAAGAATATGAAAAAATTCCTACGCTAAAACTTTTAAATGATGATTTAAAAACCATAGAAAAAAAGGCACTCTTTGTCAAAGAAAAAATTCCTATTAAATGTGAGTTGAAAGCTTCTAAAAGTTTAGTAGGTGGTGGATCTATGCCTGATAAAAGCTTAGATACTTTTGTGTTAAGTTTTGATGAAAAAGCTTTGCTTTTACAAGAAAAATTTAGAAAAAAAGGCGTGATCGGCCGTGTTGAAAATGGGCATTTTGTGCTAGATTTTAGAAGTATTTTAGAAAAAGATTTAAATAAAATAATAAGCATTATTAAAGAGGTATTTCATGCATAGTATCATCATAGGCACTGCTGGGCATATTGACCATGGTAAAACTTCGCTTATTAAAGCTTTAAATGGTTTTGAGGGTGATGATTTAAAAGAAGAGCAAGAAAAAGGCATTACGATTAATCTTAGCTTTTCAAATTTAAAAAGTGAAAATTTAAACATTGCTTTTATTGATGTGCCTGGGCATGAAAGTTTGATTAAAACTATGATAAGTGGTGCTTTTGGCTTTAGAGTATGTATGTTTGTCATAGATATAAACGAGGGTTTAAAGGCTCAAAGTATAGAGCATTTAAGGGTTTTGGAATTTTTAGGCGTAAAAGATGTGGTGCTTATTTTGAGTAAGGTTGATTTATGCAAGGATTTAGCACAAAAACAAGTAGAGCTTTTAAAAGAATTAAAAGCCTTTAAAATCAATATCTTAAAAGTTTTTCCAACAAGCATTTATGATGAGCAAAGTATATTAAATTTAAAAAACTATCTACTTAGTTTAAAGCCTAAAGAAAATGATGAAAATTTAATTTTTAGATACTACATTGATAGAGTTTTTTCTCTAAAAGGTATAGGAACGGTAGTAACAGGAAGCTTAAATGAAGGAAAAATCAGCAAAAATGAAAAAATCTTTTGCCTTGAAAATCAAAAAGATATCATTGTAAAAAATATACAAATTCATGAAGAAAATGTTTTAGAAGCAAAAGCTTATAATAGAGTTGCTTTGAGTTTAAATTGTGATTATCATGAGTTAAAAAAAGGCTATGTATTAAGCAAAAAAGGTGTTTTTAAAAGCTTTAAAAGTATCGATGGAGTAGTTTTTAATACAGAGATTAAACACGGGAGTATTTTAGAATTTTGTAGTGGCTCAAAAAAGCTTAATGCAAAAATTAATGTAATCAAAGAATTTGAAGATAAAACTTATATTAGCTTAGAGTTTGATAAAAACTTACCTTTGTGTTTTGATGATAAATTTATCTTGCTTGAAAATGGGCGTATTAAAAGTGGTGGCGTGGTATTAAATGCAGTGAGTGAGCCTTTAAAAAAAGATATAAAAGCTAAGTATCTAGCACTTTTAGAACAAAAAGATTTTAAAAAAGTATTTGAGTTTTTAAAACAAACTCACAAACTTGGCTTTGGCTTACTTTCAAGTTATCAACGCTTTAAACTCACTCATGAGCAAGCCCTAAACCTAGCAAAAAGTTTAGATCATGTTTTTGTCGATGAGCAAGCTTTAAATGTGTATGATTTAAATGCTATGCAAACTTTAAAAGAATTTATTAATTTTATTTTCTCTAAAAATCCTTATGCTTTAATCTCTCCTCATTCTATCGCCTTAAGGCTTAGCTGGGCAAGTGAGAGCTTTTGTGCTTATGTGCTCAAGCAAATGCAAGAAAAATTAGATTTTAAAGATGGCATATGGTTTTTAAAAGGACAAAATTTTGAAAAACTACAAGAAAAGGCTCATTGTGAGCTTTATGAAATTTTAAAAAAAGAAGGTATAAAACCTACCGCACCTTATAATCTTTATGAGTATTTAGAACTTGATAGGAAAAATGGAGATCTTATCTTAAAAAAACTCACTAAAGAAAACAAAGTCAAAAGATTAGCGCATAATCTTTTTATAGAAAAAAATGCTCTTGAAAATCTCATGCAAGAGTTTTTAAAACTTTTACAAAATCATCATTTAGATGTAGCTTTTGTAAAAAATCATTTTCAAATTTCAAGAAAATATGCCATAGCTTATTTAGAATACCTTGATAAAAACTATCCTCAAGTGATAAAAATTGAGGAAAAAAGAATGTTAAAAGCCTAAGTGTTAAAATTTACATTTTATAATGTATAAAAATTTAAAATAAAGGAAAAAAATGAAAAAATCTTTAGCTCTTTTAACTCTTGCTAGCTCTTTATTTGCTGCAAGTAATGAAGAAATTATTAATTTTTTTAAAAAAAATCCAAATTTATCAAATGCAAACATTAGTGTTTCTAGTAGAGAAAAAATTCCTGATACTAACTTTGAAGCTGTGATAGTTAATTTTGAAATTAGTGGTAAAAATTTCCAAGAAATCGTTTTCACTCAAGATAATATCATCACAACTGAAGTAATTGATGTAAAAAAAGGTGAGTTTTACTCTCAAATTTATCAAGCAAAACTTATGGAAAAACAACAAGCTGAATTTTCAAAAAAAGCTCTAGTGGAACTTAAAAAAGAAAAAATGTTTATTTCTTTAGGCGATAAAAATAAACCTTTACTTTATGTATTTAGTGATCCAGAATGTCCATATTGTAGAATGCATTTAGATAAAATAGAAGAAACACTAAAAACCCATCAAGTGAAATTTATCTTAACCCCTATCCATGATACTAGTGCTTTTGAAAAATCTGCATTAATTTATAAAGAAAGTAAAAATGCTAAAGACGATACACAAAAAATTGCCATTATGAAAAAATACTATGATAAAGATATAAAAGATTATAAAAAACCTAGTGAAGCTGAGGTTAAAGCAGTAAGAGAAACTTTTGCAAAATACTCTAAACTTGGTCTTCGTGCCGTACCAACCATAATCGATGTTCAAAAATAATCTTTTCTTACTTGTGCTTGCACTATTTTTAAGTGCTTGCACAGGCCCTATGCAAACTTTTATCCAAACAAACAATGAAGGTATTTTCCTGCATGCTAATAAAAATCAAAGTTTTTCTTTACACATCAACAACCCTTCAAAATTAAACACAAATTTAGAAGCTAAGCTCACTCAAAAATTACAAAATTTAGGATTAATTTTAAATAATGAACAAAGTGATTATAAAATTTACATCAATATAGTGGATTTTAAGAAATTTTCCTATGCGCAAAGACTAATTGCTTCTAATGCGAGATTTTTTTATAATGACTTTGATAAAATAGATGATGTTTTTGAAATGGAAGTAGAAAATTACTATCTTTTACAAGTTAATTTACAAATTAGCTCCAAAAACTCTACTCAAAGCACCTCGCTTTTAGCAAGAACTGCTTATCTTAGCAATATAGACAGAGCCAAAGAGTCTTTAGAGGAAAAAATTGCTAATCAAATAACAAGCTTTTTTTATATGCGTTAAAGATGGCATTTAAGCCATCTTTTTTAAATATAACCATGATCAATCATCGCATCAGCTACTTTTTTAAAGCCTGCTATATTTGAGCCTACTACTAAATTTCCTTCATGATTATAAGCTTTTGCACACTCATATGAATTTTCAAAAATATTTTTCATAATCTTATGCAATTTTGCATCAACTTCCTCAAAACTCCATTGGCACATACTTGCATTTTGTTGCATTTCAAGTTGAGAAGTCGCTACTCCACCTGCATTTGCAGCTTTAGCTGGAGCAAATAAAAAGTCTTTTTGATTTAACATAAAATCAATCGCTTCAAGTGTGCTTGGCATATTAGCCCCCTCTGCTACCATGCGACAACCATTGTGATATAAGATTTTAATATCCTCTAAATTTAACTCATTTTGCGTAGCACTTGGAAAAGCTATATCACAAGGTATACTCCATACTCCATTACAACCTTGTTTATATGCACTTTTTGGAGTAAAAACAGCACCTTTTTTAAGCACTGCATAATCACTCACCCTAGCTCTTTTTACTTCTTTAATTTCTTTTAATAAATCCAAATCTATTCCATCTTTATCATAAACAAATCCATCACTATCGCTTATTGTGATTGCTTTTGCTCCAAGTTGGTGTAATTTTTCTATGGTATAAATTGCCACATTTCCACTACCTGAGACTGCACACTCTTTTCCTTCTAATGCATTGTTATATTTTGCTAGCATTTCTTGAGTAAAATACACACAACCATATCCTGTTGCTTCTGTTCTTGCTAAACTTCCACCCCATGGAATTTTCTTTCCCGTTAAGGTTCCATCAAAATTAGAGCTAATTTTCTTATAAGCTCCAAACATATATCCAATTTCCCTAGCACCAACCCCTATATCACCCGCTGGCACATCAGTGCTTGCACCTATGATTTTTGAAAGTTCAGCCATAAAAGCTTGACAAAAACGCATAATTTCTGCTTCACTTTTACCTTTAGGATCAAAATTTGCTCCACCTTTAGCACCGCCTATCATTAAACCCGTTAAAGAGTTTTTGAAAATTTGTTCAAAACCTAAAAATTTCAAAACATCTAAATTCACACTAGGATGAAATCTAAGTCCACCTTTATAAGGTCCTAAACTAGAGTTAAACTGTACTCTATAGCCAAAATGTGTTTGAGCTTTACCTGCATCATTAATATATACAACTCTAAATATAGTTGTTTTTTCAGGCATTACAATACGCTCTAATATTGCATGATCTTGGTAGGTTTTATTAGATTCAAGTAAAGGTTCTAAAGAATTTAATACCTCAGTTACTGCTTGAAAAAAGATAGGTTGTCTTGGGGAAATTGTTTGAATTTTTTCTAAAGTTTCGTTGATATATTGTTTAGCCATACTCATAAATTGTCCTTTTTATAGTATCTTGCTGCTTGTTTTAGCTAAAAATTTTTTTAGCGCCATTTGCTCCTTTGTTCCTATTTTGTAGTAAATTAGCTTTAAGTATGCACTAATTTCCTTTTGAGAAAGATTTCTTGATTTAGAATAATCTAACAAAATATATTGTGGAATGAAAATTTTACTTTTTGTGAAATTTTTCATCATTTTTTTATAAATAGAAAAATTTTTAACGCAAGAAAAACGTGCAAAAACAAAAGGTAATTTTGTCTTTTCATACCATAATTCACACAAATCAATATAATCTTTTGGATTTTGCAAATAAAGTTTTAAAGCCTTATCACCGATGATAACCTCCCCTTTTTGCTTTAAAACTTTTGCAAGAGCATTAGAAGTTGCAGAACTTGCATCTTCTTTGCTTTGAGAATGTTTTTTCACTAAAACGCTTTTTACCTTTTTGCTTGCACAAATTCCCACATTTAAGGTTTTGTATTTTTTTCTACGACTTTCAATACTTGAAATAATCGCTGCATCAATGCGTCTAAAATACAAATGGCGATTTAGCTTACTAGGAACCCCTTTTTTGTATTCTGTAGTTTGCTTAACATAGCTAGGAAAAGCTGTTTTTTTAAGATAGATATGTAAAGGGAGTAAATTAAGATAATCTATCTTTCCAAAAATCATCTTAGCCTTTCTATGATTAAGTACTAGTATCCTATAAAAAAATATCTTAAATATAAATTAATTTAATTAAAAATATAATCAATACTAAAATTTATATCAAATTTTAACATTTAGTGTAAGAAATTATTTTATTACTTAATTTTATTGGATTGAAAATTATAAATCGAAAAGTCAAACTAAAAGATTGAAAATAAAAATTAAGTTTTATTCAAAAAATTATTTTAAATAAAACTTAATATATAAAAATTATTGTAAACTTGCTAAATATTTTTGATAATCAAATTCTTTTACCAAAGCCACTCCATCTTCAACCGCAGCTTTTGCCACAGCAGCACTAACTACAGCTTTTACCCTGCTATCAAATGGTTTTGGTATCACATAATCTCTGCCAAAGCTAAGCTCTTCTACACCATAAGCTTGTTTTACCTCATCAGTTGCTTCAAGTTTAGCCAAATCAGCCAAAGCTTTTGCAGCTGCTATTTTCATATTTTCGGTGATTTTAGTCGCTTTTACATCTAAAGCTCCTCTAAAAATAAAAGGAAAACCTAAAACATTATTAATTTGATTTGGATAATCACTTCTACCTGTTCCAACTATAGCATCATTTCTAACTCTTTTAACATCTTCAGGCATTACTTCAGGTACAGGATTAGCTAGCGCAAAAATCACAGGATCTTTAGCCATACTTAAAATCATCTCATCATCTAAAATCTTAGGTGCACTCAAACCCAAAAATACATCAGCGCCTTTTAAGGCCTCTCTTAAAGTACTATCTTTAGTATCGCTTACAAATTCTAGTTTGTATT
Source organism: Campylobacter sp. CNRCH_2013_0855 (assembly GCF_025773025.1). Taxonomy (NCBI): domain Bacteria; kingdom Pseudomonadati; phylum Campylobacterota; class Epsilonproteobacteria; order Campylobacterales; family Campylobacteraceae; genus Campylobacter; species Campylobacter sp. CNRCH_2013_0855. The sequence goes on along the minus strand of NZ_JAKMTE010000003.1, from coordinate 14,534 downwards.
TATTTAAATCATCTCTTTGGGTATTAATCACACCTTTGCTATCTACTAAAACGATATTTTTAACCCCTAAATTTCTATACATTCTAGCACTTGCAATACCCGCTGCACCCGCACCACTTACCACTACTTTAATATCTTCAAATTTTTTACCACTAATTTCCATAGCATTCATTAATCCTGCTGTAGAAATGATTGCAGTTCCGTGTTGATCATCATGCATTACAGGAATTCCAAGATCTTGCAAAGCAGCTTCTATTTCAAAGCATTTTGGTGCTGAAATATCCTCTAAATTGATCCCTCCAAAAGTAGGCGCTATAGCTTTACAAAAAGTAACAATCTCATCTACACTATGAGCGTTGATTTCTAAATCATAAGCATTAACATTAGCAAATTTTTTAAACAAACAAGCCTTTCCTTCCATCACAGGCTTACTTGCACTTGCTCCTATATTGCCAAGCCCCAAAACCGCACTACCATCACTTACTATAGCAACTAAATTAGCTTTGTTAGTGTATTTATAAGCTAAAGTTTCATCTTTTGCTATCTCAACACAAGGTTCAGCAACCCCTGGAGAATAAGCCAAGGATAAATCATGCGCACTATCCATAGGCTTTCTAGCAACAATATCTACTTTACCACCTAAGTGGTATTCTAAAGCCTCTTCTTTTAAATTCATTATTTCCCCTTCATGTAAGTTAGTAAATTTTCTATTCTAAGCTTAGCTTTTTGCACTCCTAAAAATTCTAATACTTCAAAAATACTAGGACTTACCGAGCTTCCAGTGAGTGCAATGCGTATGGCTTGAGCTAGATCTTTTAACTTAAGATTATTTTCTTCTAAGAATTGATTAGTTAATTCTTCAAATTCACAAGCATTTTTTTGCTCATTTAAAACCATAGCGTATTTTTCCAAATAAGTTAAATTTGTTACATTAAGAAATTTGTCTACAGCCTTTTGATCATATTCTTTTGGGTCATTTAGTAACACTTTAGCCCCGCTAATAATATCATGCAGGGTTTTAGCTCTCTCTCTTAACATATCCAGTAAAAATCCTGCTTTTTCATACTGACTTAAATCAAATCCTAAATCTTTTAATTGTCTATTGATTTCTTCAAAAGGTAAAGTTTTAATATAATGAGCATTAAGCCATTCTAGCTTTTTAAAATTATAACAAGAAGCACTTTTATTGATATGATTTGGATCAAAAAGTTCTTGCATACTTTCTAAAGAAAAAATCTCATCATCACCATGACTCCAACCAAGACGCACTAAAAAATTAAGCAAGGCTTGAGGCAAAATTCCCATATTTTTATATTCCATCACATCAGTTGCTCCATGACGCTTAGAAAGTTTTTTACCATCTTCACCATGTATCATAGCCACATGATAAAATTTAGGAATTTTAAAGCCTAGTGCCTCATAAAGAACGATTTGTTTTGGAGTATTTGATAAATGATCATCTCCTCTTATAACATCGCTCACACCCATTAGTGCATCATCAATTACAACGGTTAAATTATAAATTGGGCTACCATCACTTCTTGCGATTACAAAATCATCTAAAATATCTTCAGCCTTAAAACTAACCTCGCCTTTAATACCATCTATAAATTTAATCTCTCCACTTTGTGGTGCTTTTATACGCACTACAGGCTCAATACCACTTGGCGGAGTTCCTTTAAAATCTCTATATCTACCATCATATTTTGGGCGCTCTTTAGCTGCTTCTTGCTTAGCTCTTAACTCATCAAGCTCTTCTTTACTCATATAACAATAATAAGCCTTACCCTCATCTAATAATTTTTGAATGTATTTTTTATAAATATCAAATCTTTGGGATTGATACTCAATCGTCCCATCATAATCAAGTCCGCACCATTTAAATGCTTCTATAATAGCTTGTGTAGCTTCTTGTGAATTTCTTTTTAAATCCGTATCCTCAATACGCAATAAAAATTTACCCTTATTTTTTCTTGCATAAAGATAATTATATAAAGCCGTTCTAAGCCCTCCTATGTGCAAATATCCTGTTGGAGAAGGAGCAAAACGTGTTGTAATTTCTTGCATATTTTTACCTTTTTTAAATTTTTATTGTTATAATGCTATATTTACACTTAAATAAAGGTTTCATATGAGAAAATTTTTAATATCTTGTTGTTTTGCTGCAAATATTTTATATGCTCAAACCATTGGCGGTGTGGCAATGGTAGTAGAAAATCAACCTATTACTCTTTATGATATAGAACAAACCATGAAAGAATTAAAAACCAATGATAAGCAAAAGGCTATAGCATTTTTAGTAGATGATAAAGTTCAACAAAGTGAAGCTAAAAAGCTAGGAATTTATGTAAGCACTTTTGAACTTAATGAAAAATTAGCCCAAATAGCAAAAGGCAATAAAACTGACATCAATGGTTTGCAAGCAAAGATAGAAAAAGATGGTTTAAGTTTTGAAGTTTTTAAAAACAAAGTTAGAAAAGATCTTGAAAGAGAAAAACTTTATAGAAGCATAATGCAAAATGCAAAAATCAATATTGACGATGAAACACTAAAACATTTTTATGAAAGCAATCTTGATAAATTTAGCACTTTTTCAAACATAGACTTAGTTGTTTACAATTCTACCAATCCTGAACTTTTACAACAGCTTGCACAAAACCCTATGTATAAAAATTCTCAGATTAAATCAAAGGCCATTAGTTTAAATGCGGCTAGTTTAGATCCAAGATTACTTGCTTTGTTAAATAATACAAAAATAGGAGAATTTACTCCAGTATTAAATGGTGAAAATGCTTATATAGTGTATTTTGTAAAAGAAAAATATGGCAAAAACCCTATCGAATTTGATTTAATCAAAGACCAAGTTAGTAATGTTTACACTCTAACCCAAAGAGAACAAGCCTTAAAAAATCATCTTGATAAAATAAGAGCAAACGCTCATATAGAGGAATTAAGATAGGTTAAACCTATCTTAAATTAATGTCTTGAAAGATAATTTGTATCATAATTATTATTGATAAAATCTGCATTATCCATCATCGCTAAATGAAAATCTTTGGTTGTTTTTATTCCACCTACAATAAGCTCTTGCAAGGCTATTTTCATTTTAGCTATAGCTGTGTTTCTATCTTCTCCCCAAACAACTAATTTTCCAATCATAGAATCATAATAAGGAGGCACACTATAATCTTGATAACAATGGCTTTCCATTCTAACATTACGTCCTGCTGGAGCTACGTATTTTGTGATTTTACCTGGGCAAGGTAAGAAAGTTTTAGAATCTTCTGCAGTAATTCTACATTCTATAGAATGACCCTTAAGTTTAATTTCTTCTTGTTTTGGTAAAGGATACCCTTCTGCTACTTTAATCATAAGCTCGATAATATCTACCCCACTTACCATTTCACTCACACAATGCTCAACCTGCAAACGCGTATTCATTTCAATAAAATAAAAATCTAAATTTTTATCTACTAAAAACTCAAAAGTTCCCGCACCTTCATAATCAATAGCTTTCGCAGCTTTAACTGCTGTTTCATGAAGTCTTGCTCTTGTTTTTTCATCTAGTAAAATTGCAGGAGATTCTTCTATAAGCTTTTGATGGCGTCTTTGCATAGAGCAATCTCTCTCACCCAAATGTATCACATTACCAAAGCTATCTCCTATGATTTGCACTTCTATATGACGTGGGTTTTGGATATATTTTTCCATATACATAGTGCCATCGCCAAAAGCACTCATAGCTTCACTTTCTGCCGACCAATAGGCTTTTTCTAAATCTTTTTCATCTTCAACTACACGCATACCACGGCCACCACCACCTGCTGCTGCTTTTAAAATCACAGGATAACCTATTTCTTTAGCAAGCTTTTTAGCCGCCTCAACCCCACCTAAAGCTCCATCACTTCCTGGGATTACAGGCACGCCGGCTCTTTGCATTACTTGTTTTGCTTTACTTTTATCACTCATTAGCGCCATAGCAGCTACTGAAGGACCTATAAATTTGATATTATGTTTTGCACAAATTTCAACAAAATTTTGATTTTCACTTAAAAATCCATATCCTGGAAAAATCGCATCAGCTTCGCTAATTTCAGCCGCACTAATAATAGCTGGGATATTTAAATAACTTTCTGAACTTCTAGCATTTCCTATGCAAATACTCGCATCAGCATATTTTAAATACAAAGCGTCTTTATCTGCGGTAGAATACACACAAATTGCTTTTTTTCCCATTTCTTTTACAGTTCTTAAAGCTCTTAATGCAATTTCTCCACGATTTGCTATTAAAACTTTTTTAATTTCCATTTTATAATTTCTCCACCACAAATAAAGGCATACCAAATTCTACAGGCTGACCATCTGCAACTAATACTTCTACTATCCTACAATCATATTCAGCTTCGATTTCATTCATGATTTTCATCGCTTCAATAATTGCTATAGTGCTTCCTTTTTTAATAGTTTGTCCTGCTTTAGCAAAAGGCGCTGCACCTGGGCTTGGAGCTTGATAAAAAGTACCTACCATAGGGCTGTTGATAGTTGGCTTATTAGAAGAGTTTGAGCTTGCTTTGGTTTCATTAACTACATTTACATTAATTGGCTGTGGGGCTGGAGTAACAGGAGCTGGAGCTGGCAATTCACAACACATATCTCTTTCAAGTTCTATTTCAAATCCATCTTGTTCTTTTATTTTAATCTTGCTTATATTTGCTTCTGCAAAAAGTTGCATTAGTTCTTTGATTTCTTCTTTTGTCATATATTCTCCTTAATTTATAAGACTTAATTTATAATTATATATAAAAATACTAAAAATAACTTCAATTATTTATTTTTTACTTTTATTTTAAGATATAATTTAAAAATTCACTTTAATTATAAAGGACAAAAATGGGCTTAAAAGCAGATAATTGGATCAAAAAAATGGCATTAAAACACAATATGATAGAGCCATTTTGCGAAGCAAATATAGGTAAAGGTATAGTTAGTTATGGGCTTTCAAGCTATGGATATGATATAAGAGTTGGAAGAGAATTTAAGATTTTTACTAATGTAAATTCCACTGTTGTAGATCCTAAAAATTTTGTAGAGGAAAATGTAGTAGATTTTGTAGGCGATGTATGTATAGTACCTGCAAATTCTTTCGCACTTGCAAGAACGGTTGAGTATTTTAAAATGCCAAATGATGTTTTGGCTATTTGTCTTGGCAAAAGCACTTATGCAAGATGTGGTATTATAGTAAATGTAACCCCTTTTGAGCCAGGTTTTGAAGGACATATCACTATAGAAATTTCAAACACAACCCCACTACCTGCTAAAATTTATGCTAATGAGGGTATAGCTCAAGTTTTATTTTTACAAGGAGATGAGCCTTGTGATGTAACATATGCTGATAAAAAAGGCAAATACCAAGCCCAAACAGGCATAACTTTACCAAGAATTTTAAAATAATTTTATTTTCAGCCGATATAAAAACTTAGTCAAGTAATAGGAAAATAAATATGTTTAATGGAAAAAGTATTTTAATCACTGGTGGTACAGGAAGTTTTGGAAAAACTTATACTAAAACTTTACTTCAAAAATACAAACCCAAAAAAATCATCATTTATTCAAGAGATGAACTCAAACAATTTGAAATGGCGAGAGAATTTAATGATACTTGCATGCGTTATTTCATAGGTGATGTAAGAGATAAAGAAAGATTAAATATAGCAATGAAAGATGTTGACTTTGTTATCCATGCAGCTGCTATGAAACATGTACCAATTGCAGAATATAATCCAATGGAATGCATAAAAACTAATATCCATGGAGCACAAAATGTAATCGATGCGTGTTTGGAAAATAATGTAGAAAAATGTATCGCTCTTTCAACCGATAAAGCATGCAATCCTATTAATTTATACGGAGCTACAAAGCTTGCAAGCGATAAGCTTTTTGTAGCAGCAAATAACATCGCAGGAAATTCTCATACTAAATTTAGCGTTACAAGATATGGCAATGTAGTAGGCTCAAGAGGATCTGTCATACCATTTTTTAAAAAACTAATCAATGAAGGCGCTAAAGAGCTTCCTATCACAGATGAGAGAATGACAAGATTTTGGATATCCTTAGAAGATGGGGTTAATTTCGTGCTGAATAATTTTGCATATATGCATGGAGGGGAAATTTTCGTGCCAAAAATTCCTTCTATGAAAATCGTTGATTTGGCTAAAACTATGGCTCCTAATTTAGCCCATAAAATCATAGGTATAAGAGCAGGTGAAAAACTACATGAAATTATGATTTCAAGTGATGATAGTCATTTAACTTATGAATTTGAAAATTATTATGCCATCAGCCCAAGTATCCAATTTAATAATATTAATGTTGATTTTAGTATAAATGCAAAAGGACAAAAAGGTAAAAAAGTTTCTAATGGCTTTTCTTATAGCTCAGATAATAACAAAGAATGGATTAGCCAAGAAGAGCTTTTAAATATAATAAATCATACAGAGCTTGAAAAATGATAACTTATTCTCATCAAAATATTGACGAACAAGACATACAAGTAGTTTGTGAGGCTTTAAAAGATGATTTTTTAACCGGCGGAAAAAAGGTTGAAGAATTTGAACAAGCCCTTTGTGAATATGTGGGTGTAAAATATGCTTGCGTGCTAAATTCAGCTACTTCTGCTTTACACCTTGCGTATTTGTCTTTAAATGTAAAAGATAAAATTGTCTTAACAACCCCTATTACCTTTGCTGCAACTGCAAATGCTGCTTTAATGGCAGGTGCTAGGGTTGAGTTTATAGATGTAAAAAGTGATGGAAATATTGATGAGAAAAAACTTGCTTTAAGACTAAGCCAAGATAGCTCTAATATAGGGGCAATTTGTGTGGTTGATTTTGCTGGAAATAGTGTAGAAATGGATGAAATTTTAGCCTTAGCCAAACGACACAACATCCCACTAATTGATGATGCAAGTCATGCTCTAGGTGCTATTTATAAAAATCAAAAAGTAGGTTCTATGGGGGATTTGAGTATATTTTCTTTTCATCCGGTTAAACCTATCACAACCTTTGAGGGTGGTGCGGTTGTTAGCAATGATGAGGAATTAATCTCAAAAATCAAGCTTTTAAGAAGTCATGGCATAGTCAAAAAAAGACTTTGGGATAGCGATATGATTGAACTAGGCTATAATTATCGTTTAAGTGATGTGGCTTGCGCTTTAGGTATAAATCAACTTAAAAAACTTGATAATATGCTAGAAAAAAGAGAAATCATCACAAGTTTTTACGATAAAGAATTTGAAAAAAATCCTTATTTTAGCACTATAAAAATCAAAGATTATAAAAAAAGCTCAAGACATTTATATCCTATTTTGCTTTTCCCTGAGTTTTATTGCCAAAAAGAGATTATTTTTGAAAAATTATTAAATTTAGGCATAGGTGTACAAGTGCATTATAAGCCTACTTATGAGTTTAGTTATTATAAAAACTTATATGGAAATTTATTTTTAGAAAATGCGGATAATTTTTATAAAGCTGAACTTAGCATACCTGCTCATCAAGAAATGAGCTTAAAAGAAGCGCGATTTGTTAAAGATAGTTTATTTAAAATTTTAGAAGAAATCAAGAAAGGTTGTTCAACATGAATGAATCAATCATACAGAGCGGGGGGGGGATGTATGCTTTAGCTAAAAAACTTTTCCCTATATGTAGAAGTATTACAGGGGCTGGCTTTAGACAAAGCTTAAAAATACTTGATGAAGCTATGGGGGGGGGTATATTAAAAATTCACTCTATAGCAAGTGGAAGTAAAGTATTTGACTGGGAAGTACCTGCTGAATGGGAGATAAACGATGCTTATATCATCACTCCAGATGGAGAAAAAATTTGTGATTTTAAGCAAAATAATCTTCATGTGTTAAACTATAGCACAGGCATAGACACAGAGCTTGATCTAGCAAGCCTACAAGAGCATCTTTACTCTATAGAAGAAATACCTGATGCCATACCTTATGTGACAAGCTATTATAAAAGACGTTGGGGTTTTTGTATAAAACACGAAGATAGAGTTAAACTAAAAGAAGGAAAATATAAAGTTTTCATCGATGCAAAACACCATGAAAATGGGGTTTTAAACTATGCTGATTTACTCATACCTAGCACACAAGAAACAAAAGATGAAATTTTAATTTCCACTTACCTTTGTCATCCATCTATGGCAAATAATGAGTTAAGTGGTCCTGTGGTAGCTGCGTTTTTAGCTAAATGGCTTTTAAAACTAAAAGAGAGAAAATATAATTATCGTTTTGTTTTTGCCCCTGAAACTATAGGAAGTATAGTTTATCTTAGTAAACATTTAAAGCATTTACAAAAATACACCAAAGCAGGTTTTGCACTCTCTTGCATAGGCGATGATAATGCTTACTCACTCATTCACACTCCAAGTGAAAATACTCTAGCAGATAAAGTAGCCTTGCATACTTTAAAAGAAAAAAATAATTTTAAAGAATTTAGCTTTTTAAATAGAGGTGGCAACGAAAGACAATTTTGTGCACCCTTAGTAAATTTACCTATTGTAGGGGTCTGTAGGACTAGATTTGGTGATTATAAAGAATACCATACTAGCAAAGATGATTTAAATTTCATTAGCGAAGAAGGATTACAAGGTAGCTTAAAAACTATGCAAGAAATTATCATGAATTTAGAAGTGAATGAAATTTATCAAAATACTGTATTTTGCGAACCCAATTTAGGTAAAAGAGACTTATACCATACTATCAATACTTCTTCAACTAATAGTTGCATTCCAATATCATGTAATTTTTTAGCCTATTGTGATGGTAAAAACGATGTTTTAGATATAGCTTCAAAACTAAACATACAAGCTTATGAATTAAAAGATCTAGTAGAAAAATTAAAATTTCATGGACTAATAAAATGAAATATTTCTTAGAATACAATGATAAAAAATACTCTAATGTTGACTTGATAGAAGCTTTTAAGAAACTTGGCATTGCAAAAGGCGATATTTTATGTGTGCATAGTGAACTTTTTAATTTTGGCACACCCTTGCTTCCTAGAAATGAATTTTTACAAACTATATTAGATTGTTTTTTTGAAGTTATAGGCAAAGAAGGTACTTTAATCATGCCTACATTTACTTATAGTTTTTGCAAAAATGAAGTTTATGATAAATTAAATTCTCCTACAAAAATGGGTGCTTTAAATGAATATTTTCGCAGATGTGGGGGGGGGTAAAACGCACCAATGATCCTATATTTTCATTTGCCGTTAAAGGAGCCAAAGAAGAATTGTTTTTAAAAGATACTACAAGTTGTTTTGGAGAAAATTGTGTGTATGATGTTTTAATAAAAGAAAATGGGAAATTTCTTACTTTTGGTGGCATTGGACACACCATAACCCACCATATTGAGGAAAAATATCAAGTAGATTACAGATATTTTAAAAAATTTCAGGGTTTTATTCTTGATGAAAATGGAGAAAAAACAAAAAAAGAAATCTTATATTTTGTTAGAGATTTAAACAAGCACTCTCTTCCTAATATTAAAAATATTATTAAAATAGCTTTATCATCTTTTAAAAGCGATATGATAAAATTTGCCAATGATAACATAAGTATTTTTATTGCTCAAGAATATGAAAATGCCATAATAAGAGCCTTAAACATGAATAAAAATACACTTATTCTAAAGGATAGTTAAAAAATGGAAAATAAATTTTATGAAATTTTAGAAAATATACTAGAAGTAAAAGTTGATGAAAATTCAAATTTAAGCATGCAAAATTGCAAAAATTGGACTTCTTTAAATCATATTGATATAATCATGAGCTTAGAAGAAGAATTTGAAATCAAATTTAACAAAGATGAATTAAGTCAGCTAAAATCACAAAATGAACTTTTGCAAGCTATCAAATCAAAGGTAAAAAATGAAAAATATTAAAAACTTATTTGAGTTAATAGCTATAAAAAATCCAATTCACGCAAAATATTTAAATAAAATCAGTCTAACAAATGAAGATGAAATAGAATTTGAAAATCTCATTTCATATTATCTTCAAAACAATATTTCTTTACAAGAGCAGTGCGAATGCTATTTAACTATACTTAATGACACTTTAGAAGAAACAAAATATTTCATAGAAAATAACTCATATAGATATAAAAGTTTTGAAGAAGTAAAAGATAAAGTCTATTTTAATGAAACTTATATGAAAAAATACATGATAGGGCTTGCGCTTTCATCTTATATTTGGATTGCTCATATAAAAGTTAGAAAGTATTTTGAAAATTATCTTCAATCAAAAAGCAAACATGATAATTATTTTGAAATAGGCCCAGGACATGGAGAATTTTTTACTAAAGCTGTTAAAAGTTTGAAATTTGATTATTATTTAGGTTTAGATTTATCCCCTACTAGTTGCGAATTGACAAAAAATATGGTGGAAAATCAAGTTAAAAATTTAATTAATAATTGTGAATTTTTATGTAAAGATTTTTTTCAATTTCAATTTCACAAAAAAGCTGATTTAATAGTAATTGGAGAAGTTTTAGAACATGTTGAACAGCCTTTAGAATTTTTAAAAAGAGCAAAAGACTTATTAAGCAATGAAGGTGAAATTTTCGCAACCATACCTATCAACGCACCTGCGATTGATCATATATACTTATTTACACATCCAAATGAAATTTTTGAAATGGCAAAAAAAGCAGATTTAAAAATAAAACAATATGAATGTTTTATGGCAAATGACTATTCTTTAGAAAAAGCTTTGAAATTTAAAAATGCTATAACTATGGCTGTGGTATTTGAAAAATGAATTTAAATTTACCGGTCCACCATATAGGTGTAGCATGTAAATCTTTAGAAAAAGAAAGAAAAATATTTGAAAAGCTAGGTTTTGTTAAAGAAGCTGAATTTATAGACGAACAACAAGGGGTAAAAGGAGAATTTATCATTCCAAAAAATAACTTATTCCCCCAATATCGCTTTGAACTTTTGTCAAATTTAAATGAAAAAGGCGTTTTAGATAGCTATTTGAAAAATAAAACTAAAATGTATCATATAGCTTATGAAAGCAAAAATATAGAGCAAGATTTATCTTTGCTTTTAAATGATGGTTTGTTAGTCGTTGACATAATGAAAGCAAGTTATTTTGCAAAACTTTGCTTTGTGATGATGAGTAATAATTTATTAATAGAATTAGTAGAGCTAAAATGAATCTTTTTTCACCAAATTTAAAAAGAAATGATCTTATAAAACTTAGCAAGGAAAATCATTATAAAAAAATTACTATTAATGTTTTTAGAAATCACTCTTTTGAAGTGATTTCAAGCATACTAAATGCATTTTTAGCCTTTAGTAAATTAAAGGCTGAATTTAACATAAGCTCTTATGATGATAGTTTAAGTTATGATAATTTTCAAAAAGCAGATTTAAACATCATATTTATAGATTTAAACAATTATAAAAAAAATGTAGATGATTTTATCAAAGAAAAAATACAAGAGCTATCAAGCATTAGCAACGCTCCTATCATCACACTTTTACTTGGTAATACAAGCTTAAAAGAATATAGTATTTGCAAAATACTAAAGCCCTTTTTAGATGAAAATCTCATCATAGATGATAGTAATTTTGAAATAAATGCAAGCAGACTTAGTAATAAAGCTTGTGTAAAATTAGCCCAATTTCTAGGACTAAAAATCCTACCTAGCTTCTTGCAACCAACTTTAAAAGCAATCATCATAGATCTTGATAATACCTTATACCAAGGAATTTTAGGCGAAGATGGCATTGAAAATCTTACTTTATCTAGCAATCATAAAGCCTTACAAAGTGAGCTTTTAAATTTAAAAAATCAAGGTTTTTTACTCGCCATCGCTTCAAAAAATGAAGAAGAAGATGTAAAAAAACTTTTTTCACAAAGAAAAGACTTTTTATTACAACTTGATGATTTTAGTATGATCAGGGCTAATTGGAAAAGTAAAGACGAAAATATTAAAGAAATTGTAAATTTTTTTAATATAGCTTTTGATAGTGTGCTATTTATTGATGATAATATAGCCGAAATTGAAAATGTATCACACCTTCATATTAATACCTTGCTAGCTGATGAAAATAGTGCTTATAGTTTAAAGCTCTATCCTAGACTTTTAAAAACAAGCTTTAGCAAAGAAGATGAGTTAAGAAGTGCTGATATTAAAGCAAATTTACAAAGACAAGAACTTAGCAAGCTTAGCCCTAAAGAGTATTTTGAAAAATTACAGATTTGTTTGAAATTTCATATCAACCACGCAGATGAACTTGAAAGAATTTCACAACTACTTAATAAAACTAATCAATTTATATCAAATTACTCAAGATTAAGCTTAAAAGAGTGTGAAGAATTTATGCAAAAACATGCTATTTTGACTATAAGCATGAATGATAAATTAAGCGATAGTGGTATTATAGCAATTTTTTTAGCTTATAAAGATGAAACAAATTTAATCATAAAAGATCTTTGCATAAGTTGTAGAGCCTTAGGAAGAAAGCTTGAAAAAATTATGCTATATAAGGCTATAGAGTTATTACACGTGCATTTTAATACAAAAGAATGTATTTTATACTTTCAAAAGGGCGAAAGAAATATGCCATTTTTAGAATTTTTATATAGTTTAAATGCAAATATAAAAGAAAATTTTGCTCTAATCCAAAAAGAAATGATAAATTACGAAGGACTTATAATTGAAAGCTAGTTTTAATAAAGCCAAAATAGCAGGCATAAGCGTTTGTGTGCCTAATAAATGCATAAATATAGATGATTGCTTAGAAGATGTTTTTCAAAATGATACCAAAATGCTAAAAAGAATGAAAAAAATTTCAGGCATACAAAAAAGATTTATCACTGATGAAAATATTAGCACAACAGATTTAGCCTATGAAGCAAGTATAAATTTATTTAAAATGCTTGATTTTGATAAAAATGAACTTGATATGGTGATTTTTGTTACTCAAACACCTGATTTTTTTATGCCATCATGTGCAAACTATCTTCACAAACGATTAAATTTAAAGCCTCAAACCATAGCTTTTGATATAAATCAAGCGTGTTCGGGGTATTTATATGGCTTATTTATAGCTTTTTCTTTTTTAGAAAATCAAAATGCAAAAAATATTTTATTAATTTGTGGTGATACTTTAAGCAAAACCATAAACCCTTTAAATGCAAATTTAGCTCCAATCTTTGGCGATGGAGTAAGTGCAACAATCATAAGCAGTGCAAATGAAAAATCGTTTTTTAAGCTTTATTCTAATGGAGAAGGTTTTGACAAACTCATCATACCCAATAGAGCTTTTGCTAAACTTGATGAGAGTAAAAGCTCCAATAAAGAAATATTTCAAACCAATAAGCATAGGAGCTTAGATAATCTTTACATGGATGGGGCTGAAATTTTTAACCAAGCACTTAATCTTGAGAGCCAAAGCATAAAAGAAATGCTTGATTTTTGTGAAAAAAGTAAAGATGAGGTAGATTATTTTTTATTGCATCAATCCAATCAATTTTTAGTTGATTCTATTATAAATGATTTGGGTATTGATAGCTCTAAAGCACCAAATTTTTTGATGTCAAAATATGCTAATTTGAGTGCTTGCTCTTTACCTGCTTTACTTTGTGAAATACAAAAAAATGATTTTAGTGCCATTTTAAGTGCTTTTGGTGCTGGATATGCTTGGGGGAGTGCTTATATAAATTTTGATAAAAACTTTAAAACTGATACAATTTCAATTTACAAAGGAGAAAAAAATGACTAAAGAAGAATTATTAGAAGCTATTAGCGAAGCTATGCATATGGATGAAACACTAAAAGAAGATATGATTTTAGATGATATTGATGAATGGGATAGCTTAGCTTTTGTATCTATCATGGTATTATTTAAAAACTCACTTGGCAAGCAAATTAGCGGTGATGATCTTAAAAAATGTGAAAAAGTAAGCGATCTTTTAGCTTTAGCTGGTGTTTAAGGTAAAAAACCTTAAACAATCTCTAAAACAAATTTATCATTTTTATCTTTAAAGGTAAAAACTTTATTTTTACAAGGATAAGATATACTATCTTCTTTTATACTAAATGTTTTATCTTTTAATTTTTCAAGCATAATAGGTAATTCTTTATTAAATAAAGTCTTATCAGGAATTCCACACCCATGAGTTAAATCTTTAATAAATTTACCATCTATATCTTTTTCATCTATTAGATGAAAATCTACTTCATAATTTAAGGCTTTTAAAATTTCTATCATAGAAATTTTATATTCAGCTGAGGTTAAATCATCTTTAGCACTATGATAACTTATATAAATGATATTTTTATTCTTTTGACTTTGAAGTGTTAAATGCGAAGGATTAGCTAAAGTTCTTATTAAATAATTTTCATCAGCAAAATAATAAGGTGAGTTTGGATCTTTGCGCGTCCAATAGGTTTTTACAAAAGGAGAGTTTAAAATATTATTATCTTCAAAAATAAATTCACTTTGCCCC
>NZ_JAKMTE010000029.1:0-4126 GCF_025773025.1 Campylobacter sp. CNRCH_2013_0855 | reverse complement strand
TAATAAGACTACATTATAAAAGTGATAGATTTCAAAAAGATAACCTACCTATCTATAATCTTTTGATCAATAATGAAAAAAAAGAACAAAACAAAGCTTTAAGTGAATTAAATATAAATCAAAAAGATTTAAAAGATATAGAGGATGTTAATATTCTTAATCAATTCAAACAAGACTTTAGTAAAGATTATGAATTTAAAGAATTAAATTTTAGTTTTGATACTAATTTAATCAAACTTTATTTTATTATCCCAAAAAATATTGCTAAAGTTTATAAAAGTGCTTATAAAGAATTTGAATATAAAGATTTAGGAGCAGGGTATTTTACACAGCTACATGAGTATGATAAAATCATCAAAAATTCCCTAGAAGACAATAAAGAATTAAACGAATATCATTTTAGTTTTTTAGCTCCTGCTAAAATGCAAAATTTAAAATTTCAAATCGCAAATGGACTAGATGAGATCTTAGAAGATGAAGATAGAAAACAAGAGCTTTATGTTTGTAAATTTGTAGTAGTGAATGGGATTAAAATATGAAAATAAAAGATTTCACCTTAATTACATCAAATCATAATTTGGAAATTGAGTTAAAAAATCTTACCGAAAATGCTAATAAAATTATTTTTATATGTGGTGATTTTGATGGATATAAAGAAGCTAAGAATTCTTTGTATAAGACACTACATACTATTGAAGATAAATTTAAAAGTAACAAGAAAAAAACTTTTAAAATCATACATTTAAATCAAGCTAATAAAGATGAAATCACAAAAGAACAAAAATTTAGCTCTGATAAAAATTTATCTAGTATTAAAAAAATTATCTTTAATAATTTAAATTTTTTAAATAATGCAATCAATCAAAACAAAAATAAAACGCTCAATAAAATTATTGATGAGAGTAATGAAGAAAATATTGAAAATTTTTTAAAAGGAGTTCAAAAAGAATTAAATACATTATTAAAAAATATCAAAGAATCTGATTATTTTGAGCAAGAGATTAAACCAAAGATACAACTTACCCTAGATACACTTTTTAATACACTTTTAAAAAATATCACTCAATCTAATGATGATGAATATAAGCAAATTATTAGAGCTATAGCAAAATTTTTTATTAATATATTAGATTCTGTAACCAATCTTAAAAAACCTATCTCTTTAGTCAAAAAAAATCCTTATGTTTTTGTTGTAAATACATTATTTGAAGTTTATAATTCTTCTTCTGACTATCAAGAGTATAAGGAACAAAAATATTATTATGATTTTGCTTATCCACTTTTAGAGCTTATTACTAGTAAGCTTTATCCTATTATCGCTTTGTGTAATGAAGAAATTTTATCTGATGTATTGATTATAGATGATAAAGTATTATTAGATTTTTCATCTTATTCTAATGTACCTTCTATTAGTCTTTATAAAAATAGTTTTTATAAAGTTATTTTAGATGAAGAATTTCAAGGTATTTTTGATCATTTTTTAGAAAATAATCCAAAAATTGAAAATGAAAAGTTAGATAATACGCTTTTGATTAATTCTAGTTTAAAAAATTTTGATACAACATTAAAAAAAGCAATCAATTCAAATATCTCTGAACTTAATCATTTCTTTTATGCAGAATATCCTGATTTAAATTCTTCCATACTAGTAGAAATGATACTAGATAAAAAAAATACTGATCAAATCAATACAACCAAAATGGGTAAAAATTATTTGTTTATTACTAATCCACCACAGCTTAACAATGCAGCACTTTGTGAAGATTTGTATCAAAAAAAATTAGGAGCAATAATAAAAAATCGCCCAAAAGCTCTTACAAAAAATGAAAAACTTGGATTAAAAGAGCAATTTCCTAGTAAAAGAGATTATGGTTCTTATTTTATAGAAAGAGATGTTAAAAAGGAAGATGATTTTGTATTGCAACTTTGTCCTTTTGTGAAACTTGATGGACAGATTTATCTAAAATATAAAAGGTATTTTAATTTTTATAATCAAACACTTTCTTGGATAGGATTTGATTTATTAGAGAGTACAAAACAATCAGTTGAGCAAGATTTTGCTTATATTGATAGCTTTTTTAAATTGCCCAAAGAACTGGAAGAAATTAGCGAAAAAGAAAAAGTAAAAGTAAAAGAATATATCGGGCTTTTTAATAATTATTTGGATAATATCAATTCTTATTATGATCAAATGCAATTTTTTCTTGAGTTAGAGTCATCAATATCCAAAACATATGAAAATGTAGATTTTAAGAAATACTCACCTTTAACGGTTGTTTTATTGACTTTAACTTTGTATGTTTTACAAAAAGACTTAGCTTCTACACAAGAATATTCTCTTGGTGTTAAAAATATTATAATTCCAAATTTAGATTATGGTGATAAAGAAATTTCACTTAATTATCAAAAGATTAAAATACCAAATTATTTTAATGAGTATATTTCATTTATCCCTGACGATATTTATTTTTATGATAATGATAAAAAAATTTACATCTTTTTATCCAAAGAATTAAATAAAAATAAAAAAGAAGATGAAGTTATCTATTTAGATGAATTAGCCAAAGCTATGTTTGAAAATGATTTTGAAGAAGAAGATCAAACTTATGTGAATTTTTTAAAAACCTTAAACGAAAGCTTTGATGAGGAAATTGAATTTGAAGAAAATACACAAACAGACAAAACTCTTCCTTTGAAAAAAGATTTAGATAAAAGTATTCAAGAAATTATGCTTGATAATGAACTTGCAAAATTATCCATAGATATCACTTTTTTTAATATCATTAAGCAACTTTTTCCTTTTGCAGAATTTTTTATGAGCCAGCCTGATTTTTTTAAAAAAATGATTTTATTTTTTATAAATTCAAGCTTTGATAAAAAGCATTATGGCAATAAATTATTTTCTAGTTTTAAAGCACATTTTTTTAAAGAACTAGGGATATTTTATGCACTTAATCCTAAAGGGCATTTTATAAAAATTAATCCAAAAAGTAAAAAGCCACTCAATAAGCTTTTTTTATATCAAATAGGAACAAATTATTATTATTTTAATCAATTAGAATATGCAAGCGAGTTGAAAAAGTCAAAGAGTTTTTCAAGATTGGATAAAGCTAAGCAAATTCATTTGATATCAAAAGTAAAAAAACAATTAGCTATTGATTTTTCTATTAAAGTAAGTAAAAATTTAAGTGTAGATGTGTTAAAAAATTTAGCAGGATCTTTTATCGATACACTTTTACCTACAAATTATGAAAGGTTAAAAATTTTATATGAAAAACTAATGTATGAAAAATTTACTTACAATTATGATTTTCCTTTAGCTGTAAAAAAAGAAGAATACTTAACCTATCCTTTATTGATAAATTCTAGATTTATGAGTTTTGATTTATCTGAGTTTATTTTTGGTTCTTTATTATGCACAGGTGGGCTTAATTATTATCCTAGTATTGCTTGTGCTACGACTTCAAGCAAAGCTAGGGAATTTGCCTTAAAAAGACTTTTATCTTATATTATTTTAGATGAGAAAAGAAGTGCTTCTAAGGAAGATAAAATCAATGAGGGTAAATACATCTTAAACGATATGGAATTTTTTGAAGAAAACAATATAGAACTTAGAAATTGTAATATATGTAAGCTAGAGCATTTTCAAAGAAAAGAAGAGTATAAAACACAACACCCAGTGATAAAACAACACCCTATCTTAGCTTATAATGATGCTATACAAATTTTATATGAATATGCAAATGGTATTTATAATACTACTCAAGATGAAAAGGGTAAGTTCATAGAAGATAGACAAAAGGCAAGAAGATTGATGGAAAATTTAGAAGCTATAGGACAACATAATTTAGAAGTGATGTATAAGGGGGTAAAGAGAGAAAAGACAAATGATGAAATTAAGATGAAAGAAGAGGATGAAGAAAACGATGATGATAGTAAAACCCAAGATTATTCTAATCAATTCATAGGTAGATTAGCTACTACTATAATCATGGAAGATGGTTTGTATATAGGATGAAAGGATAAAAATGAGTGAAACTTATGAAATTTATACACCTAATGGTGGTATATTAGATGTAGAAAAAAAAACGAATAAAATTTTATTATATGATGGGGGAGCTAAGGT
>NZ_JAKMTE010000028.1:0-4496 GCF_025773025.1 Campylobacter sp. CNRCH_2013_0855 | reverse complement strand
CCCTGTGTAAAGATTAGGATCTAAATATCTAGGTTGATAGTCTTTGTAGGGGGAGTTTTGTTTGATATTGTGTGCTTCAAACAAAGCTTTAGAATATTCTTGGGTGTATTTGCCTGTAGGCTTAATATTTTCTGAAAAATATATTTTATTTGTCTTTTTATCCACCTCTACCCCTCTTCCATTAGGAGCATATATTATATAAACATCTTTATTATTATCACTCATTGTTTTTCCTTTCTTTAATTAACCTATACATAAACCATTTTTCATAATGATAGTAGTGGCTAGTCTGCCTATCATTTTTGGTGGTTTACCATTTTCTTTATTTTTATTCTCACTGATATATCTTTCATCATCAGAATTATTTCTATTCTTGATTTTTAATTCTTTTTCCTCTTTATCTTTTTTTACCCCCACATACAAAGCCTTAATATTATTTTGTCCTATGGTATCTAAAGCCCTTAAGAAATTTCTATGTTTTAAAGGATCAGGGGTGTTGTTTGTTGCTTTAGTGTTAAATACATCATTATCCATATCTTCTAAATAATCCATACATTGATGATAAGCATCTATAGGATTTAAAGAATTTTCGCTCAAACCATTATCACAGCTTCTTTTATACTCTTCATACAAAGCCCTTTTTGCTTCATCGTTATTAATAGCTTGTAGTTTTTGGTTGTATTTTTGTATGTTTTCTTTTTGAGTTTTACTAAGACAATCAGAGATTAAAAAATCTTCTTCATGTTTTAGTTTTAAAAGTCTTGGTTTTATAGCTAAATCATGTAAATAAGAATAGGTATTAAAAAAGTCTATATCTTCTATGGTTTTCAAATCACCAGTTTTTGATCTTAATTCATCTAAACATAAATACGCAAAAAGTTTGTTTAAAAGATAATTTCTTACCCTTTTTGCACCACCTACATCTTTATGATAAATAAATAAAGTTTCTTTCTCTCCTAAACCTCCTGTTTGTAGCTTTCCCCCTGTAAACATAGAAGTAAAATTAAAAGAAACAAAAGTATTATTAATAAACATAGGATAAGAGATGAATCCTTCTTGTGTATTTGTAGGTTTTTTCATTAAAACATAAGGAGGATTATATTTATGAGTAAAATTTAAAAATTGCAATCTTTCGTGTTCTTTTTTACTTTGTTCATATGTGCTAATCCATAATTGATTGATCAAATCTGTAATGATAGCTTGAGGTAAAGATATGAAAGATTCTTTGGCAATACTACGAATATTTTTTAAAGTAAAATTAAATTTATATTGAAAAATTTGTTTTTTGCTGATATTTGTTATATCTTTAAAACCATCATGATTTTTTAGCTTTTTAAAGCTTGGATCATCTGCTAGCATAATAGCTTCGTATTTGTTTTTATTTTTTTGCATATAGCAAAGTTCCAATAAGGCTATTTTATTTAATCTTTTAAGTCTTTTATTAAATTGTTCTTGATTTTGTATTTTAACCTTTTTCATTTGAATACTTGATTGAGTCATCAAAAACAATAAATAACTTATACCTATACTTTCATAAAAGGCTTTTTGTGTTTTAAGAGTTAAAAAATTAAGAATGGTTTTACTAAGCAATTTAGCAAATTTAAATTCATCTGCTCTTAAAAAATCTGCAAAAGGAAAGAATTTATCTATAAAAACATCCATCATAGCCACTATAGTTTTTTGCGGATTATAAGGAATTTTATTTATATTATTTTTTTCTATATCTTTTATCAATTCATCAAGTTCATCATCGATTTTCTTGTTTGATATTTTCTCTTTTTCAATCAATGCGTTTATTTGTTTTAGATTATACTCCACTGCTTCATCTTGGGTTTGATGATTTTCACTTTGAGGCTCTTTTAGGGAAGATAAAAACTGTCTATCTTCCTCATCACTAATTTCATGATCTTTTAATTGTTCTAAATAATCCACAAATTCTTCTATACAAAAAATTTCATTCTTTGCGAGTTTAACCTTTTGTTGTTTTGAAAAACATAGGGGAATTTTTTCTTCATTTATGTTTAAAAAGACATTTATAGGAAGCATATTAATACTTTCTTCCTCTTCTATTTGTATACTTTCATAATTTGAAAACAATTTCCACCAAGCTTGGAAATCAGTTTGAATGAAAGAATAAAAATGTTTTATCGTATAATAGGTTAAGGCAAGTAAAATCACATCTGTGATAGTAAATACACTTTTCTTTACAAAACTCTCTCCTTTGTATACCACACCTGTGTAAGTACCTATTTTAGGCTGTGCAATATGGGTGATACTATCTATATAAGTTCTTATGCATTCTATGCCTTCTTGAAAGTATTGCTTTTGTTTTTCTAAAAAAGTTTTTTTATTATTTGCTTGATAAAAAATAGATTGTAAATAATGATAATTATGTATTTTATTGATATTACTAGGAGTTTTTATAAAATTCATATATTGAAATATATTTTCTAGATTGTTATCTGTAATATCTTTAAATAACTCTTCTTTTTCTTTTACTGTATCTTCAAAGCTTTGATAGGTTTGATAATTTAAGCGAATAAAAGGACTTAAAGAAAGCACAAAGGCATCTTTTTCATTATCAATAATATTGATTTTATATTTACTATAATCTATCGTTGTATCGTAGTCTTTTGGAGTTTTGATTAAAATATCGTTTTGTGTTTCATCTTCTATGGTATCTGGATAAATGATAGTGTTTTCAAAAATTTCTTCTGTGAGCTTTTGGTGAAGTCCTGCATTATATTTTTGTGGGGCATTTGTAATGATGAGAAAATTTTTTGCATAATAAGATTCGTTTTTTTCACTCTTTAAATCTTTTATGATTTGAGCTAGTGCAATAGAGTTAAAATACGGACTTTCTATATAGCTTAGTCTGTTTTGATCAAGGGACATTTGTTTTTTAAGTGCCTCTTTAATAGAATATCTACTATGCAATATTAATTCTTCTTTGGGGTTTTGGGTGATGAGCTTTAAGAATTTTTTATTGTGAAAATCTTTAAAAATTTCTTCGTTTGATTGAAGATGAATTGCAAGATCTTGCTTATGATATGCTAATGATTGATTCTTTATTGTTCCAAAGCCTGAAAAATCAAAAAGAACTTTATCATCTATGATTAAAGTATAATGATCAATTTTGTTTTCAAAAAGAGTAAAAATATAACCAATATCACTTATGAGTAGTTTTATAATGGCATTATAAATAGCATAAGAATATTTATCTTCACCCCACTTTGAAATTTCTTTATAAGCTTTTAGCAACTCAAAAGCACTATCGCCAACAACTAACAATGGCTGTGTTTTTGTTAAAAAGCCTTTTAATTTAAAGATATTGACAATATTAAGAAAAATATTAATTATCGTTTTATATACAGGCTCATAACCTTCTGCATGAATATCTTTAATATTTTGTATTAATTCATTAAAGACAAGCTCTATTTGTTCATTTAGTTTATACTCGTTTAATTTTTGATATTCATCGAATGATTTTAGCTTTTGAAGTATAGGGATTTTTAATTTCTCATTAATGCAAATGATTAAAAAGTCAATATTTTTGTTCTCTTTTTCTAGTTTTTGCGTCATAGTTTCTGAAATAGTTTGATTTTCAGATTTTCCCAAGGCTTTTACAAAATCATCCAAAATGCTTGTCATATCACAAGATAAAGGAGTGATGGTAAAGTTTGAGGGATTATTGCTAAACTTATTAGAATCGGTAAATTTTTCATAAGAATAATCATAAATTTGAACTTTTTTTCCTTTATAAGCAGATATTTTAAGAGTATTATATAAGTATTTATCTAAACTATAATAACAATCTTTAGCAATATCATAATCTGTTAGTGCTAAATTCAGTATATTTTTTCTTGAAAAATTATTACAATATAAAACTATATTTTTAGCTTGTTTGCAATATTTATCTATCAAGTTTTTAAGATTGTTTTGATGATAAATATAGTGACAAGTAAATTCTTTATTTTTCATTATCTACCTTTAAGTAAATATCGACTTAAGATTTTTTATTTAAATAAAAATTTAAATAAAATCATCTATTAATTTTTCCAATCCACCTTATAATATTACCCTTATCATCAATTTCTACTTCTAGATCTTTGTATTTGTTGTAAAATTTAGGAGCTAAGATTTCTTGGAAGTATTTTGTGCCTTTGGGGGTTATTGCTACCCAGATATTATATTGTGACCAATATTGTGGTGTATCCCAAGAAACATCACCTAAAATAAAACTACATCCATTCTCATCTAATGTCTCGAGATCATCCAACTCTCTAATAAATCTTTCTTTATAAAAAAAATTATCTCTAAAATGTACCCAAGCTTGATATTTATCTTCTTTATAATAAGATAAGTTTGAGGGATAATCTATTTTATTTCTATCTTCATCACAATAAGATCCAAAATCTATATATCCTGCTAGAAAAAGCTGCCCCAAAACACTAATATATTCACTTATATAGGTAGGTTTGGGTGCATTTAAAGAA
>NZ_JAKMTE010000027.1:0-4673 GCF_025773025.1 Campylobacter sp. CNRCH_2013_0855 | reverse complement strand
TGCAAACAATAAACAACTAAATCAAAAAGACTTACAAAGCTTATTAGAAACTATCACTAAAAATAATCAAAGCTTACATAAAAACATCAAAGCAAAAGTTCAAAAAGCTAAATACACTCTAAGTGTAAGTAAAGATGCAAAAAGCATAGTAGTGAATTTAAACTAAAGCAATATACCAAAAAGGATTAATTATGAAAAAGTTAGCAAATCACATCATACTCTCAGGCATAACAGTATCAATGCTCTTTTCTCCACTAATGGCTTTACCTAGTGGAGGTAAATTTACTCATGGGACTAGTGGGACTATAAATACTAATGGTAATAACATGGATATTATGGGTAAAGGACAAAACTCAGTCATACAATGGGGTGGTGGTTTTAGTATAGGTAAAGGCGAAAGTGTAAACTTTGGAGGTAAAGACAAAAACTACCTAAACATTGCTCATGGAACAGATAAATCTACCATAGAAGGTGTATTAAATGCAGGTAGCAATAATGTATTTTTAATCAATCCTAATGGGGTAATTATTACTAAAACAGGAACTATCAATGCTAATCGCTTTGTGGCTTCGACTTCGTCGATGAGTGATGGGGATATGTGGAAATTTGCTAAATCTACACAAGAACAAGGTGCAGCTTTCTCTCCAGTGTTTAAACCAAATGGTGGCAATGTAGTCAATATGGGTAATATTAATGCTAAAAACGTTACTTTGCAAGGTAATAAAGTAATGTTAAGTGCTGATACTAGTTGGGATGATAAAAATAATAAAATAAAATTCAATCAAATCACAGCAGATAGTATAGATTTAAAAGGTAATGAAGTTTATGTGGATATTTCTACTATAAATTCTAAAAACCTAACTACTGAAGCAAAAAATAAAGGAATTGCTTATTTAAGCACTACGGGTTATTATTATAATCCTACAAGAAAATACAATGATATTGTATTTACCACTAAAGGTAATATGGATAAAACATATAATCAATATATTAGTATAGGTTCTGACTTAGACTGGTGGCACTTTGCTAAAGGATGGAATGAAAAAGATGATTTTAGAAATAATGTAGTAGGGGATACTTTTAAACTTACTAATGATATAGATTTTAAAGCAAGTAGTGGACAAAACTATGCTAATTATTGGGTAGACTTAAATGGTGATGGTAAAAGACAAGCTAATGAATTTACTAATATGATAGTAGGATATAAAGATGATAGTGCTTTTACTAAAACATTTGACGGGCAAGGTTTTACACTTAAGAATATTAATATAGATACGACTAAATTAGATAATAAGCCAAGATATGTGGGATTATTTGGTAAAGTAGATGGTGCTAATTTTGCAAATATAAATGTAGATTATAAAAATGGTGGGATAAATGCAAGTAACGAATATGTAGGTGGTTTTGCTGGATATATAGATGGATTTGTAGATGGGATTTCTATTAAAAACATCAAATATATAAACAATAATGCAGATATAACTTTAGATTCTGGATACATGACTTATTATGGTACAGGTGGGTTTGCTGGAGATGCTAATGGGATGTTTAGAAATATATATTTAGATAATATACAAAACATTACAGTAAGGGCAAATTTAACAGATAATTCTAAAATTCCAGAAGATGATTGGTGGTATGATCCTAGGATTATGCTTAATTATGGCGTAGGTGGATTTGCTGGTACGACTTTTGGTATATTCGAAAATATACATATAAAAAATTCTGGAAATTTGGAATTAAACTATAAAACCAATCCTGGAAATAAATATCCAACTTATGGTATAGGAGTGGGAGGATTTACTGGAAATGCTACAGGTGGAATATATAATGGTATATTATTGCAAAATATCAAAACCCTAAAAACAAATTACCTTAACAATAATACACCTATAGGATATAGGGTTCAAAGCTTTGCAGGTGGATTTGCTGGAAGAACTAGCAATGGTTCTTATAAAAATATCAGTATAAATGAAATTGGAAAAATAGAAAATATATCTAATAGAACTAATGGTACCGGCGGGTTTGCGGGTTGGATTGATGGGGGTGATTATAGCGTTATATCTATAAATGATATAGAAGAAATCAATAGTATTTCAGAAGACATAGGTACATACACTATTTACAGTGGAGGATTTGCTGGGGTTATTAATATAGGTTCATTTAACAATATCAAAATAAGTAAAATTGGAGAAATATACGCCAAAGGAGAATATTCTTATAGTGGAGGGTTTATTGGGTATATAGGATCAACATGGAACTCTAATATCGTTGATCCTATTTTTAATGATATAGTTATTAGCAATATAGGCGCATTAAAAGCAGACACAACTAAAGAAGAATTTACTGCAGCTTATACTGGTGGATTTGCTGGATATATTAACAGTGGAAAATTTAGCAACATTTCAATAGAAGATATAAATAATATTACAGCGAGTACTCCACGCTCATCATATACTGGAGGTTTTGCTGGTGTAGTAGGTAGTGGAAAATTTAACAACATTTCAATAGAAGATATAAATAATATTACAGCGAGTACTCCATACTTATCATATGCTGGAGGTTTTGCTGGTACAGTAGGTAGTGGAGAATTTAATGAAATTTCTATAAAAGACATAATAAATATTAGCGCCAAGGATACTGCTGGAGGTTTTGCAGGAAAGATTGCTCAATCACATGCAAGTGGTAAAGCTAAGGCTATATATGAAAATATTAAAATAGAAGATATTAAAAATATTACATCAAAAGATACAACTGGCGGATTTGCAGGACATATAAATGCTCATAATGGAAAATTTAAAAATATATCTATAAATAATATAGGCAATATAGAGAGTATTGCTGGAGGTTATTCTTATGCTGGTGGATTTGCTGGTCATATAACTAACGCTTTTTCATCTGAATTTTCATTTATAGCATTAAATAATATAAATAATATTACAGTAAATCCTATTGGTTATGGAGGTGATTCTTATGCTGGAGGGTTTGCTGGACAAATTTATAGTGGTAAATTTAGTAATATATCTTTAAACCATATTCAAAATATTAAAAGTTTATATACTCCAGAAAATGAAAATAAGCGGTTTGCTAAAAAAGTTTATGCTGGAGGGTTTGCTGGACAAATTTATTCTGGAATTCTTGAAAATATATCTATATATGATATAAAAAATATTCATGCTATTAATAACGCTCAACACCATGGAAGTGATATTGAAAATGGTGGCAAAAGCAGTTCTTATGCAGGTGGATTTGCTGGAGATATGTATACCACTAGTAAATTTAATAATATTTATATGTATTTTACTCCAAACTCTATTATTAAATCAGAAAGTAAGCTTAATGAAAGCTATGCTGGTAAATTTGCAGGTGTAACCACTATGAGTGGTGATGGAAATCTAGATATTTCCAATATTCACATTTATCATCACAAAAAAGATTTAACTAATGCAACAGCTGATCAAAAATATTGGGGCAATGAAATCCAACTCCATCCTTATGATGATAATAATCAAGGTTATATAGACTTTAAAACAGCAGCTTTGGTAGCTTTAAATGGCTTAAAGGAAATAGATTGTGGTACTGGTAGGAAATGTTTAGTTTTTACAAGTGATTTTAAAGTTGATAATCCAAATATCACTTCCCCTGACATACCAGATTTTAATGCCAAACAACCAGAACCTTCAATTCCTAACATAGAAGATATTATCAACGAACAAGCCACTCTAGACACAGACGACATCTTAGATCTAAAACTTTTAGAACAAATCATAGCCGATTTAAAAGATAAATTCTATGTAGTAGATATAAATACATTAAATGATTTGTTAAAAGCTTATAGTAAGATTGATAAGGATAATCCTGCCTCTAAAGCAGAGTTTTTAGCTAATTATCTTTTAAGTAAAGATAAATACTCAGATAAAGAAAGACTTGATATAGCTCATTCTATGATTCAAAGCTTAGACTTTTTACTAGCTTATCAAGACAATGGCTTAGACAAAGCTAGTGATGATAAATTTGCAAGCAAAGAAGCTATAAAAGCTAAAAATGATATTTTAACTGAAGTTTTTACAGCTTCCAATCAAGCTAATACTAATAAAGATAAAGTAAATAACTTTATCCAATACTTAAACAATGAAGTAAATAAAATCAACTCAGCTAACAATGAATTCAAAGAAAAAAACTATTACAAACAACTCAATGATTTAGCCTTAGCTTATAATAAATATGTAGAATTAATTAATAAAGGCTTAGCAAGTAAAGATGATCAAGCTTTTAAAGATATTAGCGGTAGGTTATTTGCTTTAATAGCTAGAGTAGGAGATGAAACTGAAGCTATAGAGCGTTTGATTAAAGACTTTGAAGATTTAAAAACGCAAGTAAGTAAAAATTCTAACGGACATTTTGTTGTTACAGGAGAATTATCAGCTATTAAAATACCTTATCCTATTTTAGCTTCTATTAAAGATGATAATGGTGGTGAAATAGAAATACCTGATAAGCCAGATTTACCAGAGATAGATTTAGATTTCAAACAAACTGCTTCGCTTAATTTAATAGGTGATAATGCTTTAGATGAAGAAGAAGAAACTGAAGAAATAGATGAAACTTCCTTACTTCAAAAAGGTAAAACCTGCATAGTCAGTGATAATTATAAAACTATGAATCCTTGTGTA
>NZ_JAKMTE010000026.1:0-5781 GCF_025773025.1 Campylobacter sp. CNRCH_2013_0855 | reverse complement strand
GATGAGTGATGGGGATATGTGGAAATTTGCTAAATCCACACAAGAACAAGGTGCAGCTTTTTCGCCAGTGTTTAAACCACAAAAAGCAGGTAATGTAGTCAATATGGGTAATATCACAGCAAATAGTCTTTTATTGCAAGGTAATAAAGTAGTATTAGATGCTGATACTAATTGGGATAAAGAACACAATGGCGTTAAATTTGGAATAATTAAAGCAGGTAATATAAACTTGCAAGGTAATGAAGTTTATGTTGATGCTGCTAGTATAGATGCTAATTCACTGAACCATCACACTCCTGGTAAAAGAGCGATAGAAATTCATGGAAAAGGTCATGCGTATTTAGATGCTACAGGGTATTATTATAATATAAGTGCAAAAAATTCACTTTTAGCTCTTAAGGAAGGCGCTAGCAAGGATTTTGCTGTAGAAGGAACTGTTTTTATAAATTCTGTACAAGATTGGTGGCATTTTGCTAAAGGATGGAATGAAAAAAAAGATTTTAGAGAAAATTCCCCATTTTCTTATAGACTTACAACGGATTTGGATTTTGAAGGACAAAATTTTGCGAACTATTGCTTGGAAAACTTTGGTTGTACTAATATGATCATAGGTTATTCAGATAATAATGCTTTTGATAGGAGATTTTTAGGTCAAAGCCATACCTTGAAGAATATGTATATAGATACAACAGGATTAAAAGGTGTAAAATATGTAGGAATATTTGGAAAAGTTTTTGATGAAGGTGTTATATCTGACTTGGTTGTTGATTATAATAATAAATATATAAAAACAGAAGGTGCAAATTATGTAGGAGGTCTTATTGGATATTCAAATAGTGAAGGATGGCATGGTGATCGAAAATTTTATAATATAGTTGTTAAAAATATTGATTATATCAAAGCTACTATGATGAGTACTGGGGAAATTAATGTAGGTGGTTTTGCTGGATTTTTAGGTAATGTTAAAAGTGTAAGTAATATCGAGCTTAATGGAATAAAAAATATTGAAGCAATCTCAAACTCTGGCTTGGTTTTAGCTGGAGGATTTGCTGGGCGTATTCAGAGTATTAAAAAACCTGCTGATTTAGATGCTACTTTTGATAAGATAAAAATTAGTGGAACAAATTCTATTAAAGCTAGTTGCGATGGTAAATATTGTGCAGATGCTCATGCTGGTGGTTTTACTGGATTTTTATATTTACTCGATTCTAATTTTAAAATGAATAATGTCACATTAGACAGAGTATTTAATATCCAAGCAACTACTAAAGGCTGGACTGCTTCAGCAGGTGGATTTATAGGTAGTGGAGAATTTTTAGGTTATCAAAGCAATGGAGTTAGTTTTAGTAATATAGCCATAAAAAATTTAAAAAACATTAATGCTAATGGTAATGGCTTAGGATATGCTGCTGGATTTATGGGCTCCTATCGAAATGGTCAATCAGGATTTAAAAGAAATTTTAAAGATATTTTTATATATTTTGATCCAGAAGCTACAATCACAGCTACTGGATCTCGAATAGCAAATAATTTTTTTACAACTCAATATAATAATGATTTTGATGAAAACTATAATAATATATTTGTCTATTATAAAAATGGAACTTTAAATGAGACCCATGGAAACACAGGAGTAACAAATCAGGGTTATAATGGCGATGAATTAAAACAAGAATTTGAAGAAAAAATAGCAAGTATTATTAATCCAAAATTTAATGAAATACCAGAAGATGATGATTTTATTCCAGGTTTATCTCCATATGTAAAACCAGATGTAGAAGCTATAAAAAATGAAAAAGTTGAGTTTCAAGAAGAATGGTATAATCAAGAAGTAGTTCAAGCTATATTAGATGATATTTTAAATGGAAAATATAGAGTAAGTATCAATAAATTTGGTGAGATTGTGTTTCATGTAAGCACTGTAAACGGAGTTGAGATTACGCTAGATTCTATTAAGCAAAGTTTGGATTTTCTCGATACACTCAAAGATAAAAATTCAGGATTTGAATCAAGTGAAAAATTAAAAGGTATTTATGCAAAATACAACAAAGCTTTAAAAATAAAAGATGAGTATATAGCAGCTCAAGAATATCTTTTTAAAGATGGTAAAAATTCTTTTTATGAAACTTATGCAGAATATCAAAAAGAATTAGAAATTTATAATTCTTATGTTAAAGAAATAGAAGCAGGTAAAAGAAAAATAAACGATCCTGAATACCTAGCTAGTCTTGATAAAATCAATTCCTTGGCAACAACATTAAAAAATCAAAGAGATGGTGTAAATGGCATAGCTACTAAGCTTAATGATGAAAATATAGCAAAAAATGAATACGGCTATACTAATTTTAAATTTGTGGGGGATTTTGCATTGGATTTTATACATAATCCACAGAGCCCTGATGTAGATAATCCGAATAAACCAGAATTACCAGATACAGATTTAGATTTTAAACAAACAGCTTCACTTAATTTAATCGGAGATCATGCTGTTGAAGAAGAAGAGGGCGAAGAAGAGATCGATGAAACTTCTTTGAAACAAAAAGGCCTTACTTGCATAGTTAGCGATAACTTTAAAACCATGAATCCTTGTATAGTTGGAGGATTATAAGATCATGAATAAGCAAAGTAAATTCACAAATCACATCATACTCTCAGGCATAACAGTATCAATGCTATTTTCTCCACTAGTGGCTTTACCTAGTGGAGGTAAATTTACTCATGGGACTAGTGGGACTATAAATACTAATGGTAATAATATGAATATTGTAGGTAATGGAAAAAACTCAGTCATACAATGGGGTGGTGGTTTTAGCATAGGTAAAGGTGAAAGTGTAAACTTTGGAGGTAAAGACAAAAACTACCTAAACATTGCTCATGGAACTAGTAAATCTATGATAGAAGGTATATTAAATGCAAGTGGTAATAATGTCTTTTTAATTAATCCTAATGGGGTAATCATAGAAAAGAGTGGATCGATTATCAATGCTAATCGCTTTGTGGCTTCGACTAGTACATTAAATAACACAGATTATGAGAATTTCTTTAAAATGGGATCAAATTTTTCTCCGGTATTTAAAGGCGATAAACTTGGCAATGTGGTTAATATGGGTAATATTGATGTTAAAGAAAACTTAATCTTACAAGGTAATAAAATCATACTCAAGGCAGAGGCCGATAAAGGAACATTAAATCAAATTAAAGCCGGAAATAAAATTCACCTTGATGCAAATGAAATTTATGCAGATATTTCAACTATAAAAACACCTAGTGTAGAAACATCACATGCGAATAAAGGGGATTTGCATTTAAGTGCTACGGGGTATTATTTTAATCCTGAAAGAAAATATAATGAGTTTGATAATATTAGCAATTTAAATAAAAGTTATAAAAACTATGTTGATATAGGTTCTGTGCGAGATTGGTGGTATTTTGCTAAAGGTTGGAATGATAATAAAAAAGGCTTTAGAGAGACTGCTAATGGATATAGACTTACTAATGATATAGATTTTAAAGGTGAAAACTATGCTAATTATTGTATTGATGGACAATGTACAAATATGATAATTGGTTATGATAATGAAAAAGTTTTTAATAAAAATTTCGATGGACAAGGTTTTAGTTTAAAAAATATTAAGATTGATTTTGCTGCAGATCCAAATAGGCATTATGAAAAACACACTTATGTTGGGATTTTTGGATATGTGAAAGATTCTACCATTAAAGACTTTAGAGTTGATTATGGTAATAATAGCATAAATACTAAAAACGTTGATTACGTAGGTGGTGTTTTTGGAAAAACCGAAAACAATACTATCTCACAAATAGAACTAAAAAATATCTCTGATATTACTTCAATAGGTAGAGATAAGGGTTTATTTTTCATAGGTGGTTTTGCAGGACTTGCCGGAGGTAATTTTTCAGATATTAGTGTAGATACTATTAAAAATATAAGAGCTGAAAAAGGACAAAGCTCTGTAAACTTAGGTGGTTTCGCAGGTAATGCAAGAGGAAATTTTGAAAAAATATCTATTAAAAATATAGATAATATTATTGCAAAAGGTAATCCAAATTTGCCGGCTTTTGTTGGAGGATTTACTGGGCAGTTATATAGTGGTAATTACATCAGAGATATAAAAATGGAAGATGTAAAAAATATAGAAGTAACTTCTAGTGGAGCCTTTGCTAATGTAGGTGGATTTATAGGTGAAGTCGCAAGTAAAAATGCAAAGCTTAGTAATATTTACATCAAGAATTTAGAAAGCATAAAAGTGGATAATAAAAAACAACAAGGTGTAGCTTATGTAGGTGGTTTCGCAGGAAAAAACTATAGTGCAAATTTAGAAAATATTGCATTAGAAGGTAAGATAAATATTGATGTAAAATCTACGGATTCTGTATACGCTGGTGGATTTTTAGGATGTAATGGTGCTAATTCTTGGGGATGTTCAAATAGTGGTGGCTCCATAAAGAATGTTTCACTATATTTTAAAGAAGGGTCTTCTATAAATGCTAAGTCTTATCAAAATAAGACCGTATATACAGACTTATTTATAGCTAATAAAGTTGGAATAAATAATTCTAATATAGTATATCATCATACTAATGACTTTAGTGGTTTTTCAACTAGCGGAGCAAGTGAAGTCAGTTATACAAATAATGATAAATACAATGAATTTACATCAAAAATCCCGGCTATAACAGACCCTACAAAACCTAGTGAGGTATCTAGGGTTGATCTTGATAACGATGTGTTTTTAGATAATGAGGATTTGTATGAAGATATCATTAAAGATGAAATCATTTCAGATTTAAAAAAATACTTAACCATTAATGCAAATAGTGATTTAAAAAAGCTTTTAGAAGCATATGGGAATTTAACAGATAGAAAATCGAAGGTACAGTTTATAGCAGAGTTTTTGTTAGATGATAGATATGGTGATAAAACAAGCGAAGCTGAAAAATTAATGCAAAGTATGGATTTTTTGCTTGCATACTCGCAAAATAACAAGATTGATTCTAAGTTTAAAGAAGGGGTGCAAGATAAATTCAACAATTTAAAACAAGATGCTAAAAAGCATTATGATATCACTATGGCAAACAAAGATAAGTTGATAAGTTTCATTAGAGATTTGCAAGGCAAAGTGGATAATATTAATGATTTAAAAGATAAATACAACAAAACAAATTATCAAAAACAAATCGATGAACTCGCAACTATGTATAACATAATAGTATCCACAATCAATAGCAATAAAAATTTAAGCGAAGATTCACTAAATAGGCTTCATAAAGAGTTGAGCAATATATCTTCTAGAATAGAAAAACTTATGTTTTTAGCACAATTTGATAAAAACAAAAGTGATATTTCTATAGATGAGTTTGAATCATTAAAAGCTAAAGCAAACCAATATGAGTATTTTACGCTCAATGGAAACTTTGATAAGGTTAGTAATGTTAGTATTCCTATCTTAGATTCTATAAAAAATAATGGAGATAATGGTGGTGGTGAAATAGAAATACCTGATAAGCCTATTGATCCAGTAGAACCACCAATTGATAATAAACCAGATGATTCTTTGGTTTTTGAGCAAAGTTCTACTTTTAATTCTATAGGTAATAAAGCTATAAATGAAGAAGAGGAAGAAGATAAAAATGATATCGATGAAACTGCACCTATACAAAAAGGAAAAATTTGCATAGTTAGTGATAACTCTAAAACTATGAATCCATGTATAGTAAGTGGAATATAGTTATAAACACTAGGATTTATCCTAGTGTATA
>NZ_JAKMTE010000025.1:0-6030 GCF_025773025.1 Campylobacter sp. CNRCH_2013_0855 | reverse complement strand
TAAATGCTAGATTTAGCAGGTGTGGTTTGTTAATGAAAATAAAAACTTTGTAATTGATTTGTGAAAAAATAGCAAGGTTTTAAAAGCAATACAAGAGAGATGTTTTAAAGAATTTGAGTAATGTAGCTAGGTTTAATAGATATATGCTTTTAAAACAAGGTTTTGCAAACCCAAATTCACAAGATGAAGTTTTTTATGATGATATTAAATCAATAACCTAGATTGATATAAAGGTTTATATCAATCTGGATATAAATTTTAAATAAATTTTACCAAGAAGATTTTTTGTAAAGACTATGTATTTTTAAAAAAAGTATTTTTAAACCAAAGTTTTTACTATGATAATAAAATCTATCATTTAAGAAATTAAAACTTAAAAATGAAAATTTGATTATCAAAGTTCCTAGTGATTTTTCAAAGCTTTATAAAATATTATAAAGTATTATAATAGCTCACATAGTATAATTAGTTTTATCTATGAAAAAGATTTATACCTAATATATAATTTAGATGTAAAATAAATTGTTATTATGGTTATTTATATAATATACAAAAAGCTATTTTTGAAAATATAAAAACTCTTTTTTTAAGATTTTGAATATAATTTTGTCGGCGGAAAAATAAAAACAACACAAAAATGCTGATTTTATTTTTCCATAAAGCTTAAACTTAAATTGAATTTCAATTAATATAATCCAATTTAAAATCTTTATCTTGATTTAATTATACTTTTACGATTTTACCTTTATTTGTTAAAACAATATGGGCATTTTTAGTATAATTAGCCAAAGTAGATCTTTTTGCACTAAATGTTTGAATAATATAAATATATTTGCCATTATCGAGAATTTGTCGGCGGAAAAATAAAAAGCAACCATAGAAAAATAAAATGATACTTTTTGGTTACATTTTATTTTTCTTCAAGACTTAATCTTAAATTTTCAATTGCTATTATTTTTTAAATAATCAAACAATATTTTTAGTATAATAAATAAAAACTTTGAATAGGAGCTAATCGATATGCTTAAACACTTATTTGCTTTGATTGCATTTGCAATAATTTTTATTGGTTGTGGCTATAATGAGGACACAAAATTAGAATTATTAAGAAATGATATTTACAAAGAATTTAATGGATTAAGTTATAGAAATGATACAAATTTTCATAAAAATTTAGTTGAATTTTTAGAAGAACATGTGAAAAAAAATAATTTTATAATGGACGAAAAAGAATTTAAGAACTATACAAATTGTATTTACTACAATGTATGGACAAAATCAAATAAAACGACTTTGTCTATTCCTTTACAAACATGTGATAATGAATTCAAAAATAATATTTTAATGAACACTCGATATGGAAATCCAAGTTATGTTATGGGTAACAACAGTTTATGGGATGGGGAAAATTCGATTGCTAAGAATATTATAATAAAATCTTTATATATACCTGATAGTTACAATTTTAAGGACTCTCATCATGCAATAAAAGACAATGGAATGCAAATAGCTATTAGAACAAACTATACAGCCAAAAATCAATTTGGCATGTCATTTGAAGGAAGTACTTATATTTTATTTGATCAGTTTGGAAACATGCTATATGCCGAGTAAAAGCAAGATTTTTTTTCTTGTTTTATATAATAGAACGCAGAACCTTTCCTTGTATGATTAACTCAATTTGTGAGTCTTTTAAGTCTATGCTGTAGCTTTTATAATCCTTATTTACACTAATGATATCCAAAATT
Organism: Campylobacter sp. CNRCH_2013_0855; assembly: GCF_025773025.1. Classification (NCBI taxonomy): domain Bacteria; kingdom Pseudomonadati; phylum Campylobacterota; class Epsilonproteobacteria; order Campylobacterales; family Campylobacteraceae; genus Campylobacter; species Campylobacter sp. CNRCH_2013_0855. Next base: position 4,282 of record NZ_JAKMTE010000025.1, on the reverse strand, counting down.
TTACTTATTGGATTTAATTGCAAAAGTTTGACCATAAGTTGATTATCAAAATTTAAAATATATAATCCATCTCCTTGATACTCATGTGTTTCTTCAAATACCACCCAGCTATCAGGTAGAAGCATTGGAACCATAGAATATCCATCAACTTTAATAGCTTTTAAATTCTTTGGTATTGTTTTAAAAAAAGCTTTACTAAGCTCAAGCATTTCACCAGTTTCATATTCTTCTAATCCTATTAATTCATTGCCACCGCCAGCAGAAGCTGAAATATCGAGTTTTGGTATAGAATAAAAATTAATTTCTTGTTTATTTATATCTTTAGTTTGTGTATTTTTCTCTTTATCAATGTAAAATTTTTTACTTAATTTGCTTATATTATCAAAATTGTTTGAGTACTTTTTTAAATGTTATGCAAAACAATGCATTGATGCGCAATATTGCAAACACTCCTCCACCTGAAAAAATTGGAAATTACGTAGGATATGAAAAAGGCTTTATATGGGTTGATAAAAGCACTACTCCAAATACATTTTATGTAAGTAATTTAACTGAATGGGTAAAAGTCGAACTTTCAAAAGAAATACCAATAAATAAGCTATCTTTTAAGGTTTCAAGAAATAATGTAGCTACAACTTACTCAGCTTGTTGTATTTCTAATTTTGGTCTTATTGATATAAATGCAAATGCAATATTTGCTAAGGAAGCTAATATTACTACAAGTCCAAATGGAAGTGTTGTTTTTGAAATAAATGGAAAAGATTATACGGCTACTATATCAAGCACTATACCACTTTATGGAACAGGCTATACATACAATATTTTTCAAGCTAACAATAAATCTTTACTAAGTGGTGCCTTAACAAATGATGGAATTTATGAATATACACTTATATTTGATCAACCTTTGCCAGGAAATATTATAGGTTTTGGATTGCGTCCTTATGGGAATGTTGTTAGCAGAGATTGGACTCCTAAGATGATTTTAGAAGCTTTTTCAAATGGTATCTTAGAACCTATGAGCAGATTAGAAAAAATCGCAAAGACTAATGCAGAAGTTTCTAAAAAAGGCATATATGCAATAGATATTAGAACAGGTGATGATATTTCTAAAGATGTAAATTCATATTCACAATGGAACATAGAATAAATAAAAAAGGAGAATAAATGAAACTAAAATTAACTAGAAAGTATTTAAGAAATACTTGTGTCATAGGAGAGTTTAAAGTCTTAGATGAAAAAGAAAATATTCTTTTTGAGTGTTTTTCTTTGGAAGAAGATGAAGAAGGTGTTGAAAGAGAAAAAGATCTTAGAGTTCCTGTTGGAGTTTATAATCTAAAAAGACACACATCATCAAGTTTTAATGATAAAGGTAAAATGGTAGTAGCAGGAGTTAAAGTTTTAAACGATGATGATAGTGTTGTAAATATCTACAACGATGATGTGCCTTTTGATAGACACATTTTGTTGCATTGGGGAAATACAGACAAAAATACAAAAGGTTGTATTTTACTAGGTTTAACTAAGAGTGATGAAAGTATAGGTCAAAGCAGACAAGCTTGTAAAAAATTATATGACTTGCTATATCAACAAGATTTATCAAATATAAAATTAGAAATCACAAACAAATTTTAGAAAGGAGTAAGTTTAGAGTAGGTTACCACATAATCCCCCTAAAAAAGGGGATAAGGTTAATAAGCCTTGACTATAATCATACTTAGTAGTATAATTATAAAGATTATGTGGATTATATAGCTCAAATTTAATCACCTACTTTCTAGGGTTAGATTAAGCCATAGGGGGTCAGACCTACGGCTAACCCTTGAAAGTATTATACAAAAACCTACTTTAAACTACAAATAATATGTCATTTTTATTTAAAAACACAAAGCTTTATATTGCTTTAGCATTAATGCTTATGCTTAATGTATTTTTATATCTTAAGCTAGATAGCACAAATGCAAAATTAGAAAAAAGTCAAAGTGATTTAAATTTAGCTTTGGGTGTAAATAATGAACTCACAAAAATTGCTCAGGAGCTTAAAATAAGACACGAGCAAGAGCTAAAAGCACTCTTTCATGCAAATACTCAAAAAAATCAAATCAAAACGAGGGTTGATGATGTTAAAAACTATATATCCAAAAGCAATGAAGCTAACACTACTAAGCTTTTTAATGCTATGCTTGATAGGCTGTGGGAGCAAAACACAAGTGCTAACCAAAATACAAATTCAAAAAGTGCAAATACCAAATGAGCTTTTAGAATTTGATAGAGCAAGCAAACCTATAGTGCAAGATGAAAAAGATATATTAAAAGCTTATAGTGAGCTTTTTTATCACTATAAGCAATGTGAGATCAATATAGATAAAATTAAGGAGTTGAATGATGAATTATGAAATTTCTGTAAAAATTTTTATTTTTTATCAAGAAATATTTATTTTTTGATTTTTATAGATATTTGAAATATTCTTTCGCACATTGCTAACATATGATCAATCTTTGTTTTTTCTAGATAATTTGCATCGGTTTGATAATCTGCCCATTGTCTCATGCGTTTTAAAGTTTTTAATTGGTGGTAGTAAGATAGAGGTAAATTATTGTGATCAAATATATATGCGTGCATATTTTTCGATTCTTTTATGGATTCAAGTATTTCTTTGTTTTCATGTAATATTTTATGATAAAATGCGTAGTACAATCTTCCAATACCCATTCTAAAAGAAATTCTATCATTTTGCTTTAAACATATTTTGGCAAACTGAAACAAATCATTAGCAAATTCAAAATGATTATCGTATTTACTATTTTTATTAAAATTCATCATAAAACCATAAATGAATCAATATAAAAATATTTTTTTTGTGAAAATATATCATGTGTTTTTTTATTTATCTCTTCTAGTTCATCTACGCTTATATTATCTGGTGAATCTATGTTGAAAACGAGAGAGATTTTATTTTCTATATTATCCTTAAATTCATTAATAGATATAATGTTGTATCCAGTTGTTTTTACTATAAGATTGCTTAAATGTTGAATTTCATAGTCTTTGTCGTGTATTTTACCTATTTTTTCACTACTTGTAGTATTTGTTTTTTGTAGTGAAAACAAATTTTCTATTGTATTTATTTTTTGTAGTGAAAACAAATTTTCTATTGTATTTATTTTTTGTAGTGAAAAATTATTATATGATGATAAATATGTATCAACAGAGGAATGTGTTAAAACTAAAACTATAGGAGCTAAACTGGCAAGATTAATCATGGTATTATTTCTTTCATTTTTTCATTTTGTAGTGAGTGTAATTCTTTAATTTTTTTGCAAATAGTATTATCGTAATTACTATTCGGTTTTTCATAAGCTGTAATTATTTCTATAAAATATCCATTTTCTTCCTTATATTCATTATCTAAAGTCAATATATTGCTTTTGTTATCAGCTATCATAATAAAGCATATGTTTTCTCCATATTCTTTTTTTATTTTAATATTTGAGAGAGATTTTAAATAGTCGTTATTTTTAATTTTTATACTTAAAAAATTTTCTATAGTAGTTGTGAAAAAAGTTTTTTTTGTTCCTATTCTATTTATGGAGTGAATTTCGTTTTTAATAGATTCTAAAATATCAATAATAAAATTAACATCTTCGTTTGTGCTTTTAGATAAGTCAAAACCTATAGTATGATCTCCTAAAAGGACATTAATATCGCTATTTTCAAATTCAAGTCTATAAATAGGCTGGTATTTTAAATTTGGCTCAATATTTCTAATATCTTGAGGGATATTAAAAGTTGGTAATCTTTTTATTTCAGCAGATTTTCCATTTAATTGGATTAAGGGAAATAAACTTTCTATATTTTTGTTAAAATCTACAAATAAGTCACATATATCTATAATTTTTTTACTATTCATGCTATTTACTCCTTTGCTAATGTCAAAATATATAGCAAATAATATTCCAATTATTATATTTGTTTTAATTGTTTGTTATTAAAAAAAATTATAACACATTGTAAAATTTTTTTGGAATTATAGCAAATTAATCACTTAAAAATACTTAAATCTAATTATCGTTATTAGCATATCGATTGCCAAAAAAATAATTATTATTTTTGTTTTTTATTTATATTCTTTAATTGCCGGTTGTTTTAATATTTTTATCTAAAACTTGAGAGCGGTTTTGTGTAGTAAAATACTTTGTAAAATCTTCACTCGGTTCATATTGCATGTACTTTGCAAAAGACAATGAGGTAAATAGCGCTAATAAAAATATCTTTTTAAGC
>NZ_JAKMTE010000024.1:0-5000 GCF_025773025.1 Campylobacter sp. CNRCH_2013_0855 | reverse complement strand
CTCGAGAGCATGAAGCCGGAATCGCTAGTAATCGTAGATCAGCCATGCTACGGTGAATACGTTCCCGGGTCTTGTACTCACCGCCCGTCACACCATGGGAGTTGATTTCACTCGAAGCCGGAATACTAAACTAGTTACCGTCCACAGTGGAATCAGCGACTGGGGTGAAGTCGTAACAAGGTAACCGTAGGAGAACCTGCGGTTGGATCACCTCCTTTCTAGAGTACAAACTGATAAGTCTCACAACTATCAGTTCATATATAGACTCAATCATCCTTGTTTAGATTTCAAAGATTGATGAAAAGCTAATTTTGGGGAATTAGCTCAGCTGGGAGAGCGCCTGCTTTGCACGCAGGAGGTCAGCGGTTCGATCCCGCTATTCTCCACCATTTATTAAGGGCCTATAGCTCAGCTGGTTAGAGTGCACCCCTGATAAGGGTGAGGTCACAAGTTCAAGTCTTGTTAGGCCCACCATAAAAGATTTGTTTATCAATCATATAATAAAGTTTTAAAACTTAAAGCAAGTATATAGCTAACAATAAAGCAGTAAATAAAGTAAAATAAAATACTTTATTGCTTATATTTTTAAATTATTTAAACTCTTTATATATACTTCCTTTAGGTTTTAAGACCTAAGCTAAATAAATAATAGAATATTTTATATATTAGATTAGTTATTTAATGTTATTTGAATTATCATTGTTAAGAGTCACAAGCAAGTTTTAATAAAAACAATTTTACAGGACTTGTTAAAGGATAAAACCTAACTATCTTTTCTTTAGCTTTTAGTTAAAGACAAGTTTTAAACTCACAGCTTAGTTAGACTAATATTTTTAGTTTTATTAAGTGTTTAAATGCTTTCCGTCTTAAGATAGCAAAGTCTTATCATAAAAACTTTAACAAGGAAGTGATGCGTTTTAGAATGAATTTAAAAGGTAAGCTATTAAGAGCGAATGGTGGATGCCTTGGCTGGTAAAGGCGATGAAGGACGTACTAGACTGCGATAAGCTACGGGGAGCTGTCAAGAAGCTTTGATCCGTAGATTTCCGAATGGGGCAACCCAGTATATAGAGATATATACTACCATAATGGAGCGAACGTAGGGAATTGAAACATCTTAGTACCTACAGGAAAAGAAATCAATAGAGATTGCGTCAGTAGCGGCGAGCGAAAGCGCAAGAGGGCAAACCCAGTGCTTGCACTGGGGGTTGTAGGACTGCAATGTGCAATAGGTGAGGTTAGTAGAACACTCTGGAAAGTGTAGCCATAGAGGGTGATAGTCCCGTATACGAAAACCAAACCTTAGCTAGCAGTATCCTGAGTAGGGCGGGACACGAGGAATCCTGTCTGAAGCTGGGTCGACCACGATCCAACCCTAAATACTACTACCAGACCGATAGTGCACAAGTACCGTGAGGGAAAGGTGAAAAGAACTGAGGTGATCAGAGTGAAATAGAACCTGAAACCATTTGCTTACAATCATTCAGAGCACTATGTAGCAATACAGTGTGATGGACTGCCTTTTGCATAATGAGCCTGCGAGTTGTGGTGTCTGGCAAGGTTAAGCACACGCGAAGCCGTAGCGAAAGCGAGTCTGAATAGGGCGCTTAAGTCAGATGCTGCAGACCCGAAACGAAGTGATCTATCCATGAGCAAGTTGAAGCTAGTGTAAGAACTAGTGGAGGACTGAACCGATAGGCGTTGAAAAGCCCCCGGATGACTTGTGGATAGGGGTGAAAGGCCAATCAAACTTCGTGATAGCTGGTTCTCTCCGAAATATATTTAGGTATAGCGTTGTGTCGTAGTATAAGGGGGTAGAGCACTGAATGGGCTAGGGCATACACCAATGTACCAAACCCTATCAAACTCCGAATACCTTATATGTAATCACAGCAGTCAGGCGGCGAGTGATAAAATCCGTCGTCAAGAGGGAAACAACCCAGACTACCAGCTAAGGTCCCTAAATCTTACTTAAGTGGAAAACGATGTGAAGTTACTTAAACAACCAGGAGGTTGGCTTAGAAGCAGCCATCCTTTAAAGAAAGCGTAATAGCTCACTGGTCTAGTGATTTTGCGCGGAAAATATAACGGGGCTAAAGTAAGTACCGAAGCTGTAGACTTGATTTTATCAAGTGGTAGGAGAGCGTTCTATTTGCGCCGAAGGTATACCGGTAAGGAGTGCTGGAGCGAATAGAAGTGAGCATGCAGGCATGAGTAGCGATAATTAATGTGAGAATCATTAACGCCGTAAACCCAAGGTTTCCTACGCGATGCTCGTCATCGTAGGGTTAGTCGGGTCCTAAGTCGAGTCCGAAAGGGGTAGACGATGGCAAATTGGTTAATATTCCAATACCAACATTAGTGTGCGATGGAAGGACGCTTAGGGCTAAGCAAGCTAGCGGATGGAAGTGCTAGTCTAAGGTCGTAGGAGGTTATATAGGCAAATCCGTATAACAATACTCCGAGAACTGAAAGGCTCTTCAAAGTCTTCGGACAGCGAGGAGAATTGCTGATGCCGTCGAGCCAAGAAAAGTTTCTAAGTTTAGCTAATGTTGCCCGTACCGTAAACCGACACAGGTGGGTGGGATGAGTATTCTAAGGCGCGTGGAAGAACTCTCTTTAAGGAACTCTGCAAAATAGCACCGTATCTTCGGTATAAGGTGTGGTTCGCTTCGTATTAGGATTTACTCCGAAAGCGAAGAAACTTACAACAAAGAGTCCCTCCCGACTGTTTACCAAAAACACAGCACTCTGCTAACTCGTAAGAGGATGTATAGGGTGTGACGCCTGCCCGGTGCTCGAAGGTTAATTGATGGGGTTAGCATTAGCGAAGCTCTTGATCGAAGCCCGAGTAAACGGCGGCCGTAACTATAACGGTCCTAAGGTAGCGAAATTCCTTGTCGGTTAAATACCGACCTGCATGAATGGCGTAACGAGATGGGAGCTGTCTCAAAGAGGGATCCAGTGAAATTGTAGTGGAGGTGAAAATTCCTCCTACCCGCGGCAAGACGGAAAGACCCCGTGGACCTTTACTACAGCTTGACACTGCTATTTGGATAAGAATGTGCAGGATAGGTGGGAGGCTTTGAGTATATGACGCCAGTTGTATATGAGCCGTTGTTGAGATACCACTCTTTCTTATTTGGGTAGCTAACCAGCTTGAGTTATCCTCAAGTGGGACAATGTCTGGTGGGTAGTTTGACTGGGGCGGTCGCCTCCCAAATAATAACGGAGGCTTACAAAGGTTGGCTCAGAACGGTTGGAAATCGTTCGTAGAGTATAAAGGTATAAGCCAGCTTAACTGCAAGACATACAAGTCAAGCAGAGACGAAAGTCGGTCTTAGTGATCCGGTGGTTCTGTGTGGAAGGGCCATCGCTCAAAGGATAAAAGGTACCCCGGGGATAACAGGCTGATCTCCCCCAAGAGCTCACATCGACGGGGAGGTTTGGCACCTCGATGTCGGCTCATCGCATCCTGGGGCTGGAGCAGGTCCCAAGGGTATGGCTGTTCGCCATTTAAAGCGGTACGCGAGCTGGGTTCAGAACGTCGTGAGACAGTTCGGTCCCTATCTGCCGTGGGCGTAAGAAGATTGAAGAGATTTGACCCTAGTACGAGAGGACCGGGTTGAACAAACCACTGGTGTAGCTGTTGTTCTGCCAAGAGCATCGCAGCGTAGCTAAGTTTGGAACGGATAAACGCTGAAAGCATCTAAGCGTGAAGCCAACTCTAAGATGAATCTTCTCTAAGCTCTCTAGAAGACTACTAGTTTGATAGGCTGGGTGTGTAATGGATGAAAGTCCTTTAGCTGACCAGTACTAATAGAGCGTTTGGCTTATCTTATTTAAGCATCACTTCCTTGTTAAGGTTTTTAATAAAGCTTTGGGTGTTTTTATATGAAATATTTATATAAAAATTACATTCTTAAGTTTATAAAATCTTATAAGTAAAGTTTATATTAGAACTTGCTCTTAACATTGTTTTTTAAGTATTCTAAAATAAAACAATAAAGTATTTAGTTTAATAAAACATCTAAATATAAGAATAAGATAAAAACTAAAATAAAAATGATTTTTATATCTAGATCTTATTGATTGTTTTTATTTGTTATATTAAATAGAATATTTAAATAACAATGTCCGTGATTATACAGATGTGGAGACGCCTTGCTCCATCCCGAACCAAGAAGCTAAGCACATCGTGGGTGATGATACTACGCCTTACTGGCAGGGGGAAAGTAGCTCATTGCGGACTTGTTAATTCTTTTATTATTCTTACTTACTACTTAGATAAATCTTTAAATTAATTTATTCTTTTTATGCTTATTGTTAGTTGTTAAATTGGTTTATTTTTTATTGGTTTAACTTTTAAATTACTTTATTTTTTTATTAGTTTATAAAATTTAGTTTATGTGTTGTTTGGTTAGCTTGTGAAAATTTCTAATTAATTTGTGCTGATTAGATAGGATGTTTGTTATTATTTTATAAAATTTAGTTATTTAGTTGGATTGTTTTATTTTTTAGATGTTTTAGTTTGAGTGGCTACTAATTTTTTAGTAGTAGTTTGTTTTTATTTTTTTAAATTTTTATGATTTTTTAATCTATTTTATTTTATGGTTTTTTGGGTTTATTATTTTATTTATTGTGGTTTTTATTTAATTGTATTCCTTTTTATTTTTTAATTTATTTTTATTCTTTATTTTTTAATTTTTTGCTATGGTTTTTATTTTTTATGGTTGTTAGTTGTGGGTAATTTTTTAATTTCTAGTTTTTAGTTGTTTTATGAAATTTAGTTTTATATGCTGTTTCTTATGGCTTAGTTTTGCGTTATTGGTTATTGAATTGTTCTAATGGATTATTTGATGGATTGGTTGTTTGGGAATTTAGTCGTTTTAGCTTTAAAATGTTTATGGTGAGTTTGATAAATTTGGTTTTTTTAGTTTTTATTGCTTATGTTTTACTTTTTTATTAATCTGATAAATTAGGTTTTTTATTTTTTTAGT
>NZ_JAKMTE010000023.1:0-9467 GCF_025773025.1 Campylobacter sp. CNRCH_2013_0855 | reverse complement strand
TGCTATATTTTATTGTTATAATTTATAAAAAGTGATGATTTAAATAATGAAAATTCAGATTTTATATAGATGAGTAAATGATATATTTTGGTAAATATAAAAATCATTCATGAAGTTTAATATGTATTATCTCGTAATTTTTTATTTTTTTTCCTAAAATTTTACCCCATCCTAATTTGGAGTGAGAGTAATCTCCTAGCTTAAACAGCATTCTTTTATTAAAAATAATTTTAAGATATAAATCAACACAAAATTCATTATTAGTTAGAAATAATATACTTTCTTTAAGCTCTTTATATTTTTCTGCGTTTGGAAAGTATTTTAAAGCTTCATCATAGTGTATATCTTTTATATAAATAGCTATTTTATTTTGGTAAGATAGAAATTTTTTCCCTAAAATTAGATTTTTCCCTAAAATATGATTCTTACATCCTAATTTATTTAATTGTATGTGTCTTATGTAAATTTGATGAGGTATATTTTCTATAATACTTAATTGATTTTGCAAATTAAAAGTGATTTGTAAAATTCTTTCAATATAACTTTTAGGTCTTCTTAAACTTAGCAATAATGGAGCAAAAGGTAGATATCTCTTTGCTATTCTTGTGTCATTGATACCCAATATAGAAAATAGTATTTTAGAAATTCTATCATTGAAGTCAATATCAAAACTTTTTGGATAATTATTAAGAGTAGTAATTTCAAAAAAAATCCAAAGAAGATAATGGTTGAAAAAATCAAAAAATAAACTCCATCCTTCACCGCCATCTTCATTTCTAGAAAGCTTGTCTAGTATGTAAGATGGGAGTTGCGATGTATTTCCCTGTAGACCCATGAAGTTAATCATAATTTCTATAGGAAAAATATCATTATTTTTACTAATTTTTACATACTCAATTTCTTTATTAGGGTGCATTAGAGCATTATTTACTCTTAAAAAAATATCTTCTTTACGATGTTCTTTTAATATTTCTTTAAGAAGTTTATAAAAAGTATAAGAGTTTGTATTATTCATAATATAGACTTAATTCCTTTTTTAAAAGGATAGTGTATAATGACTTTTGAATTTATACATTTTATTTTTAATTCGCAAAATGAATTAATACTTACAAAAGATGATAGAAATTCTGAAATTATTACGCCAAGTTTGTAAACTTCCCCTAAAGAATAAAATTTAGAATCATCTATGCTTATGATACTCATAGTTCCTTTTTTTGTAATATGTTCATCGACTAAATAAGTAGGTTTTGATTTGATATCAATTATTGATGAAGTAAGTAGTTGACAAGTTGCTTCAGATGTTTTATCATCAGGAAAACTATAACTCTCCAGAACTTGAAAAAAGGAAGTTTTTGTTAATAGAGTTTGATAACTAAAAGATAAAATAGAAACTAACTTCCATAAAAGATTTCCATCTACATTGATTTGTTTCGACGGTGTTGGAATTGTAATATTTTTGGTAATTATATCTTTGTGGAAAGGTGCGAGATTAATATCACCTATTTTTAAAAGAGTAGGTAAATTCTTATTGCAACATAGTGTATCTATGGATATTGTTTCATTTGTATTGTTTGAGGAAAAAAATGATATTTCTTTGAAATTAACATTCTTGGAGTTTGATTTATTTGTAATGTAGTAAAAATCTTGTATTTTGTTTTGCATAAATTCAAAACGTTCAAAATTCTTATAATTTTTTAAAATTCTACTACCACTATCACTGTTGTGTGCCTTCACCTGCTTTATTTGAACTATATCATATGCGTTTAAATTGGTTCTGTCTATAAAAATTCTATATCCATTTTTCGAATGATTGTTGATGATAGGTTCTGCTGCTTTTTCAAAAATATTAATAATAGGTGTTGAAGACAATGAAAATAGCTCATTTTTTATAATACAATTTTTAGGAAGTGTTTTGTTAAATTTGAAAAAAATACTGATTAATTTACCTTTGCATTTATGTAAAACTTCTAAGCCTTGTATTAAGATAAAATTGAATTTTTCTGGTAGAAAAAAATACTCTCTTAGTAAAGAAAAAGATTCAAAACCTAAATCGTTATAAAATAGACAGCTTTCATTTGGTTTTAAACCCATAGTTTTAATGTTATGGGTGTTTATTTTAAATTCTTCTTTTGTATCATGAGATATGATTTTCAATTCTTCTAAGTATTGGTGCATATAAAAAAGCAATGTAGATGATGTGTAAACATCATCCCCTAAATATATACTTAGTTTATCTAAATCCAGATGTTCAATGTTTAAATCTTCTTTATTAATTCTAAGTTGTATATCTAATGTGTGATATTGTCTTTCACTTCCTAAAAAAATATTCTCTATATTTAATGGATATAGATATACATCATATACCGTTTTAAATTCACATTCACATTTTTCTATAGGTATAGATTTGACTGTGCTATTTTTAGGAATAATTAATTTATTGAGTTTGCTGTTTTTGTTAAATTTAAATTCTTGCATACACATAGATGGTAGAATATTGGTGTAATTTGGAGAAAGAATATTAATTAGAGATTCTGCGATATAGGGTATATTTTGATCTAGTTCTTGATGAATTTTTGAGGTTAATATTGCTAAATTTTCAATAATTCTTTCAATATCTGGATCTTTACTATCGTAAGATAAAAAGGGAGCTAACTTAGGAAATTTATCTATAAAAATTTTTCGAGTCTGATTGAGATAAGTAATCTCCTTCTGATAATAATGTATATCATCTTGTGTCACTAGATAACCTCGCAATATCGATTATTTTTAAATATAATTTCAATTACAAATTCTTTAAAACTATCATTATAAAAAACACATCTTAATAAAAATGAAAGTTGCCAAGGTTTTAAAGAGTCGTTATATGTAATAGAATTAATCATAATTCTTTTTTCGTATTTACTTATGAGTTTATGAATTTCTTTTGCCATGTTTAAGCAAAGCTCTGTTGAGCTTAAATTTAAATTTTCCATACCAGATAACCCAAAATCTTTAATACTTAAACAGTCATCAAGTTTTGCATTAAGCAAAACTTGTATATTGTTTTTTATTTCTTGAAATTCGTTTTGATAAAAAGGGATGTTTTTATACTGATCATCCAATGAATGAATAATTTTATCCAATAAAGACATTTATTATTCTTTATCTAATTTACCCACTAAAGATAGTTCAAAATTTCCACCCATGTATTTAAAGTGAGGACGAACACTTAATCCAATCTTATACCACCCAGGCTCTCCTGGTATGTTATCTACTTTTACTTGAGCTCCTCTAAAAGGTCTTCTACTTCTAACCTCTGCTGGCGGGTTTTCTTGATCTGAAATATATTGTCTAACCCATTCGTTTAAACCATTTTCAATATCACTTCTTTCTTTCCAGCTTCCAATTTCTTCTCTTTGCAATACTTTTAGATAATGTGCTAATCTTGAAATTAAAAATACATAAGGTAGTTGAGTGCCTAAACGGTAATTTGTCTCAGCATCTTTTCCTTCTGGTGTGTTTGGAAATATTTTAGGTTTTAAAGCAGAATTTGCTGAAAAAAATGCTGCATTGTTGGTATCTCTTCTTAGAGTTAAAGTTATAAACCCATTTTCTGCAAGTTCGTATTCTCTTCTATCTGTAATTAAAACTTCAGTAGGAATTTTAGCTTTTAAGTTTCCAAAATTTTCATAAAAATAAGTAGGAAGATCTTTTACGCTTCCCCCGCTTTTTGGCCCTATGATACTGCCACACCATCTATACTTAGCAAAACTTTCTGTTAATCTTGTTGCAAAAGCGTATGCTGAATTTCCCCATAGTAGATGATTATGAGATGCGTGAACATTTTCTTTATAATTAAAGCTTTTTATAGGATTTTCTTCACTATCATAAGGTGATCTTGTCAGAAATCTTGTAACCATTAATCCTGTGTATTTAGAATCTTCATTTTCTCTAAAAGTTCTCCATCTTGTATATTGTGGACCTTCGAGAAGACTTTGTAAATCCTGTATATTAGCTAATTCTGAATAATTTTCTAAACCAAAAAATTTAGGTCCTAAGGAAGTTAAAAATGGAGAATGACTCATTGCGGCTATGCTTGACATTTTATTTAAAAAAGTCATATCCGGACTTGCAGTGCTTAGTTGATAATCACCAATTATAGCACCAACTGGTTCTCCGCCAAATTGTCCATATTCTGAAGAATAAATATTTTTATAAACAACACTTTGGGTGATGTCTGGATTGTTTTCAAAATCTTCTAAAACTTCTTCTTTTGTAATATCAAAAAGATTAATTTTAATGTTTTCATTAAAGTCAGTTCTTTCTACTAAAAAGAAAAGCCCTCTCCAAGTTGATTCTAATTTCTGAAATTCTTCATTATGTAAAATTTCATCCATTTGTTTTGATAACAAATCATCAATATGGGCAATCATTTCATCAAGTGCGAATTTATTGATTTTATCTTCTATATTGTCACTTTCAACTATTGCAGAAATAAATTCAGCTACTCCTCTTTTTGCTATACTATAGCTTTCATCATTTCTAGCGTATTTGCTTTTTTCCATAATACTTTCAATAATTGGAGTATCAATTACTTTATCTTTTGACATATTATGTTTCCTTTATTCTTCGTTATTTTCTTTTTTGATTTCTAAAAGCAACTGCTCTTTGGTTTTTTCATTTTTTAGAGCATCCAAAACAGCTTTTCTAAAATTTGGAATATTGCCCATAGGTCCTTTTAGAGCCATTAATGCTTCTCTAAGGCGCATTAGTTTATTTAACTCTGGCACTTGTTGCACTATATTATCAGGTGAAAAATCTTTCATACTAGATATTTTTAGGTTGATATCTAATTCTTCGGCACCTCCACCTAAAGTATTTTTAACATTAAATTGGGTTTTGATGTCTAGTTTTTGCATAACCTGATTAAAATTTATTTTGTTGATAGACACAATTTCTCTATCTTCTAAATTTTGTTCATTTTTACCTGTTAAGTTGGCCATTACCATGAGTTTTAATGGTAGTTCTATTTCTGCATTTTGCCCGTTTGTTTTTGCCTTGTAGGTTATATTTATGCGTTCTTTTGGTGCACTTGATCCATCAGACATTTTACTTCCTTATTTTTTAAATTTTAAAATTTATTTTTTAAATTATACATAAAACTAAATAAAGAATAACTAAGTTTATGTTTTTTTATTAGTTTTATTTTTTGCATAATTATACTCATCACTTAAGTAATCCTTTAATAAGGTTTTTTCCATAAGTTCAACTAGTTGTAAGTATATAATTTTTGCATTATTTTTCATATTGTTTGTTTCAAAAACTTCTGCCATGGCTATTAAAGAATTTATATTACAAAATAAAGAATTATTATAATTTTCATTGTTTATTTCAATGAGTAATTGCTCTACTTTTTTATTTTTATCGGATGTAGCGTGTGTTTTTTTATTGATTTCTTGATTTTGTTTTACAAAATAATTAAATGTATCTTCTTTACACATTAATTCACCGTTGTCAAATCTTAACTTGGTAATATCTTTGAATTTGAGAATAAAATTGCAAGTTAGTAAATTTAAAATTTTCAAGGAGTGTTCTTTTTCATGATGCTGTAAAAAATCACAAAATATTTTAAATCCCTCTATCCAGAAAGGATTAAGTGAAAGATTATTGATAAAACATTTTATTTGATCTAATTCATTTGTATTTTTATCTAATAGTAATTTTATTAAATTTTTATCAGGATATCTTACTTTAGTGATGAAATCTGAATGCGGTGGAAGAGTTTTTATCTTTCCCCAAGTTGCCTCTGCAAACAATGAATAGGTGTTAGTGTTTTCAATGTCATTCTCTAGTAATTCTATTGCTAGATTATTTAATAATGTTCTGTATTCTCTATCGTTAAGATTGGATAATTTTGTGTTTTTTATATCGATATTTACTTGTGTTACTGGAGATTTAAGAGGTGGTTGTTTGGTTTGTGTTATTTCTTCTTTAATGTTTAATTTTGCAAAATTACAATTTAAAATTTCGCGTAATTTTTCAAAATACTCATTTAAATTTTTAGCTGTGACTTGTAAGCATTTTGGTGAATTTTTATTAAATTCATTAATAAAATTTTCAACAATTTGTTTGTATTTCTTTTTTTGATTCAATAGTATAGAAGATGTTTTACTTATATTTTCAGGTTTTTCTCGAAATAATTTTTCTGTAAAAATTATTATTTCTAAAAATATTTTAAAACACTCTTCGTTATTTAATGCTAAACATGATAAAGAAAAGTAAGCGAAAATTTTCATATCCATCGAGTTGTTTTGTAAAATATCTAATGAGTATTCATATACTTTATCCCATTGTATTTTTTCATGATTTAATGTTTTATATTTTGCCATTTCTTCTTCAAGTAAGTGAAATATTTCTAAGTTTTCTAAATTTTCTTCGTAATGATCACAGAAAATCATTTTTTATCTCCTAAGCACTATTGAAAGTTTTTTTAATTATAATAAAAAACAAAATTATAGTGTTATTTATTTAAGTATTTTTTTAAGGATGGGAATGAAAAAAATTTTTATTATATTGCTTATGGGATTGTTTTTAAGTTCTTGCTCTAGTGTTGTAAGTGTAAAGATTGATAATATAAAAAATTCTAATTTAAATAGCAGAAATGATGATGTTCCTTTAACTGTTATTGTTTATCAACTAAAAGATGTAAATAAATTTATAAAGGCTAGCGATTTAGAGCTGATTAATAGAGAGGATGCTATACTAGGTAGAGATAAAATTGACTCAATTAGACTACAAATTGCCCCTAAAGATAATATTATTGCTTTTAAAGTTATAGATGAAGAAGTGCCGTATATTGGTATTTTGGTTTTATTTGCAAATAATACTAAAAAGGTAACAAAAATTTGGGCAAAAACAGATGATGCTAATGGTTTTGGAACTAAAAAAACATTAAAATTTGAAATAACAAAAGATGGTATTAGACATATTTAATCTAAGGAAAATATAATGGCAGATAAGCTAAAAGTAGCTTGGTTTAATGGGCTAAATATTGATAAAATTCATTTTGAGCAACAAGAACGATATTTTGAAAGAAATATTAATCTTAAAACAATTTCAACTTTCAATAATTTATATGGAATAATTGATTTAGAATTTTCCAATGAAATGCTAATGCAAGGAAAAATAGCACTTAAAAGAATTTCTGGAATTGCTAAAGATGGTAGCATTTTTAATGCACCAGAACAAGATGAGCTTCCAGAGCCTTTGGAAGTTAATTATGATTCTTTGGTAAATTCTATTATTGTTATTAAAATTCCTATGGGTTTATCCTCTATAGCAGATATATCTTTACACAATAATATACCTAATTCAAAATACATTAGTTTAAGAAGTGTTGTAGCTTCAAGAATATATGATGATAATACTAATGATGTTTTTAAACATACTGATTTAGAAGATGAATATGAGAATGATAATGTTACTTTCTCTCAAGAAAAAATAAGCATTACTTTAGCTAGTTTAAGATTGAAATTGGGTTTTTTAGGTAGCAAAACTCCAGATGAACTTGAAATTCCTATAGCAAAAATCAAAAATATTGATTTAAATAAAAAAATAGAGTTAGATGAAAGTTTTATACCCACTTGTTTAGATTTAAATAAATCTTCGTATATTAAATCATTTTTAGAAGAAATTTCGCATTCAATTAAACAGCATAAAGAAATACTCACTGAAGTATTTAAGGGTATAGATCAAACTAAAAACACCTTGGATTTTAGTACATATTTATCGCTTAATCTTTTAAAAAAATGGTATTTTATTTTTTCATATATAATCAATAAAGATAAAATACATCCTGAAAATTTATATGAAAAATTAGTTGATTTTCAAGGAGATCTTAGTGCTTTTGGCACCGAAAGTTCCTTTTCTGATTTTATAGTATATAATCATGATGACTTGACTAACACTTTTTTACCACTTACTAATCAACTTAGAGTTTTATTTGCAAAAATAACTTCTCCAAAATATACTATGGCTCAAGTAATTGATAATAACAATGGATTTTATGATTTGTTATTTGACAATCCTACGGTTATTGAAGAGGGCGAATTATTTTTAGCTATTAGTGCTGATGTTAATCATGAGTATTTATTATATAATTTTAAAACTCAAAGTAAAATTCATACTCAAAGTAGGATAAAAAGTATAGTAACAACACAATTACGAGGGATAAATATAGAGCAAATTTCAAATATTCCATCTTCTATACCTTATTTAAATGGTTATATTTATTACAAGTTAGACAAAAAAGATGAGCTGTTTAAATACTTTAAGGGTGAAAATGTTATAAGTTTATATCTAACAACAAATATAAAAAACCCTGATATAAAAATGTGGGCTGTGTTTTAAGGAGTAATATGCAAAAAGAATCACATTTTAAAGAAGGATCTTTACTTTTAGAAAGCGATTTAAAAGGTTTAGAAATCAATAAAGTTGTTGATAATTGCTTGGAAATTCTTTTACTTGTTTATAGATTATCTAAGGTTCATTCTTTGGATACTGTTTATATAGAGAATTTAAAAGAAAAGCTTGTGAATGAAATTTTGGTTTGGAGTTCAAGATTAAGTACTTTTAAAGAGTATGATGAGAAAGATATTATAAAATTAAGATATTGCTTATGCGTATTTATAGATGAAAGTCTAATGAAAAATGATTTATTTATTAATAGCTCTTGGGCAAATCATACTTTAACCGTGAGATTATTTGATGAGACTCTAGGTGGTGATAATTTTTACGATATAGCACTTTCTTGGCTGTCTAATCCATCCAAAAATAAGGATTTTTTGGAATTCATATATGTTTGCTTGATTTTAGGATATAGAGGAAAATATTCTCATGAAAAAGATGTTGAGGAAAAAATTATTTATCTTTGTAACAACATAGCATCGGCTTTAACCCCTCTTATAAATTTAACAGATGAGACAGCTTTTGATAAGGCTTATAATGGAGCTAATAGGGAAAATTTTTGGCAGTATTTTCAACGCAGATTTATGAAATTTGCGTTAGTTATTATACCTATTGGATGTATTTTGGGTTTTTTCATTTTTGCAATTTTTGATTTGCAAACTCATAATATTAAAATTGATTCTAATATTAGCAGTTTGATTAAGAATATAGAAAAAATATAAGATTACATTTTTTCAATCATTTCTTTACTCCATGCTTTAGGAAGATTTTTTATACTAGGATAATATGGTTTTAAAAGTTCAAAGAAAACTTCTTCGTGGTATCTACTTATTTGAAAATAGTATTTGCCTAGAGTAGAGGGGGTGTAAAACTCATCCTTTTGGTTGTTTTTTTTAGTGTATTGAATATTAGGTATTTTAATATAATTATATTTATATTTAATCCCAAATTTTATTGCATCATTATATTTTAACTTAACTAGAGTTTTTGAATGCAAATTGTTTGGAAAATAATCATCTAGA
>NZ_JAKMTE010000022.1:0-12271 GCF_025773025.1 Campylobacter sp. CNRCH_2013_0855 | reverse complement strand
TTTTTTGTTAGCATTCTATCTTTGTCTTCGTGGAAAACTATTGTTCCTTCTTTGTCATACACACCTGCATAAGAGCTATCAGAATGACCCATTACAAGTACATCTTTTGCAAAAGTATGAAGGTTATAATCACCCCCAATCACTGCTAAAAGTTTTCCATTAATATATACTGGTGCTGTATATGAAACAGTTATAGAATCATCTTCTATACTTTTATATGGATTAGATACAACTAGCTTCCCTTCTGCTTTAGCTTCTTGATACCATGATCTTGTTCTAGCATCAAAACCTGTGGTTTCAGGACTTCTTATTATTCTGTTGGATTGATATAGTTTTCCATCATTATCAAAACCTACATATACTACATTAAATCCAGCAGATTCTTTAATTGTTTCAAGAATATCAAACAATTCGTTTGTGTTAACTTGCGGATTTTTTTGTATAAATTTAACTATAGATTCAATTGCATTCCTTTTGCTTTTTGAGTATATTTCATAAGCTGAATTGACATCTAGCATAGTTTTTGTTTGAATTGCTTCAAGATAATAGGCGGTGTTTTTTTTAGATTCATAATAGCTAATTATATTTACAACTATTAGTATAATTGCTATTAGAAAACAAGCTATCATAGTTAGCTTATTAGATAAACTGTTAAATTTAAACATTTATACTCCTTGTGTAATTTTGATCGTGTATTTTACTGCTGAAAAAATTAGAAAAAAATAAAATTAATTCTTTTTAAATAGAAAAATTATGACGATTACAAGCCAATGTTAAGTGCATTTTATGTGTATTTAAGTTTTAAATTGTATAATTTCAACTTATTTGCGGGAATAGCTCAGGGGTAGAGCACAACCTTGCCAAGGTTGGGGTCGCGAGTTCGAATCTCGTTTCCCGCTCCATTAATCACCCGCCCGGGTGGTGGAATTGGTAGACACAAGGGACTTAAAATCCCTCGGAATTTTTCTTCCGTGCCGGTTCAAGTCCGGCCTCGGGCACCACTTTTTGGTAACTCAAGGCGACATAGCCAAGCGGTAAGGCATGGGCCTGCAAAGCCTTGATCTCCGGTTCGAATCCGGATGTCGCCTCCAATGCGATGTTAATACTTGATATTTTTATTCTTTTACGGGAGATGGCTGAGTGGTCGAAAGCGGCGGTCTTGAAAACCGTTGAGGGTCACACCTCCAGGGGTTCGAATCCCTTTCTCCCGGCCACTTTAACATAATTTTTCATATTTGTTTTACATTTAAAAAGATATTTCTTAATTTCTTAAAGAAATTAAGAAAATTATTCTAAGTCCAAAACACCACCCTTGCTAGCATTACTCACAAGTTTTTGATACATTTTAAGCCATCTTGAATTTACTTGCTTATGAGGTATTTTAAAATTTGCTTTGCGTTTAGCGATTTCATCTTGGGTTAATTTTACATTAATACTATAAACATCTACATCAATTTCTATCTCATCACCATCTTCTAAAAGCGCTATAAGTCCACCTTCAGCAGCTTCAGGAGAAATGTGACCTATACTAAGCCCTCTTGTGGCCCCACTAAAACGTCCATCTGTTATAAGTGCTACTTTAGCACCAAGTCCCATGCCTGTAAGTAATGAGGTTGGACTAAGCATTTCTTGCATACCGGGTCCACCTTTTGGTCCTTCATAGCGTATTACACATACATTGCCTTCTTTAACTTTGCCTTTTATAATGCCTTTAATGGCTTCTTCTTGAGAGTTAAAACAAACTGCTTTGCCTTTGAATTTACGCTCGCCCATGATACCTGCAGTTTTTATCACACAGCCTTGCTCGGCTAAATTTCCAAAAAGCACAGCAAGCCCACCTACATTTGAATAGGCATTGTCTATTTTTCTTATAATATTTTCATCTTTAATGCTAGCAGTTTCAATGCGTTCTTTTAAAGTTTTTCCACTAATATCTAGAGTATCAAGTTCTAAAATATGGCCTGGTTTTTTAGCTATTTCAGCCATTACTGCACTTACTCCACCTGCTTTGTGTATATCTTCCATATAAACAGTATTCAAAGATGGAGCGATTTTGGCTATATGGGCCACATTAGCACTGATGTGATTAAGTTCTTTTATATCCAAATTTACACCCGCTTCATAAGCAATGGCAAGCATATGTAAGATAGTATTTGAGCTTCCGCCCATAGCCATATCAACAACTAAAGCATTGCTAATGGACTTTTTAGTGATGATATTGCGAATTTTAAAATGCTCATCTAGTGCAATTTCACAAATTCTACGCGCAGCTTTTCTTAAAAGTTCTTCTCTTTCTTTGCTAAGTGCTAAAATAGTTCCATTTCCTTCAAGTGCTATACCCATAGCTTCACATAAAGTATTCATAGAATTTGCAGTAAACATGCCCGAGCATGATCCCCCGCTAGGACAAGCTTTACATTCTATATCTTTTAAATCATCTTCATTGATTTTTTTAGCTTCATAAGCACCCACTGCTTCAAAAACAGAACTTAGACTGATTTTTTCTCCATGTTTATTTACCCCAGCTCTCATAGGCCCACCACTAACAAAAATAGTCGGCACATTAACTCTTAAAGCTCCCATGAGCATACCTGGAGTGATTTTATCGCAATTTGGGATACAAATTAGTGCATCAAGTTGGTGCGCATTCATCACTGTTTCAATAGAGTTTGCAATGATTTCACGACTTGGCAAAGAATAAAGCATACCATCATGCCCCATCGCTATACCATCATCCACACCTATGGTGTTAAATTCAAAAGGAATGCAACCATTTTTACGAATTTCATCTTTAATGATTTTTGCATATTCATTTAAGAAAAAATGCCCAGGAATGATATCTATATAGCTATTTGCCACACCTATAAAAGGCTTGTTAAAATCATCATCACTTAAACCACATGCTCTAAGTAAAGAGCGATTTGGTGCTTTTAAGTGTCCTTTTTTGATCGCATCACTTCTCATTTGTATCCTTTTTAAAGTAAAAACTATCATTTTATGCTTTTATTTTGCAATTTTTGCTTAAATTTTTTAAACTTAAATGGTATTTTAAAGAAAATTATTTAAAATGTGCAATTATTTTAATTTAAGGAATGTAATGCTTTTAACTAATCCGGTGTTTATAGGCGTTTTATTAATGACGCTTTTGTGCTTTTTTAGGTTTAATGTTTTGCTTAGTGTTTTGCTTTCTGGACTTTTTGTAGGTATTTGGTCTAAATTTATGAATGTAGAGCATTTGACATTGATAGAGTTTTTTACTCAACTTCCACAAGCTATGATGGATTCTATGAAAGTTTTAATCGATGGTATGCAAGGAAATTTACAAACAGCACTAAGTTATATTTTGCTTGGAGCGGTAGCTGCTGCTATATCAAAAACTAATCTAACAGCATATTTGATTAAAATAGTTTCGCATTATATTTCACATAAAAAATATTTACTTATACTTTCTTTAGCGCTTATTGCTTGTTTTTCACAAAATTTAATTCCTATCCATGTAGCTTTTGTGCCTTTATTGATTCCGCCTTTGTTGAAACTTTTTAATAAATTAAAAATAGATCGCAGGGCTATTGCTTGTGCGTTAACTTTTGGACTTACCACACCTTATATGGTCGTGCCTTTGGGATTTGGGCTTATTTTTCAAACTTTGCTTGTGGATAATTTAAATTCAAATGGAGTGCAAATTAGCCTAGGAGAAGTTTCTCAAACTATGGCTTTTGCGGCTATTTGTATGTTAGTTGGTTTATTTTTGGCTGTGTTTGTATTTTATGCTAAACCAAGAGAATATCAAGAAGAGCAAATTGCCAAAGTGGATTTTGAAAATTTAAAAATGAGCAAAAAAGAGTGGGGTGTTTTAGCTGGTCTTGGATTGACTTTGATTTTACAAATTTTAACGCACAATTTACCTTTATCAGGGCTTTTAGGTTTTGTGTTGATGGTGATTTTAGGTGGAGTAGAGTATAACAAAGTTAATCTGGTTTTTGATGATGGGCTTAAAATCATGGGTTATATAGCTTTTGTAATGCTTGTTGCTTCGGGGTATGGAGAGGTTTTAAAACAAAGTGGTGGTATAGCTGAGCTTGTAAAAACAAGTGTGCCTTTTATGGAGCAAAGTCACTTTTTAGCTATTTTTATCATGCTAGCTATAGGGCTTTTAATCACCATAGGCATAGGTAGTTCTTTTGGTACTATTCCTATCATTGCTGCTTTATTTTGTCCTATATGTATAGAGCTTGGTTTTTCACCTGCTGCGATTATTTTTATCATCGGCGTTGCTGGAGCTTTAGGTGATGCAGGATCACCTGCTAGTGAAACGACTTTGGGGGTGAGTGTAGGGCTCAATGCAGATAAGCAAGGCGATCATATAAAAGATACTTGTATACCAACCTTTTTGTGTTTTAATGGCTCTTTGCTTATATTAGGTAGTGTTATAGCGTTTTGCTTGCTTTAATATTAAAAGTCTTAAAAGACTTTTAATATTCAAATCTTTCCATATAACCACAATCAATTGTAAGAATTTTCATTTGGAATGATTTTATAAACTCGATTATAGGTTCAACTCCACCATAAGGAAAAGAAACGGGGTAAAAATATAATTTGGCAATATTTTCCTCTATTTTTTCTATGGAATGAAAATAATATTCTCCATTTCCTATACAATCAAAAATATCATCAAGCTCCCAGCAATCTTTGCTTGAGAAATATTCTAATTCTTTTTTGCTATAAAAATTATATATACTTTCATCTGTGTATAAATCTTCTATTTGTAAATTTTCATCTTTTAAAATTTTAATATAATTAAACAACTCACATAATCTTTTAAAAGACTTTTCATTATTAATGATAAACTTAATAAAGCATAATTTTTCCATTTTAATATATTAGCAAAATTCCACTTAAGAATCTGCTCGAAGATTTATTATACTCAATAAGATTCTCACCGTAGTTCCATGCCCACTTATAGGAAAATTGATGAAAAATTCAGGCAAATAATTAGTCTCTCTAAAAAGCGATGAATGTTCATAAAGTTGCCACCATGAAATTTGTGTATAGCCTATGTTGTAACTTTCATTTAAACTTAAAAGATTTTCAAAAAGAGTTTTTTTAAGACTAATTTGAAATTTAGGCTTTTATAATCTTTTTTGCTAAAATTATAAGAAACAGGCATAAAATAACTAAGATTATGCGTGCTAATACCAAAAGGATTGTATGATTTTTCTGTGCCAAGATTTTTTAAAGCACTAAAGGCACATAGTATAGGTAGAATTGTCTTTTTCACGAAGCCACTTTTTGTATTCATTAAAATAATTTAAATTTATAAATTCATTTTCATTTTCAAATTCTATAAATTCTGCTTTCATTGTATCACAAAAAAAGGCTAGTTTGTGGTTGTTTTCTTGTAAAAATTGCAAAGTTTTTCCAAAAATTCTACCATGATAAAATCCACATAAATAATGCTTGTGTTTTTTTGTACTTGCTAAGAGTATATTTTGTGATTTTAGATGATCAAAAAGCTTATAAAAACTTTCTTTACTTATGTTTGGAGTGTCTACACTAAGGATAAATACATAGGTATTTTGAAAATGTTTAAGTATAGAATTTAAAGCAATGAGTGGGGAGTAGTTGTTTAAATCTTCATCTAATATAAGAGCTAAGTTTTTTTGGTGAAATTTATCTTTTTTGGTGCTAATAAAAACTTGGGTGAAAATTCTTGACATTTTTTCATACTGATAAAGAGTTAAGTTTTTATCATCTACTTGTAATAAGCTTTTATCTTCTCCCATGCGTGAAGACTTTCCACCACATAAAATCACACAAGGATAGGGAATTTTTTCACTCATAAAAAACCTCATAAATTCATCAAAATATTTTATAATATATTTATGAAATATACAGATTTAATACAAATAAAAGATTATTTTAAACAATTTCAAAGACTAAATTATCTCAAACGCCTTGATGATAATATCTTAGAGCTTAGCTTAGATCATCAAGCTTTTATACTAGACTTAACGCGTGGAAAAAGTGGAATTTACCAAGATAAACTCCAAGCAAAAGTCTATAATGCACCTTTTGATTTTATGCTAAAAAAATACTTCTCTAATGCAAAGATTTTAAATTTAGAAGTATTAGAAAATAATAGAATTTTATCTTTTGAAGTTTTATCAGAAAAATCTTACAAAGCTTATGGAGCTAAGATTTATTTTGAATTTACAGGAAAAAACACCAATGTAATCATCACAGACACCGATGATATTATCATAGAAGCTTTGCGTCATATAGATAAAAGCTACCGCGTTGTAAAAATAGGCGAAAAACTTCAAGCACTAAGAGCTTATGAAATCAAAGAAGAATTTATAAAAATTGATGATTTTAATGCGTATTTTAAAGAAAGTGCTAAAAAGTTACAGCAAGAGCGCATAAAAGATATTAAAGAAAATAAACTTTTAAATGTAGATAAAAAAATCTTTACTCTTAAAGAGAGTATAGAAAATTTAGAGCAAGAAAGTGATTTATTAAAAAAGGCTCAAGAATTAAGCCAAAAAGCAGATGTTTTATTTGCTAATTTAAATTCTTTAAAAGATTATCAAAGAGAATTTATTTTACAAGATTTTAATGCAAATGAGCTTGCTTTTAAGCTCGAAGATACTCCTAAAAACAGTGCGAATGAATTTTATAAAATGGCAAAAAAATTAAAACAAAAGGCTAAAAATGTCAATATAGAAAGAGAAATTTTAAGTGAAAAACTTGATTTTTTAATAAATTTAAAAGACTTAATTGTTAAAAGCGCTTCTTTACGAGAATTAGAAGTTTTAATGCCTAAAAAAACTAAAAAAACTAAAAAAGAAGAACTAAATGTGGGAGTTAGCAGCTTTTATTTTGATGAGTTTAAAATCAGCGTAGGACGCAATGAAAAAGCTAATGAATACTTGTTAAAAATAGCTAAAAAAGATGATATTTGGTTGCATGTGAAAGATTATCCTAGTGCACATGTGATCATTACTTCAAATAAATTAAAAATAAGTCAATTAGTGCTAGAATTTGCAGCAAAACTTTGTGTGGAATTTTCTAAGCTAAGCTCTGGAGCTTATTTGGTCGATTATACGAGTAAGAATTTTGTTAAGGTGAGAGAGAAGGCTTTTGTAAATTATACAAATTATAAGACTTTAAGCATTTTAAAGGAGTAAGTATGCCTATAAGTCCCATAGGTGGTATTCATTTTGCTAACCAAAATGCGCCAGTACATTCAGCACAAGCAAGTAACGAATTAGCAAAAGATTCTTTTGCAACTTTAGTAAATATGAGTGAATTTCAAGCAAAAGAAAAGGCAGTTGAAAAACTTGAAAAAGTTAATCAAACTCATGAAGTAAGTGATGAAGTAAAAGAAAGGCAAGAGGAAGAAAAAAAGCATTCTAAGCATCATCAAGAACAAGAGCAAGAAGATGAAGAAGAACAAGAAGAACAAGAAGTAGTTAAAAAAAGTTCTCATTTGCTTGATTTAAGTATATAGAAAGGATAAAAATGTTTTCAAAGACAAGAATTCTTAGTGCTATTGTGATGATAGCTGTGATAGCTGTTGTTGCTTTAGTGGATAATTTTTTGATTAATTTTGCTATTTTTGGTGTTTTATTGTTTTTGGCATTTAATGAAGCAAAAGCTATGTTTAAAAGCAAACATGCAAGTGTTTTTGTAGCTTTATGTATTTTTGCAATAGGAGCATTTTTAGACAAACCTTTCTTTATAGGCCTTATGGCTTTGATTTTGATTTTGGGATATTTAGTTTATAAAAAAAGTGAAAATTTAAATGAGCTTATGCCTTATATATATCCTACTTTGCCTATTTTAATGCTTTATCAAGTATTAAGCTATGAGGGTATGTTTGTATTGTTTTGGCTTATAGTGATTGTTGTTGCTTGTGATAGTGGAGCGTATTTTATAGGAAAACTCATTGGTGAGAGAGCTTTTTCTCCAACAAGTCCAAATAAAACTTTAGAAGGGGTTGTGGGTGGCATAGTTTGTGCGGGGATTTTAGGAACTATCATAGGCTCTTTTGAATTTAGCTTGGTAAAAAGTATTTATATATCTTTAATCGTAGCTATTTTTGCTGTGATAGGGGATTTACTTGAGAGTTATTTTAAAAGACAAGCAGGTATTAAAGATAGTGGTAATTTAATCCCAGGACATGGGGGAGTTTTAGATAGAATTGATGCTGTTATCATTGCAGCATTTGCAATGGCAACTTTAGTATGATTGTACTTGGAAGTACGGGAAGTATAGGGGTTAATACTCTTTTTATCGCTAAAGAAAAAAATATAAGCATAGAAGCTTTATCTTGTGGTAAAAATATCAAGCTTTTAAATGAGCAAATAGCTCTTTTTAAGCCTAAATTTGTATGTATTCAAGATGAAAAAGATAAAACCTTAGTTGATCATGATAATGTTTTTTGTGGCCAAGAGGGCTTAAAAGCGATGATAACTGAGTGTAAAAGCTCTTTAGTGGTAAATGCTATAGTAGGTTTTGCAGGGTTAAACTCAAGTCTTATGGCGCAAAAACTTGGTAAAACCTTAGCCTTAGCAAACAAAGAAAGCCTAGTAGTAGCAGGGAAATTTTTTGACACTTCTAAGATTAAAGCCATAGATAGCGAACACGCAGCATTAAAGTGTTTGATAGATAAAAGAAAAGATATTAAAAAGCTTTTCATCACAGCAAGTGGCGGGGCTTTTTATAATTATAAAATCAAAGATTTAAAAAATGTCAGCGTAAAAGAAGCCCTTAAACACCCTAACTGGAGTATGGGGACTAAGATCACCATAGATAGTGCTAGTATGTGCAATAAGCTTTTTGAAATCATTGAAGCTTATCATCTTTATGGTATTAAGCAAATAGATGCTTTGATAGAAAGAAAATCTTTAGTGCATGCTTTGTGTGAATTTAAAGATGGTGGTATAAGCGCGTATTTTTCTCATGCAAATATGCGTTTATCTATAGCTCAAGCGATTTTAGATGAGCATGATCAAAGCTTTATAGAAAATTTAGATTTACTAGCCATTTCAAGTTTAAAATTTGAAAAAATTAGTTTAAAAAAATATCCTATATTTTCACTCAAAGATGAACTTTTGAAAGAGCCTGATTTAGGTGTGATTATAAATAGTGCAAATGAGTATATGGTGTATCAATTTTTAGCCCAAAAAGTGCAGTTTTTAGATATAGCCAAGGGCATTTTTAAAGCACTGGATCATTTTGGTGTGCCAAAGATTAACCAAATTGAAGATGTTTTTGAGTACGATAAACAAGTAAGGCTTTATTTAGATAAGGAAGTGAAGTGAGATATTTTTTAAGTGTTTTGATTTTTATAAATGTGGTTTTTGCTTTAGAATTTAGTGTTAAAGAAAAAGGAAAAAGTTTAGATGATAACAATACAGTTTTAATCCTTGGAGGCATACAAGGAGATGAGCCAGGTGGATTTCATGCGGCTAGTTTGCTTTTGAGTGATTATAATATCACTAAAGGTAAAATCATCGTTGCGCCAAATTTGGCTTTTGAAAGTATTATTGCTAGAAATAGAGGAAATTTTGGAGATTTAAATAGAAAATTTGCCCATATAGATGAAAGTGATCCTGATTTTCACACCATAGAGCGTATAAAAAAGCTTATTTTGGATCCTGAAGTTAATATGGTCATAAATTTACATGATGGAAGTGGTTTTTATAGACCACAATATGAAAGTAAGGATAAAAACCCAAACCGCTGGGGTAACACTAGCATTATCGATCAAAGCGAGGTAAATTCTACTAAATATGCAGATTTAGAAAGCATAGCTAAAGAAGCGGTGGAAAATATCAACAAAGCTTTAGTAAAAGAAGAACATCAATATCATTTAAAAAACACCAAAACCCAAGAAAGTAATGATAAAGATATGTTAAAGGCTTTGACTTATTTTGTGGTGTCAAATCACAAAGCAGCCTTTGCTAATGAAGCGAGTAAAAATTTACCAACACATTTAAGAGTGTATTATCATCTTTTGGCGGTGGAGTATTATTTAAAAAAGGCAAATATAGAATTTCAAAGAGCTTTTGAGCTAACTCCAAATGGAGTTTATAGAGCTATTGAAAAGCCTTTAGAAGTAAAACTTTTTAATGATAAAATTTTACTTTATCTTGATAAACCTACTAATGCTATAAATTTCTTACCTTTTCCTGTTAATCAAGCTTTAAATTATGAAGCAAGCAATGAAATTACAGCTGTGATTTCAAATGCTAATTCATACTCAGTCAATTACGGTAATCGCTTGCAAACAAGACTATACCCTGAATACTTTGAATTTTCAAATGCTCTAGATAGTGTTGAAATGATAGTAGATGGTAAAAACATACAAACAACTTTTGCTCAAAAAATTATGGTAAAAAATAGCTTTAAAATTCCTTCTATTGTGGGTGTAAGAGTTAATGTTATAGGTTTTGATAGAGGCATTGATGAAAGTGGTATAGAAATTAGCAAAAATCAAATGCAAAGTCGTTATTCTTTAGATAAAAAAAGAAAAATTTATAGAGTGGAATTTTATGAGTTAAAAAAAGCAAATTTAACCAATCAAGCTTTGGAAAAAAAGACAAATTTTAAAGAAATTAAAAAAGCAAACATACCTGTAAAAGCCATAGAAAAAGCAGAACAAAAAGACAAATTTATCGGTATGGTTTTAGTGGAATTTCAATGAAAAGCTTAATCCTTGCCATAGAAAGCTCATGTGATGATAGTTCTATTGCTATCATAGATAAAAACAGCTTTGAATGCATTTTTCATACAAAAATTTCTCAAGAAAATGCTCATAGTGTTTATGGAGGGGTGGTGCCTGAGCTTGCAGCAAGATTGCACAGTGAAGCCTTACCTAAAATTTTAGAAAAATGCCAAAAATACTTTGATAAGCTTTGCGCCATAGCAGTTACAAATGAACCTGGTCTTAGTGTGAGTTTGATAGGTGGGGTTGCTATGGCTAAAATGCTTGCTATTAGTTTAAATTTACCACTCATAGCTATCAATCATCTAAAAGGGCATATTTACTCTATGTTTTTAGATAAAAAAGCTAGTTTTGATATGGGTGTGTTGCTTGTAAGTGGTGGGCATACTATGGTGCTTTTTATCGATGGGCAAGGTAAAATCACAGAGCTAGCAAGAACAACCGATGATAGCTTTGGAGAAAGTTTTGATAAAGTAGCAAAAATGATGGATCTTGGATATCCTGGTGGAGCTATCATAGAAAATTTAGCTAAAAATGCAAAAGAAAGTGATTTAGAATTTAGCATACCTTTGCTTCATTCTAAAGACTTAGCTTATAGCTTTTCAGGACTTAAAAACCAAGTGCGTTTGGAAATTTTAAAAGAAGAGTTAAGCTTAGAGCGTAAAAGTAAAATCGCCTTTGCATTTCAAAAAGCAGCTATAGCTCATATTTTAAACAAATTAGAAAAAATTTTTAAAGAGTATAAATTTAAACGCTTTGGTATAGTAGGTGGAGCTAGTGCAAATTTAAGCTTAAGAAGTCAAATAGAGCATTTATGTCAAAGCTATCAATGCGAGCTTTTGCTAGCTCCACTTGAGTATTGCTCAGACAATGCTTTGATGATAGCAAGAGCAGCTTGTGAAGCTTATGAGCGTAAAGAATTTGTAAATATAGAAGATGATCTTATAAGCCCTAAAGTAAAAAATTTACAAGGTGTGTTATGAAAAAGGCTTTTACTATTATAGAGCTTGTATTTGTGGTAATTATACTTGGGGTTTTAGCTGCGGTTGCCCTGCCAAAATTTAGCACAAGTAAAGATGAAGCAAGCACGGCTCAAGCTTTGGGAAATTTAAAAACTTTTATCAATGATATAAGTGCTTATGTGTTAAAAAATGAAAGTCTCTCAAATATAGCTTCAATGAGTAATGTAGCAAATATAAAAAATGAAGACTTATCAAATTTACAAAATTCCGCCAAAGAGCTTGATTTTAGCGTGGGAAATGATGAGCAGTGTTTTAAAGTGCTTTTTGTGGATAAAGAAAGTGTTTTGCTTTTGGCATTTATAGTTGATAATACTCAAAAAAGCAAAGCCCAAAATATAGCAGATTTAAAAAATCAAGTCTTGAAGGATCCTAAAAATCAAAGCATAAAAACTCAATTAGACGAAGCGTTAAATGCTTTTAGCCAAAGTGAGCTTACAAGCACTTCAAAGTCCAAGGCTTGTCAAAGTCTAATTCACTCTAAAGCTTTTAAGGATTTAGCTACTAGGGTGTATTTTTT
>NZ_JAKMTE010000021.1:0-14149 GCF_025773025.1 Campylobacter sp. CNRCH_2013_0855 | reverse complement strand
GAGGGTGGAGTTTAGGAAGATATAAGCTTGATAGTTTTGGAGTTCTTCAAAAGTAAAATCTGTCGTTGCTTCTAATTTGTAAAGTTCATCATAAATACTTTGACAATCAATTATGCTTTTATTTTCACAAAACAAATAAATACTTTTTTTATCTTTATGAATAGAATATAAAAAGTCTCTACCTATCATAATTTTCCTAAATAATACCTATTTTGGCTTTTCCATTAAAATACAAAGCTTGTGATATTTTACAAACTCCACCTAAATACCGCTCATCCCAAATTTGATCTTTTATTTTATAACTTTTTGAATTATATCTGTATATTTTTGTTATATTATTAATATTTTCAAGACATTTCATATCTTTATAAACTACAATGAAAATTCTAAATTCCCCAATGGCAATTTTATGAGCTAAATTTTCTTGATTATTAATAAAGGAACAATCTTTTCTGTATTTATTAAAATCATTTTTATCAAGAATTAAAATATATTTTTCTTTTTCATGTGCTTTTAAAATAAAATCTATGATTTTTGTTTGACTAATGGTAGGAGCTTTGTAGCTTGTATAATAATTATCTCCAACCTCTTCTAAAATATCATTTGTTTCTTGCATTATGGTGGCTATTAATGAAAGAAAATATTCAAAATGGTTGATTTTTTCTGGAGAGCTTCTTAAAAACCCAAGAGGTCCATTTTTAAGAGCGAAATTTTTATTATTAATAGCATTATTTTTTAACACAAAAGTTTCTGTATATATTTGAATATTTTTCATAAAATGATTAAGATACTCTATACATTCACTAAAACTTTTATCTTTGACTTTGTTATGGTTAGCATCTAATTCTAAAAGATAGGAGTAGAAGTAAAGAGTTTGAGTTAGGGGGATTATGGAGTGAGAATCTTTACCCGTATAGATAGACAGTCTATTGTGTGAGCCATATTGAGCAGAAGCGATGATTTCAATTTTACCATTATCATAAATGTGAGTGATTTTTTCTGAAATATCTATAATGTATTTTCCTAAAAGATCTTGCATAATTTTTATTGTATTAGGGTTGAGAGCTATATTAGGAAAATTCCAACCATAAACACTAGGGGCATTAAAGGTATAAACTTCGCTAGGGCTAAAAGATAATTTGTCTTTATATTTAATATCACAATATATCAAAGCCATTTGAGCTAAATACCCACCCAATGAATGTCCTACAAATATAATGCTTTTGTGTTTATTTTTGATTATTTTATCTACTTGTTCTAAAAATTCTAAAAGAGAAGAAGATTGGAGGTTGCCATTGAGGGATAGAGTTATGTCTTGAGCTATATCTTGAATCGAGCTAATAAAATTATCAGCTTCAGTTCCCCTAAATCCTACCACAAATTTATCTTTTTCTTTATCATAAAACAAAGTAGCACTAAAGCCACTTGTAGTGTTAGGCTGATGAAATTGAACCTCATATCTTTGAATGAAATTTTTAGTCTGTAATTCTCCAAATTCTCCATTTAGTTTATCAAAATTTGTCTTTTCATCAAAGAAATTTAATATTTTTGATTGCCAATCATTATCTTGTCTTAAATCAATCAATACTTTTTTATCTTTATATTTTTGACTGACAACATGTTCTAAATTTACTTTTATTTCTCTATAACCTCTAAGAGAATTTTCTTCTTGAATTTTTTCTTGATTAGAATCTAACTCAAATATATTTCTAGTATTTAAAAAATCAAAATTAAAATAGCTAGCTTGTGCAAGTTCTGCATAATCTTTTAAATTATTGATTTGAGTTTTCATTTTTATTTCTTTTAATTAAATAAATTATTGCAAATATTACAATATGTATCACAATAATAATTAAGTACAACTTAAAATTACTATTATTTCTATTAATCAATAGTAGCAACAAATAGCAACAAATAGCAACAAATAGCAACAAATAGCAACAAATAGCAACAAATATATTTTTTGTTTTTCTTGCTTTTTTATAAATCAAATAATAAAAATAAGGCAATAATGGAAAAAGATAAAGTATAACAAGAAAAAAGAACATTTTAGTAAAAGTTGCATCATATGCCATATAATAACCTAAAATAGCCCCAAATCCCCAAATTATAATCCAAATAATATATAGATTTTTTAGTATTATCACACTACTTCCTTTTTTTGTTGAAATTTAAATTATTATTAAAAAATCAAAAAAACCAATCTATACAAGTTTAGCGTAATTTTTGAGATTGTTAATTTGAGCTTTATTACTCATTTTTTAAATCCATATAGAAAATAAAAAGATATAAAAAAATGTATAAAAAAATACAAAATAATAAAGAAAAATAATAAGAAAGTTCTTTTCTAAATTTAATAGATATTATTAAAAATAATATTGTATAAATGCCTAATATTATTACATAATTAAAAAATCCCCCCGAGATAAAGAAAAATAAAGAAAAATAAAGAAAAATAAAGAAAAATAAAGAAAAATAAAGAAAAATATTTTTGGATTTAATAGTTTCTTGTAGTGTTAAATATGATATGTAAGGTAACAATGGATAAGAATATATAAAAAATGCAATCTTTAACATATCACCAAAAAATTCTATATCACTAAAATAAGCATATAAAGAACTAAACAAAAAAATAATTCCCCAAAACATCCCCCAAGCAATGTATATTTTTTTTAATAAACCCATTTATTTTCCTTTTTATATTTTTAATAAAATTATCCTACTTTTTAAAAATCAAAATATAATTACACTAGGAACCATTCCAACCATAAACACTAGAGGCATTAAAACTATAAACTTCACTGGGACTAAAAGATAGCTTGTCTTTATATTTAACATCACAATATATCAAAGCCCCACTTAAAGCGTTAGACTAATGTTTTAAAATACAAAATCAATAGTTCTTTTACTCAGTGCATCATTTAACCCTACCCTGCTAATATCATTATCCAATGTTATTTCTTTACTATCAAAACAAGTATTTATAAGAGAAATACAATATTTAGGTTCTATTTTAACTATTTTATTTTGTTCAAAACGAGCTTGTATAGCTCTTGCATAGGTAGAATTTTGATTATTATGTTTATCACCTAGTCTTTGGTTATCTAAATCTTTTTCTAATTCCTTTCCTTGATTATCAATAATAACACCTGTAAAAACTGGATCTAATAAAGCATAACTAGCATCTGCACAATTAGCATAGTCTAAAAATTTAGTGATTAAGTCTAATTTGGCTTCTTGTGTTTTAATGTTTTTGCTCATTTATATCCCTACTTAAAATTATCAAAATAGCTACAAGTGAATACTTCTTCATATCTAAAATATAATCCAGAGCCCTCATCGCCTCTTAAGAATACACCATCATTTTCATATTTATATCTTATATATGTAGCAAAAGGCTTGGGCATTTTTTTATATTTTTTATCATATACTATGGTTATAATATTGCCATTTCGTTTCTCGGATTTTATCGTATCTTTTATATCATAATAAGTAAATGTTTCATTAAGTTTTTCATAATAAAAATATTCATAACCATCATCCTTAACTCGTTTTTCTATAGAAGGCTTTTTTTTTGTAAAATCGCTATACAATTCCCAATAAGCTTTATTGTAAATTATTACTTTATTATCTATATCTTTACACAAGCTCCTAAACTCATAATACTGCGGATCCATATATTTATAAGAACATCCTCCTACTAAGAATAATAAAAGATATACAGGTAAAAGAAACAAAGTAAATTTTTTAAATATTGTTTTAAAATTTATAGTTTTTGTTTTATTTTTTAATTTATAAAAAATTTTAAAGATAAAATATAAAATAATAGAAAATATAAAAACAAAAAAGAAAAATATAAGAATAAATATTAAAAGATTAATAAAGAATTCTAGCATTTATTAACTCCTCTTAATTTTCTCTGTTTTTTCATAAGACAATTTGTAGTGTTGGGCTGATGTTTTAAAAGTTTAAATCTATTTACAAAATCAATAGTTCTTTTACTCAGTGCATCATTTAACCCTACCCTGCTAATATCATTATCCAATGTTATTTCTTTACTATCAAAACAAGTATTTATAAGAGAAATACAATATTTAGGTTCTATTTTAACTATTTTATTTTGTTCAAAACGAGCTTGTATAGCACAAGCATAAGCTGTGTTTGTATTTTTAGGTTTTACAATATTTTCCCTTTTACTATTTTTCATAACAATATCTTGCTTTAATTTATCACCAAAAGTAAGTTTATCTGCTTTATAAATATTATTCTTTTCATCTTGCTCTATATTTTCCCAAACATATTACAACATATTACAACATAGCATAACTAGCATCTGCTATATCAGCATAGTCTTTGATTTGAGAAATAAGTTCTTTAGGGTTCATTAATATCTTTCCAAATTATATTTTTCATCACTTTTTACAAATTTACCATTAATAAAATAATGAAAAGATCCCCCACCAACACCTGTGTATCTTGTACTAGAAAAACTAAATCCTCTTCCTTCATCTCCAAATAATCCATAGCTTTTTTTACTATACATAAATCTAGTAGAAAAAACAACAGGATATTTTTTACCCTCACACACATAATAAGTTGTCATACCTAAATAAGGTCTTAATTTTTTATAGTTTTCTTCACCCATATATGCTTTAAATTGATCTTCATAGTATGCAAATTCGGGTTTATCATCGAAATTAAAATTAGATTCTCCTATTTTATAATTATAATCGTTACGATAATATTTACAACCATTAGAAAGGACTTGAGGGAATTTTTTCTTCAAATAAGAAAAATTCACAAAATGAGTTTCATTTCCTACTTTGATTTCACTCCCTAAATACTTGCTACGAAATTCTTCTCTTTTTTTCTCTAATTCCAATATCTCTTCTCTTATTTTTTTATCAAAGATATAAATTCCACCATAATTACTTGCAAGAGTTTCTAATTCACTTGCTTTATTTTCTTTAAAAGCACATGCACTTAAAGATACTAAAGAAAATAAGCTTAGAATTATCATTGTGATTTTCATTTGATACTCCTTTTTAAAATTAATTTTGGAAAATTATCTTACTTTACTTTGAAAAATTATTTTTCTTTGTATTTATTTAAAGACAGTAAAGTCAAATTTTCAAATATATTTTGATCATTTTTGATGATATTTTGCAAGGCGTTTTGCAAATAAGTCATAAAAATATCTTCTTCCATCTCTTTAAATACAGGCGAATACAATTCTTTAGTAATTAATTTTAATACAACAAGATTAATTAGTTTTGTATCTTTAATAAGCGGAATTTTTGAAATAACTGTTTGAAAATCATCTATATTTAATTTTTGGAAATTATCATTTAGTATTGTTTTTTTACGATTTTGTGATAATTCATTTTGCAATTTATCTAAAATTTTTCCTATATTTTCATAAGTAAAATCTAAATTAACAGAAGAATTAGATTCTATAATAACTTCAGAATTTTTAATATTATTATCCTCTATAAAACTATAATCTATTTTTGTTTCAATAAGTTCTTTAATGTTTTCTTTTGCCTTAAAATCTAAACCATCTATTTTTCCTCTAGGTTTTAGCTCTATTTCATCCATCTGTGTGTGTTTTTCTATTTCTTTTATTTCTTTTGCTTGCTTTAAAGTTTCTTGTTTAATCTCTTTTGAATCAACAAAACGCAACTCAATAAGACCTAACTTTAGAACATCGCCTTTGTTGATAATAATTTCATAACCATCTTCCAATCTAGAAAAAGAATTATTATAAAAAATATCACTGCCTTCTATAGGCGTCATAGTAAAAAAACCTTCTTCAAAAGTAATCTTCATATGTTTTTCTTTAACAGAATTATTTTTATCTTGTATCCAAAATAAACATTCTGGACTTGATCCAACAAGTCCACCAGTTTCATCAAATACACAAGCTACTGTTTTTGTAATATTTTCGTCAATATTTTCAATTATTAATCCTATGGTTTCTTTATCTATCATTTTGAGCCTTTGTTATATTTTCTACTATTTTAAAATCACTTAATATCATAATTATATTATTAATATCTGAGTTGTTATTATTAAGTTTGAAATCAAAATACATTTTTTTATTGTCATTAAATAAAACACTGTAAGATGAATTTGAATTTTTACTTTCCTGTAATAATTTATACCAAGCCCATTCTCCTTTATATGATTTTGTGTAATTTATATTAGCATCTAAATAAGAATACGCAGTGAAATCAAAACTAGTTCCATTGTTAAATTCATCAGTTATAACATCTAATTTTGTATGTAATGTATGATCATATATAATAGAAGTATCATTATATTGAACTTTTACAAAAGAAAAATCGGCACTTAAGTCAAGACTTTGTAAAGTAAAGCGCACCCTCATTACATCATTTGCATTTAGCATTAACTCTGATAAATTACCAGCCTTAGTAATAAAATCCAAAAATTCTTTGGAAAAAGTTAATCTTGAACTAAATTTAGAATTAATAGAGTAAACATTTTTTCTTTTAATTAGAACATTTGTTAAATATTTTTCATAAAACTTATTTAAAATTCCATTTTTACCAAAGAAATTTTTAAAAGAATCTATACTCAAATCTTGTGAACTTAATAAATTAAAAGGATAAAAAGGAGCTATATCATTAACAAATGGCGCATAAACCTCATTCAACCAAACAGTATTAAACAAAGAAACTCCATGGTTTTCTATAATATTCCAAGCATACAAAGAAAGAGTTGCATAATATTTTTCCAATTCACTTGGTAAATTTTTAATATTTTGTTCAAGAGAACTAAATGGGTCGCTAGAATCTTTACTATCGCTTAAAGCGTATTTTATTTTTTCCTCAATAGTTTGCGAGTTATTTGTTGTAAAGTCAGTTATTTTTTTATGAATATTAGACAAATCTGTATTTATTAATTCCATGGTTTTTTGATGACTTCCAACATCTAAACCTACAGCAGTAGCACCCGTATTTAAAATAGAATTTTGTTCTATAATTTTATGATAAGCATCAAACGAACTGGTAATCCCCATAAAACTTGTCTTTATTTCAGCAGCATTAACACCGAGATTATATGCTTGAGTTAGTAAAGTAGCATCGTTAAGATTGGTATTTACACTAACAATTTTTATAAAATTCATTAAAGGATTTTCTTTTTTAGATAGTATATTAAGTTCATTTAGCATAGAACTTTTGGAAATAAACTTTTTTGGTGCAAGTGAATTTAAAATTTCTTGCCATTTATTTTGATATTGCGTTAAATAAATTTTAATAATTCCCATTGCCATATTGCTTCTATTTTCAGAATTTGACAAATCATTTAAAATCCATGAATCAATCTCAATGGCTTTATCTATTTTTACATTTAACGTTTGCAAAAAGTCAGCCATACCTTTTTTTGTGTAAATTTCTTCAATACTATCAATTTTAATAGACTCTGAGAAAACATTATTAGCAGCAAATCCTAATTCATTTTTAAAATTATATACTTTATTGTTTTTATCTAGAATGATAAAGTTAAGTAAAGTATATATTCTTTGAATTTTTGCTACATTATATAGTTTTTCAATAGATAGTTTAACCGAAATATCATCTTGCTGAGAAGTGCTTAAGTCAATCTTTTGAAGTTCATCGATACCAGATAGAAAATTTTCTTTAGAAATTTTATATTTTTCTAAAAAATTCCAATTTTCATTAATCCATATTTTTAATAAATCTTTATCAAGATATTTTTGCTCAAACAATGATTTATATACATATAAAGTTTTAATTAAGTTATCATAATTATCATCAGTTTGTAATATTATTTCCATTTCTTTTAACAGGGTATTTTTCAACACATCTTCACTAATTTTATAATATAAATTTTGTGCTTTTTTAAAGCCTTTATATGTTATGTTTAAGCTAAAATATTCAAACAAACTTGCCTTTTCGATTAATTGTGGATATACACTTAGTATATTTCTTAAATCAACTAATAATTTTGCTTTCTCTTCTATACTCATCATGGGGTAATCTTGCATATTTTTCAACAAAAATGAAAGATCAGTATAAACACTTTGAGATATTTTCTTTTCTTGCTCACTTTTAAGAATAAAATAAGATGAAATAAAATAAGTCATACAACTCAAAAATATAGTTAAACCCACAAGCGATATCTTTTTGTAAAAACTTTTAATTCTACTTAGCGATGAATCTTTAAAGACAATATCTTCAAGCAAAGACTGAACAAAATAACTTTGCTTGCTAAAAGACTGTTTTACTTGAGCTAATGGTTTTTTTATATTATACTTTTCACAAATTGTATCAAGCATAAAATTTCTTGGCACATTTTCTTGATAAGCACTTACATAATATACCCCTCTTAAAACTGAACTATTTTTTAAAATATTTTCATTTTGGAGTTGCACGATAAAGTCTTTGCTCAATACAAATAAATTATCCAACTGCTTTAAAAATAAATAAATTTTATTTTTTTCCTCTATAGTGTATATAGAAGAATTTTTATCAACAAAACGTAAAAACAAAGATTTGCTTATCTCTTCAAAAGACTTTTGAATATCTTCTTCTTTAAAATGTTCTGCAAAACTTATACCA
This sequence comes from Campylobacter sp. CNRCH_2013_0855, assembly GCF_025773025.1. NCBI lineage: Bacteria > Pseudomonadati > Campylobacterota > Epsilonproteobacteria > Campylobacterales > Campylobacteraceae > Campylobacter > Campylobacter sp. CNRCH_2013_0855. Next base: position 5,543 of record NZ_JAKMTE010000021.1, on the reverse strand, counting down.
AAAGCTTTTTTTTGAATTTTTTCATTAAAAATATCAAAAAATTCTCTCATACCTTCTATCAAATCTAATTTTGAAAAAACAACATAAATAGGTAATTGTACACCTAAAATTTTTTCACACTCATGCACCCTTTTTGTTAAATAACGAATTAAATTATTAGAATATTCTTTTGTGTTTTCCAAAAACAATCGAGTATCAATTATTAAAATAATGCCATTTAATTTACTATGAAAATAATTCTTATTTAAAAATTTTAAAAAATTTTGCCAAATGCTCTTTTTAATTAAGAAGTCTCTATTTTTCTCTATATCATCTTCGGGTAACTCATCGCTACTATTAGGATGAAAAAAATCTTCTTGAGAAAAATAATTTCCCTCAGTATCAAGCAAAGCGCCTTTCTTGGAAACATATAAGCTAAAATTATTGGTAGACTTATGCATCTTTTTATATGATTCTAAACTATCACTTAAAGGATATTCTATATCAGAATAATTTATAAAAGTACTTTTACCAGCACCTTCATTTCCTACAATAACAACAAGAGGCAAATTTTTAGTGTTGATATCTTTTTTCCATGTTTGTTTGGCATCTTTTAATGCGATAAAGAAATTTCTTTTTGCTTTGTATAAAAATTCATTAGATTCTTTTTTAATTTCTTTAAGTCTTATTCTTTTGTCATCCTTAAAAGATTTTATAAAATTACTTAAAGGCTTTAAAAGGAAAAACAAAAAAATACAACACCAAAATATAAAAATTATCCCAAATCTTAAATAAGAATTACTAAAAACATAAATTTCATTAAACGCAAATAAAGAACCATAAGCCCAAAAAAATAAACTTAAGACAACTAAAATAATAAGTATTAATGTGATTACGAAAATCCTAGATTTTAAAATTTGCATTATTTTTTGAAACATAATTTTTCCTAATATAAATTCAAATAATTTTTATTTCTATTTATTAATTTTATATTATTTTTACTTATTTTGTATTAAAATATTAAAAGCTTTTAATATAAATATAAAGTTAAAATTATAATCATAAGGAAAAACATGGCACAACCAGCATATATCAAAATCGAAGGTTCAACACAAGGACTTATTTCAAGTGGTGCTTCTACAGAAGCAAGTATAGGAAATCGCTATCAAGCAGGACACGAAGATGAGATTATGGCTCAAGAAATTTCTCATATTGTAACAGTTCCAGTTGATCAACAAAGTGGACAACCATCAGGACAAAGAGTTCATAAGCCTTTTACTTTCACTTGCTCTCTAAATAAAGCAGTTCCTCTACTTTACAATGCACTTACAAAAGGTGAAAGACTTCCGAGTGTTGAAGTTCATTGGTTTAGAACATCAACAAGTGGTGGACAAGAACATTTTTTTACAACTAAATTAGAAGATGCTATCATTACAGATATTACCTTAGTAATGCCAAATGCTCAAGAAGCAAACAATCATGACAAAACAGAGCTTTTTAAGGTATCTTTAAATTACAGAAAAGTTATTTGGGAGCATACAGCGGCTGGAACAAGCGGAAGTGATGATTGGAGAGAAGCAAATTCGTAACACAATAAGCTCATTGTTTAACAATGAGCTTTATATGCTATTTAATATCCTTATCACTTTCATTAAAAATAATCCCAATAAATCCCAATACCAACAAAGGTTTTTTAATGAATACAAACAACTCTTATCTTAATTTAAAAATTAACAAACTTGATTTTAAAATCACAAAAGCCATTATAAAAGAAAGCTTGGATCAGATCTTCTTATGTGAATGTGAAGGTTTTTATGAAAATATCAATAATGATATTTTTAGTGATGATAATATTGAATTTAATCCTAATATGCTTATTGATAAAGAAGCTTCACTTATAATTAAAAATCCTTACGAAAACAAAAAGATAGACTTTTCAACTAATATTGATATGATTTATCGGGGAATAATATCTTATGTTGACTATTTAGGTGTTAATCAAGGCAGTGCTAGCAATATTGTAAAAGAAAATTTTAAACAATTAAACCATAAACATTTTTTTAAGTTTAACTTGCATTCTCCTTTAATAAGACTTGATTTTAATAAAGCAAATCGTATTTATACTCATACAAACATAATAGAAGTAATTAAACAAACCTTAGCCTATTACAACACTAAGCTAAATAAAAACATTGATTTTTCTAATATTCATCATATATATGAAACTAAAGAATTGATTTCTCAATACAATGAAAGTGATTTAGAATTTATCACAAGATTAGCACACAATCATGGCATTTATTTTTATGAAGATAAAGATAATATTTATTTTTATGATTTTTATACTCATAAAGGCAAAATAAAAGATATAGTTTTTAATCCTAATATCAACAACCATCTTAATGAAACTTGTATTTACGCACTAAATAAAGAAAAACAAATACAAACTAATGCTTTTACTCATTCTAGTAATAATTCCAAACAACCTTTAAGTTTATATTCATTAAGCACTAAAGCACAAAACACCAATGCGCATTATAATGAGCATTCTTATGAAAGTGAGTATTCCTTTACACAAAATATTAATTTAAAACAATCCCCTACCCTAAAAGAAAAAAGAAACACTATGCTTAATAATATACTAAAAGCAAAAAGCAATATTTATCATCTTAGTTTAAATGAAAGTATTAAAATTAATATTCAAGAAGAAACCACCAAAGAATATACTATTATAGCAAAAGAACAAATTTTAATTGATGATGCTATTTTAGCTAATACTATCAATACCAATGATAATTTAAATATTAAAGACTTAAATCTAAGCAAATCTTATACAAATAATTTAACCCTTATCCCATCTTTTTTAACCTTTACACCTAGTTTTAAATCCAAACCAAAACCTCCAATTAATACCATGGGTATAGTTATAGGAGAAGATTCTAATATAGAAAATCAAAGAAATACCATATACACAGATGAATACGGAAGAGTAAAAGTAAGGATTAATCTTTATGCTAATCAAGAAGAATTAGATAATAAAACAAACATGTATCACCATAGTCCATTCTTAAGAGTAGCTAGTAATGTAGCAAGCAATCATTCAGGTTTTTATCATACACCTAGAATTGGAGATGAAGTTATTATTTCATTTTTAGATGATGATATAGATAAACCTTTTATTAGTGGGAGTTTATATAATGGGGTGAATGATCCTCTTGTATCGTTGCCACACCATGATCACAAAACTTCCATTAGCTCTAAAACTATAGGAGTATATGAACAAGGATACAATGAACTAACTTTATCCAACTTAAAAGATAAAGAACAAATCTATCTAAAAGCAGAAAGAGATTATGATGAATTGGTTCAGCACAACTTTACTCAAAGAATTTTAAATGATAAAGATTCTATGGTGGATGGGATTTATAATGAAAGAATTAAAAAAGTTCATACGCAAACCATAGATTTAGCTAAAAATGTCAATGTTGGTGCTGAGTATCTAATAAATGTAGGTTTATCTAAAGACACCATAGTTGGATTATCTAACACTTTAAATGTAGGAGTAGACAACAAGTTAAGAGTAGCTAAAAATTCAAGTGAATATATAGGAGAAAATAAAGACACTGAAATATGCGCAAACAAAAATACCATTATACATAAAGATGAAACTAGAAATGTTAAAGGAAACAAAAAAGAAATTATAGAAGGTTATTACAATATAAATACAAGCAATAAAATACAAGTCTTGAGCGAAAAAGAGATAGATTATAAAAGTAAAGACAATATTCTTTTTACAAGCAATGAATCCATGGGATTTGAAAGCGATAAAAATACAAGTATGGTGGCTAATAATATCACTACCTATGCAAAAACAACTCATTATCTAAAGGCTGATAGTGAGGCAACTATACAAGTAGGAGAAACATTGATTAATGCTAAACCAGATTGTGTTATTATTAAAGCAGGTGGAGTAGAAGTAGTGATAGATTCTAAGGGTCTTGTTGTTAAAGGTGGAGAAATTAAAGCAGAGTAAATATATAGTATTTATTTGAAAATAAATACTATATTTTAAAAATTTGAGAATGCCAAATATTAGTAATACAATAAATAGTATAAAAAAATATCGTTATGATTTTTATAGAAAATTTTATAAGCTATTTTTAAAATATCAAGGAATATAAATGAAAAAACCTTTTTATAAACTTAAAAGATTTTATATACCTTGTGGTTTACTTATAGCTTTGATTATTTTTATAAGCTTAGCTTATCGCCCTTTAGAGCTTATCTTTTGGGATAAGTATAATCATGAAAAAGAATATCAAAATGCTAAAGATATATACAAACTATTTAAGAGCAACGAAGAAGAATTTAAAAAAGTTTTTGTAGAACAAAACTTAAATCAAGAATTAAAACTTAATCAAAAAGAATTATTAAATTATATGCATAACTTTAAAAAAGATTTTAAATTTATGCAAATTTTAGGTTTAGACAATGCTTATTTGGTAGCTCTTAAAAATAAGGATGTATTATTTGGTTTGCAAATGCAAAATAATCTTAATTATTTTTATTTTATTTCCAATAGCACTGATTTAAAAGAAATTAATAATTATTTAAATGTTGTGGATGAGTTTCTTGTCTTTATGAGTGAAATTGAAAAATTACCATCTAAGTATAATCCAGGTAAAATAATGTTTGAAATTAATTTTATGACTTATAATATCTTGTTTTTTGGTTTTACTTTAGATAAAAACTTTATGTGTTCTATACCTCAAAAAGAACAGTTATTAGAAAATATGATTAATTCTTATAAAAAAATGAATTTATTTCATGATGCAGATTTAAAATTTCAAGATCAAGAATTATACGAAACAATATATGTAACAAAAAAACTTAATTATTTCATAAATATTGCTAAAGGAAGATTAAATGCATGCGGAAAATAATTTAAGTCCTGAAGATAGACAAGGTATAGAAAATGCTGTGCTTGCTAAAAAAGATATAATACCGAATTGGATAGCAAATTTTAATAGACAAGATATAGAAGACATACAAGATAAAACTCAATATTTGCGGGATACTGTAGATAGATTAAAAAACACCGTAAATTCCTACTCCAAGCAATATCCTACTTTAGAACCAATAGCAAGAAAAATAAGAATAATAACCAAACCAACAGAAAACACTTTAAAAATTATGGATTATTCTTTAGAATATGTCCTTAATGGCGAAAGGTCGGTAGTTATTAAAGCTATAGCTGAAGGGGTTGAAACTATTGTTTATACAGTTGGTATTTCTGCGACTGCAATTGCAGCTGGAATTGTGAGTTTGGTTGGTATATTATGTCCAGATTCAGCACCTTTGGTAGCATTTGGTGCCTTTGTAATATTCACTCAAGGAGAGGAGCTGAGTTACTATATATCACAAAAAGCTAAAGAAATAATAATAAATTTTTTAAATCCAAAAATACAATATTTTCCACAAACTATCCATCTGGGCAATGGACAATATTATAAAAATGATAAAAATATAGATGAAATATTCAACAATATATACGAAGTTCTTGG
>NZ_JAKMTE010000020.1:0-15618 GCF_025773025.1 Campylobacter sp. CNRCH_2013_0855 | reverse complement strand
AGAAGATTAGCATTTTAATTTTTTAATAATACTATCTAGCTTTTTACTATCTCCATCTTTTAGATCCTCTAAAGCTTCTATAGCTGGAGCAAAGTCCTCCATTTCATCAAGATAATTTTCTAAAGCATTGCGTAAAATTTCAGCTTTTTTCTTTTTAGAAAATTTTGCAGTTTTATTTAAGCGCTCGTAAAGTTCTTCTGAAAGAGTTAAAGTATATTTTTTATTCATTGTCTAGCCTTTATTTTAGTCTTATTGCTTCTTGGCAAGTTTTGCATTTATAGCTTGCATTGGTTGTTTGTATTTTTTGATGAATTTCACAAGGTACTTTGTGAATTTTGTCAGCACATGAGCAAACATACTCATAAAATTCTTGCAAATCTTCTGAGTTTGTTTCATTGTCTTTTTTATTTAATCGCGTTTGGTGCCATTTTTCTATCTTCATATCTTCTCTTAAGATATGCTCTAGTAGCCATTTTGACGCAATGATATTGAGTTTTTCTTTTAAATCATTAGTACTTTTTATATTTTGAATTAAATCTATCATGGATTGAATAATGCTTTTGTGAATTTTTTGATGATTAGCAAGTTCAGGATAACCTATTTTTGCCATATATTTTTCTTCTTCAGCAAAATGTTCTTTCATATAGTTAAAAAAATCTGCAAGTAAAAATTTGATTTGTCCTTTATGAACGGGTTTATCTGAAATCATTTCTACATTAGCAGCAAGTTCAAAAAGTTTTTTGTGTTGTTTATCGATTTCATCATTGTGAATACTGTATTTATCACACCATTTTGGTAGCATATCAACCCCCTGTTTATATTTGGCAGAGTTTTGCAGGCATTATAATTTACAATATTTTAAATTATGATTAATTTTTATTAAATTTCTGTTTTTTCTTTACATAAAACTAGGTTAGCGGAGCATTCTTTGCATTTAAATTGCACTTTAGAATATTGCATTTTCAAATGAATGTCATAAGGAACTTTATGGGTTTTCCCTTCGCATTGACATTGATATAAAAACTTCTTTGGTTTTGGCTTTTCTTCTTCGAAAGTATCTGAAGAATTTTTTACTTGTGTATTTTGTCTCCAGTGTTCTATCATCATATCATGTTGTATAATATGTTCTATAAGCCATGAATTGACTACTATGTATAGTTTTTCTTTTAAATCATTCGTGCTTTTTATGCTTTGTATAAGTTTTATCATAGATTTTGTGATTTGTTTATGCATGAGCTTATGTTGGTTTAAATAAGGGTAGTTGATTTCAGCCATGTAGTTTTCTTCATCTTGGAAATGGATTTTTATATAGTTAAAAAATTCAGCTATAAGTTTTTTAAGTTCTACTTGATAAATTGGTCTATCTGAAATTTTTTCTACTTTTGCAGCAAGTTCAAAAAGTTTTTGGTGTTGAGCATCAATTTTTGTATTATTGATACTATATTTTTTATCCCATTCAGGTAGCATAACAAATCCTAAAGTACAAATATAAAACAGTTAATATTTTATAAATATTTGGCTTTAACTCTGCTAAATTCACATTCAATTTACATAAAAAAAATATAATGCTTTAAAGCAAGATAAAGGATAAAAATGGCTACGCAAATTCTTTTACTAGAAGATGATATTAATTTAGGGGAAATTGTTAGTGAGTTTTTAGAAGAAGAAGGCTTTGAAGTAGTTTTAGTAGACAATGCTCAAGATGCGCAAGATAAAGCCTATGAGAAAAATTTTGATTTATGGATTTTAGATGTAAAAGTTCCACAAGGTGATGGTTTTAGTGTGCTAAAAAATTTAAGAGAGGCAGGTAAATACACGCCAGCTATTTTTATGACTTCATTAAATACTACTATGGATTTACAAAAAGGTTTTGAAAGCGGTTGTGATGATTATATTAAAAAACCTTTTGAGTTGCAGGAGTTAAAAATAAGAATTAATGCTATTTTAAAGCGTTCTTTTGCTCATAAAAATGAAGATTATGAAGACTTGGGAAATGGTTTTAAATTTGCTTTTGTTTCGCAAACTTTATACCAAGATGATAAGCCTTTGACTTTGCCTTTAAAAGAATTAAAGCTTTTATCTTTGCTTTTAAAAAACAAAGGTAAATTTATAGATACTGCTTGTATTTTTGAAGAAATTTGGGAGTATGATCAAGAGCCAAGTGAGCTCAGTTTAAGGGCTTATGTAAAAAATTTACGAAAAATTTTAGGTAAAGATAGTATTGTTAATCAAAGGGGAAGAGGGTATTGCTATGTATGAAGCCAAGCGTGTTGCATGGCAAATTCTTTCTTTATATTTGGTAAGTATAGGAAGTGTTCTTATAGTGCTTTTTGGTGTATGGTATGCAAAGCTAATAGAAGAATTAGTAACTGAGCATAGTGTAAAGTTAAGACAAGAACACCGTTTTGTAATTTTACAAATGGAAAAATTGCGTTTTGAGCCTATAGAAAAAGGTGCTAGAAAAATTGCTCAAATTTCTAATATAAAATTTGCAATATTTGATAGAACAAAAGTCTATTTTTCTAATCTTGACTTGCCTGCTCAAACAATATTTTTTAAACTTAATAATACAAATATTTACAATAATAACACCTTAATTTATGTAGCTGATGTGAATTTAAATAATTTATTGCTTGCAAATACTCAAGGACAAAATGCTTTGGAGGTCTTAGGCGATGTTAATCGTCTGAGAGTTTTAGTGCAAGGTGATGATATCTCTAAAGAGCTTGGTTTTATAAGGTTTAAGGTGGCTTTGGCTATGATTTCTTCTTTGATTTTTGTAAGTATAATGGCTTATTTTATACTAAAATTTGCACTTAAACCTTTAGAAATGAGAATAAGATTTTTAAATAATTTCATAAAAGATACTACTCATGAAATTAATACACCAATTAGTGCGATATTAATGAGTGTAGAGAGTTTGGAAAGAAAAAATAATTTTGAAGAAATCAAGGCTTTAAAGCGTGTAAAAATAGCTGCTTTGACTTTAAGTCATTTATATTCAGATTTAACTTTTTTAAATTTTTCTCAAGCTTATGAAGCTAAAAAAGATTGGATATTTTTAAAAGATTTAATCAAAGAAAGAATGGAGTATTTTAAGATATTTTTGGAGCAAAAAAATATTAATTTAGAGCTTATCTTGGAAAATAATGGAAAAATTTATGCCAACAAAGAACAATTTTTTAAAATGTTTGATAATCTTATTAATAATGCTATAAAATATAATGTAAAAAATGGCCATATTAAAATAATGCTTTTAGAGCAAAGGCTCATAATAGAAGATAGTGGCTGTGGTATAGCAAAAGAAAATTTAGCCAATATTTTTGAGCGTTATTCAAGATTTAATGAAAATCAAGGTGGTTTTGGTATAGGGCTTTCTTTGGTTGATAAAATTTGTAAAGAGCATAACATTAGCGTAAAAGTAGAAAGTGAGTTAAAGAAAGGAACAAAATTTACTTTAACTTGGAAAAATTAAAATCATTTATTACTCATTTTAGCCTTTTCTTTGGCATTTATAAGCGTTGTGATAAATTCATTTAAATTTTTAGTATCGTTTTGATTTAGAGTTTGTGGGGTATGATTTAGCATTTGAGTGATTAAAACTTCGTTACTTAAGTCATTATCGCCAAATTCTCTAGCCTTTTGTAAAATTTTCAAAGCAAGTAAATTTTTTACTTCATACATTTGAATCCTTTAAATAAATTACGCTAACAATGCGCTTTGGAGTTTGGTTTTTTCTGTAAGAAAAAAATCTCTCATCATCAAAGGTGCAAAGATTGATATCAAAAATATCATTAATACCTAATTCTTTTGCTTGAAATTTAACTAATGCTTTTAAATTAAGCTTATTTTCATGTAAAAAAGGTGCAAAATTTTTTTTGCTGTAATTTAAAACCTCGCCATTAATTTCATAATTTTTAGCACAAATTCCTGCTGAAATAATAAGTTTTAAATTCTTGGTTTGAGTGTTAAAACTTTCTTGCATTTTTAAAACAGCTTCTTTTAAGATATTTTCAAAACAACCTTTTCTACCTGAATGTAAAGCTGCTATGGTTTTATTTTCATCATCATATAAAAGTAAAGGCAGACAATCAGCACTTAAAATACACAAAGCTATATTTTTCTCATTGCTAATTATCCCATCAGCGTTAAAGTGAAAATCTTTATTATAATGAGTAATGATATTAGAGTGAATTTGATTTAAAAATACACACTTTTTTATAGAATTTTCCCAAGGAAAAATATTATCATGAATTTTTGCTCTAAAAATATTATAATCTTGATCAAAAGCTACAAAAGCTTTTGCAAAATCATTTTCTAATAAAGCGATGCAATCTTGTCTATTTGTTGCCATGAGATTTCTTTTTTATAATTTAATTGTCTGTGTATATATCTTGCCAAAAGATCACTTTCTATATTTACGCGTCTTGCTATGGTGTAATTTTTAAACAAGGTTTCATTAAAGGTTATAGGAATAATAGTCAAACGAATACTATCTTTTAAAACTTCATTGATAGTTAAGCTCACCCCATCTATGGCTACACTTGCTTTATTTGCCATATAAATTTGTATATCATCAGGACATTTAATATAAAAATCAACCCCGTTTTCTTTTTTGAAAATATTAGTAATTTCGCCAATACCATCAATGTGTCCTTGCATTAAATGCCCATCTATTTTATCACCATAAGCTAGTGCGGGTTCTATATGCACATAATCTTTTAAATTTTCAATAGCTATGTGAGTTCTTGTTTCATAAGAAAGCTCAAGATTAAAGCCATCATCAAAAAGTTTTGTTACACTCAAACACGCACCATTGACTGCTATACTATCGCCTAGTTTTGGTTTATAGTTTGCTTTTAATCTTAAGGTGTTGTTTTGATATGATTTGACAAAAGCTAATTCGCGGATTAATCCATTAAACATTCAATACCTTTAATTTTTATGAGATTTTATCTAAAACTTTTAAATTTCAAAAAGTATTTTTAGTGTTTTGTTTTAAAAAATATTATATAATTTTTGCCTTTTTTATAAAAATGAGGTCAAAATATGTATGATATAATCGTAATAGGTGGCGGGCATGCTGGAGTTGAAGCTAGTGCTGCTGCCGCTAGAATGGGTAAAAAAACTTTACTTTTAACTACTTTAATCGAGCAAATTGGTGCTGCAAGTTGTAATCCTGCTATAGGTGGTTTAGCAAAAGGACATTTAGTAAAAGAGCTTGATGCTATGGGTGGATTTATGGGACAAATTACCGATGAGGCTGGAATTCAATTTAGAATTTTAAATGAAAGCAAAGGTGTAGCAGTGCGCGGAAGTAGAGCGCAAATTGATATGGATGCTTATAGAATTTGTGCTAGAAATAAGCTTTTAAAACTTGAAAATTTAGAAATTTCTCAAGAGCAAGCTTTGTCTTTACTTATAGAAAATGATGAAGTTAAGGGCGTTAAAACTAATTTAGAAAATACATATTTTGCCAAAAAAATCATACTTACAACAGGAACTTTTTTAAACGGACTTATCCATATAGGTGAAACCAAGCTTCAAGCAGGTAGGGTAGGTGAGCTTGCGTCTGTAAATTTGGGAGATTACTTAAAACGAAGTGGTTTAAAAGTAGGAAGATTAAAAACAGGAACTTGTCCAAGGGTTGATGCTAAAAGTATTGATTTTAGTGTTTTAGAAATTCAACCTGGAGATGAAAATCCTAAAGCTTTTAGTTTTAAAACGAAAAATTTCAAGCCTAATCAACTTCCATGTTATATAGCAAGAACAAATTTAAAAACACATGAGATTATAAAAAGTAATTTTTATCGTGCTCCGCTTTTTACAGGACAAATTGAAGGTATAGGACCAAGATATTGTCCTTCTATAGAAGATAAGATTAATCGTTTTGGTGATAAAGAAAGTCATCATTTATTTATAGAACCACAAACTAAAGATGCGACTGAATATTATATCAATGGCTTTTCTACCTCGCTTCCTTATGAAGTGCAAATTGCAATGCTAAGAAGTATAAAAGGTTTTGAAAATGCTAAAATCACGCGTTTTGGTTATGCTATAGAGTATGATTATATAGACCCAACAGAACTAAAACATACTTTAGAAACTAAAAAGATTAAAAATTTATATTGTGCTGGGCAAATTAATGGAACTACTGGTTATGAGGAAGCAGCTGCACAAGGTTTTATGGCAGGAGTGAATGCGGTTTTAGCAATTGATGAAAAAGAGCCTTTTGTGTTAAGGCGCGATGAGGCTTATATAGGGGTATTGATTGATGATTTAGTGATGAAAGGCACGAAAGAGCCTTATAGAATGTTTACCTCAAGAGCTGAGTATAGACTGCTTTTAAGAGAAGAAAATGCTATTTTAAGGCTTGGAGAATATGGATATAATTTTAAACTTTTAAGTCAAGAAGATTATGCATATATTGATTATATAAAACAAAATGTTAGCAAAGGACTTGAGTTTTTACTTCAAACTACATGGACACCAAGTAATCAAAATAATGAATTTTTACAAAGTATTGAAGAGGAAAAAATCACTTCAATAGTGAGTTTACAAAAAATTGTTGCAAGAGCTAGTTTTAATATAGAAAAATTAAAAGCTTTAGATGAAATGTTTAAAAATATGGATGAGTATTCTTTGAATGAAATTTTAAATGAAGCGAAGTATTATCATTATATAGCAATGCAAAAAGCACAAATAGAAAAAATGAAAAACTTAAATGATTTGAAAATTCCTGAAAATTTTGACTTTAAAAGTGTGAGTGGATTGAGTAATGAAGTAGTAGAAAAACTGCAAAAATTTAACCCACCAACTATTTTTGCTGCTTCGCAAATTAGCGGTATTACTCCTGCTGCTTTGGATATTTTACATATTTATATCAAAATGAAAAAATGATAAATAAAATTTTAATGGATGTAAAAAATAAAGTCTTTGAAGTAGCTACTGTGTTTGGTGAAGGCTCTGTAGCTGCTACATATTATGATAACAAGTTTTATAGAATTCTTTTCCTGATGTTATTGCTTATAAAAATTTAGAAAACAATGAAATAATTAAAAATAAAATATTAATAAATAAAATTGATTCTGATACGACTTATTATCATCAAGTGTTTAAAGAAAAAACTATAATGAAATTAAAAGTAAAAGAAATTAATAACAAAACCTTTGAGTTTATTGATGTAATAGAAAATAATTACAAAGATGAGGAATTGCAGAATATTCTAAATAATTATTTAGAGCCTATTTATTGTAAAGATGAAGTGTTGGGAAATTTTACGCTAAATAAATCATTAAATATATTTGAAAAAACTTTTTATTGGGTAAATAATGAAAAAGGTTCTTATTCATTTTGATAATGAAGTTGGTAAAAAAGAAAATTATGTAAAATTAAATAAGAAAAATAATTAAAAATAAAAATAAATTAGATGAAAAAATAAAAGAATATATTTACGGACAATTAGCGGGTAAACTAAATGATAAAAAGTTATCAAAAGAAGAATTTATAAATTCTTTAAGTTTTGAATCTATTGATATAACAAATGATACTATAGAATTTTATATAGATGATGGAGGACTTTTTGACTGGCATGTTATTATAGTTGAAAGTAGTTTTGATTTTGATTTTAAAAAAGTTGAATTGGCTGGATAAAATAGGGGTAATAAAAATGGAAGATAAAGAAATAAAAGAATTTAATAGTCAGTTTGAAGATGAAATTTTAGATATTGCTTTTATATTAAAAGAATATGCTGTAGGAGCTGGAAAAGTACCTAATAAAGAAAAATATTATCAAGTATCTATTTCAGCTATTGCATATAAAAATTTTGCTGATAACACAGTAGTAGAAAATGAAAATATAACAATTCAAAAAAAAGATGATGATACTAAATATTATTTTAACACATTCAAGGATAAAACTATAGTAAGATTAAAAGTAAGAAAGCATAAAGACTTTGATAATGCTTTATATAAAAGGTTTTTGCTTGTTGAATTAATAGAAAATAATTATGAAGATGAAGATTTAGAACCTATATTAGATAAATATGTACAGCCTGTATATTATAAAGATGAAATATTAGGAACTTTTGAGCTTGATAAGGGATTAAATACATTTATAAATAATATTAATTGGGTTGATAAAAAGAAGGTTGAAGTTACTTTCAATAATGATAATATTGAAAATTCTATACAAATACTTAGAAAAATATTTGAAGACAAAAAGGAATTGGATAAAAAAGTAAAAGAATATATCGCTAGTCAATTATTAGAAGAAGCTAATAGTTATAATGAAGATGCTGATAAAAAGAAAATCAACGAAAAACAATTTGCAAAACTTTTAACTTTTGAATCTATTAGTATAAAAAGTAATGGTATAGATTTTTATGTTGATGATGGTGATGTTTTCTGGGGACATGTTATTATAGTTGAAAGCGATTTTGATTTTAGTTTTAAAGATGCTTATATAGCAGGTTGATCTTATTTTTGGCATATAAAAATTTTAATTTTAATCTATGAAAGGTTAAATTTTATATAAATGTTTTTCAAAAGAAAAAATTTATCATTTTTTAGATAAACTGCTGTGTTTTACATACAAATCAAAACAAAGGAAGTAAAATGGCTACATCTGAAAGTAGACGAAGCTTTATGGGTTTTGCCTTTGGAACAGTAGCTGCTGTGGGTGGTGCTTTTTCATTAGTTGCAATGAAAAAAACATGGGATCCGCTCCCAAGTGTAAAAGCAGCAGGTATTACTACTGTAGATCTTTCTGGTATGAAAGAGGGCGAGCTAAGAACAATTGAATGGCGTAAAAAGCCTATATTTATCTTAAAAAAAGATGCAGATATGGCAAAAGATAGCAATAGAGATGTTGTTGTAGGCGATGTTGCTTATACTGTGGTTATTGGTCTTTGTACGCATTTAGGCTGTATTCCAGCTTATGCTCCAAGTGAAAAATTATTTAAGTGTGCTTGCCATGGTGGCGAATTTGACACTAGTGGTAAAAATGTATTTGGTCCTCCTCCAAGACCTTTGGACATTCCTCCTTTTAGAATCGATGGAACAAAATTAGTATTAGGCGAAGAAGGTCCAGAATATAAAAAAATGATCGCGGAGGCTTAATATGGCACAGATAAAAAAAGCAAACGGTATTGTAGATTGGCTTGATAAAAGACTAGCTGTAAATAAGCTTTTTAATGTTTTAATGGCTCAATATTGGATACCAAAACAAATTAACTTCTTATGGGCAATGGGTGTTATTTTAACCACTCTTTTTGCTATTTTATTTATTTCAGGTTTATTTTTAGTAATGTATTATAAGCCAGATGTGGCTTTGGCTTTTGATAGTGTTAATAAGACTATCATGCAAGAAGTAGAGTATGGTTGGCTTTGGCGTCATATGCACGGTGTGGCTGCTTCGGTTGTATTTTTAATCATATATATTCACATGCTAACAGGAATTTATTATGGTTCTTATAAAAAGGGTCGTGAGATGATTTGGATTAGTGGTATGCTTTTATTTGTTGTATTTTCAGCAGAAGCATTTAGTGGATATATGTTGCCTTGGGGACAAATGAGCTTTTGGGCTGCTCAAGTTATTACTCAGCTTTTTGGTGGAATTCCTTTTATAGGTGATGCATTAGTTATTTGGATAAGAGGAGATTTTGCAGTTTCAGATCCAACTTTAACTAGATTTTTTATGTTGCATGTGTGTTTATTGCCTATTGTAATTTTGGCAATTATTGCATTCCACTTTTATTCTTTAAGAATTCCTCATGTAAATAATGAAATCTCAGAAGAAATTGATTTTGATTTAGAAGCTGAAAAATATTTAGCAGGTGATACAAAAGGTTCTAAAGTTATTCCTTTTTGGCCAGGATTTTTAGCTAAAGATTTTATGTATATTGCGCTATTTATGATTTTCTTCTTTTATTTGGTATGTTTTAAATTCAATTTTGCAATGGATCCAATTAACTTTGACCCAGCAAATTCTTTAAAAACACCTCCTCATATTTATCCTGAGTGGTATTTCTTATGGAGTTATGAAGTTTTAAGAGGATTTTTCTTTGATGTTGGAAGCATTAAGGCTTTTGATATAGGACTTGCAGCATTTGGTATAGCACAAATTATTTTCTTCTTATTGCCTTGGCTTGATAGAAGTGATGTTGTAAAACCAGCACACGAAAGACCAATGTTTTTTGTATGGTTTTGGGTATTATTGATAGATTTAATTGTACTAACAGTTTATGGAAAGCTTCCTCCAACAGGAATTAATGCTTGGATAGGATTTTATGCTTCTATGGTATTTTTACTATTATTGTTAGTAGTCTTACCAATTATTACTATCATGGAAAGAAAAAGGGGCTAATAATGAGAGAATTAAAAATATTTTTTGTAGTTGTCTTTTTCACAGGTTTAGTTTATTGGGGGGTTGAGCCTTATGCACATTCAGTGATGAATCCTCCTTCAACTCCGGTTAATTTTGACTTTGCAAAAGCTGATGCAGAATTTACCAAAGGTGAAGTTGCTTTAAAAGAAAAAGCAGCAATGGATGCTAATGCTTCAGGAAGCGAAAAAGCTATAGCTAATGCTCAAAAAGCATTAGAGTTTGCTAAAAGCCAAGAAGAAGCTACTAAGCAATTATGGGAAAAAATCGCAAAAATCGATTTTAGCAAAGGTAATGCACAAAAAGGAAAAGAGCTTTTTGAAGGAAATTGTATTGCATGCCATGGTGTAAAAGCTGCTGGAATTCCTGCTACTATCACAGATTCTTCTTTAGGTGTAACACCTCCTGATTTAAGTGATGCGGGTACTATTTATGATGAGAAATTTTTAACCGCGCTTATCATTGATCCGGTTAAAGCTTTGCAAATTTCACATAAATTCAATGATGAAAATCCATTCTTAATGCCTGCTTATCCTTTAAGTGGCGATGAAGCACAAGATAGTCAAGATTTAGCAGACTTAATTGCATTCTTTAAAAATACAGCCAGTGAATATGAAAAAGAATTTGATGCAAAATTAAAAGCTGATTTAGAAGAAAAATATGCTAAAAATCAAGAGCTTTCAGAGCAAGCAAAAACGGCTTTAATTGCAAAAGAATTTGATTTTGCTAAAAACAAACATACGTTTGAAAATGCTTGCGGAAGATGTCATGATGTAAAATATGATGGCTTTGTTTCAAGCTCAAATATGAGTGATTTAAAAAATTATCTTGGTATGACACCTCCGGATCTATCTATGATGATTCGCTCTAAAGGCACGCATTATCTTGAAATTTTCATTAACGAACCTCAAAAGAAAATTCACGGTACTGCTATGCCAAGAGTTGGTCTAAATGAAAAAGCACAAACTCAAGTTATTAGTTATCTTGAAAAAGTTGGTGATAGTAAAAAAGAAGAAAGAGAGCAAACAGGAATTTATATTATGATATTCTTTGCTATCTTAAGTATTTTTGCTATAGGTTGGAAAAGATCAGTTTGGTCTAAACTACACTAATTTACTCAAAGAACGCCTTGTGGCGTTCTTTTTCTTCAATAATAAGCTAAATATAAAATAAAATTTGATATAATATTTTTTCATTTCACACGCATTAATATCCTTATTAGGTTGCTTATGGGTTAAAGAATGCGGAGGAATAAACCTAATTATTTTATTTCAAGGAGAATTTCATGGTAAGCATGAGAGATTTATTAGAGTGCGGTGTACACTTTGGACACCAAACAAGAAGATGGAATCCAAAAATGAAAAAATTTATTTTTGGAGAAAGAAAAGGTATTTATGTAATTGATTTACAAAAAACACTTAGATACTTTAGATATACATATAATATCGTTCGTGATGCTGCAGCAGAAGGTAAGACAATTTTATTTGTTGGAACTAAAAAACAAGCAGGTGGAGCGATTAAGGAATATGCTGAAAAATGTGGTATGCCTTATGTAAATCACAGATGGCTTGGTGGTATGATGACAAATTTTGGAACTATCCGCCAATCAATTAGAAAATTAGAAGTTATAGAAAAAATGGAAGAAGATGGAAGTATTAAGCTTTTAACTAAAAAAGAAGCATTAATGCTTACTAGAAAAAAAGAAAAATTACTAGCATATCTTGGTGGTATTAGATATATGAAAACTCAACCTGATATGATTTTTGTTATTGATACTGTTAAAGAAAAAATTGCAGTACAAGAAGCTAATAGATTAAAAATCCCTGTAGTTGCTCCACTAGATACAAACTGCGATCCTGACTTAGTTGATTTCCCAATTCCAGGAAATGATGATGCAATTCGTTCGGTTCAACTTTTCTGTCAAGAAATGGCTGAAGCAATCAATGAAGGTAAAGCATTAAGAGAGCAAGATGGTGAAGTTAGCGAAGAACAGCCTATTTCTGAAGAAGAGAAAAAAGAAGTTTTAGAAGAAGCTATGAGTGAAGAAGATTTTGAAGGAGATAAAGAGTAATGGCTGAAATCACTGCACAAATGGTAAAAGAACTGCGCGAGAGTACTGGCGCAGGTATGATGGATTGTAAAAATGCTTTAAAAGATACAGATGGTGATTTTGAAAAAGCAGTGCAACTTTTAAGAGAAAAAGGACTTGGAAAAGCTGATAAAAAAGCTGATCGTTTAGCTGCTGAAGGTTTAGTAAGCGTAAAAGTAAGTGATGATTTTAAATGTGCAACTGTAAGTGAAATTAATTCAGAAACTGATTTTGTTGCTAAAAATGAACAATTTATCGCTTTAACAAAAGATACAACAGCGCATATTCAAGCTAAGAGTCTTCAGAATGTTGAGGAATTACATTCAAGTGAGATTAACGGTGTTAAATTTGAAGAGTATTTAAAAAGTCAAATTGCAACTATTGGTGAAAATTTAGTTGTTAGAAGATTTGCTACTTTAAAAGCAGGTGCCAATGGCATAGTAAATGGCTATATTCATACCAATGGTCGTGTTGGTGTGGTTATTGCTGCAGCTTGTGATAGCGAAGCTACAGCTAGTAAGTGTGGAGAATTTTTAAAGCATATTTGTATGCATATTGCTGCAATGAAGCCAAGTTATTTATCTTATGAAGAACTTGATATGGATTTTGTAGAAAATGAATACAGAGCTTTAGTTGCTGAGTTAGAAAAAGAAAACGAAGAAAGAAGAAGATTGAAAGATCCTAATAAACCAGAGCATAAAATTCCAAAATATGCAAGTAGAAAACAATTAACTCAAGAAGTAATTCAAGCAGCTGAAGAAGCTATTAAAGCTGAGCTTCAAGCACAAGGTAAGCCAGAAAAAATTTGGCCTAATATTATCCCAGGTAAGTTAAATAGTTTTATTGCGGATAATTCTCAACTTGATAGCAGACTTACTTTAATGGGTCAGTTTTATGTAATGGATGATAAAAAAACTATCGAGCAAGTAATTTCTGATAAAGAAAAAGAGCTAGGTGGAACTATCAAAATAGTTGAATTTATTCGCTTTGAAGTAGGTGAAGGTCTAGAAAAGAAAACCGAAGATTTTGCTGCTGAAGTTGCTGCACAAATTGGTTAAAAATGGAACTTTTAAAAGCGGAAAATTTAAGCCATAGTTTTGATATTCCGCTTTTTGAAAATTTAAATTTTGCTGTAAATGCAAAAGATTGTATTGCAATATGCGGAAGTAGTGGATGTGGTAAATCTACTCTTTTGCATATTTTATCTACCTTATTAAAACCTCAATCAGGAAAAGTTTTTTATAATAATCAAGACTTATATAGTTTAAATGATGACGCTTTGCTAGAAATTCGTAGAAAAGATTTTGGAATTATTTTTCAAATGCATTATTTGTTTAAAGGTTTTTTGGCTTTTGAGAATATAGAGCTTGCGAGTGTTTTAAGCGGACAGAATATTGATTATGAATTATTAGAAAAACTTGATATTGCAGATTTAATGAATCAAAAAATCACAAAGCTAAGCGGTGGACAGCAGCAAAGAGTAAGCATAGCTAGGGTTTTAAGCAAAAGACCAAAGATTATTTTTGCTGATGAAGCTACTGGAAATTTAGATTTTAAAAATGCTTTAAATGTAATGGATATTTTGATTGATTATATCAAGAAAAATAACGCAGCTTTGATTTTTGTTACGCATGATCAAGAGCTTGCTAAAAAATGCGGCAAGGTTTTTCACTTAAATAACCATGGAATTTGTTAAATATTTAGGCGATGAAAATGTAGTTATTTTCATGCTTTTGTTTGCTAGAATGAGTGGGTTAATAGTTTTTTTTCCTTTTTTTTCTCACAATAGTATACCTTTGGTGGTAAAAACAACCTTAGCTTTATTTTTAACAATGTTTTTATATCCTTTAGCAAAG
The DNA here is from genome assembly GCF_025773025.1 of Campylobacter sp. CNRCH_2013_0855. Taxonomy (NCBI): domain Bacteria; kingdom Pseudomonadati; phylum Campylobacterota; class Epsilonproteobacteria; order Campylobacterales; family Campylobacteraceae; genus Campylobacter; species Campylobacter sp. CNRCH_2013_0855. The sequence continues at coordinate 1,289 of NZ_JAKMTE010000020.1, read as the reverse complement.
CTTGAGGGCAATACACCTGATTCTTTTTTTATTTTATATCTTTTAAGTGAAGTACTTTTTGGTATGATGGCAGGGTTGATTTTGCAAATGACTTTTGCTATTTTACAAATGGCAGGTGAGCAGGTTTCTTTTACCATGGGATTTTCTATGGCTAGTGTTATGGATCCTACAACTGGTACAAACACACCTGTAATCTCACAAGTTTTAAATTTATTAGCTTTACTTGTATTTTTGGCCTTTGATGGACATCATTTAGTTTTGCTTTTTATATCCAATTCGTTAGAATACATTAGTTTAGGTGGGTTTTATCCACATGAAAATTTAATACTTTATTTAAATAAAGCCATGGTAAATATTTTTGTACTTGGTTTTTCTATGGCTTTTCCGGTTTTGGCTATATCTTTATTATCAGATGTAATCTTTGGTATGCTTATGAAAACTATGCCTCAGTTTAATCTTTTGGTAGTGGGGTACCCTATTAAGATATTCTTATCTTTTGCAGTGCTTATTGCTATTTTGCTTATTATGATGCAGTATTTTAAAAATTTAACAATGAAAAGTTTTGAGCATATGGAATTATTATTTTTTAATATATAAGCAATAAATAATTAAAAATGTTTTAAAATAAGATATTTCTTTAATTTTGGGAGATGACAGATGAAGGTTTTGCTGATAAATTCTAATACGGCTGTTTCAAAGCTAATCAGTTTAGGGGTTCAAAAATTAGGTTATGATTTTGAAGAAATTACAAATACTGAGGAGCTTGGAGAATTTTATGATGTTATTATTATAGATCATGATATTGAAGCTAGTTTAGATGATTTAAAAAGCAAATGTAATAGATTGATTTGTTTATTACCTAGAAACCAAGAGCAAGTAGAAGGCGTAGAATGTTTATATAAACCTTTTTTACCAACTGACTTTATAGAGCTTTTGGGTGGTGAAAAAACTTTAAATGAAGATAAAAATAATACTTTAGAAGAAGATGAATTAAATTTTGATGATGATGTTTTAATTGCTAAAGATACGCCTTTAGATGGAAATGAACTTTTAGCTGGTATTGACTTGTCTGAGCATGAAGAGAGTTTAAGTGAAGATGATTTAAGTTTGCAAGAAGAATTTTTTGAAGAGACTTTAGATGATGAATTAAAAGCTGGCAATATACCTGAAACAACAGATATATTAGTAGATGAAAAAAAAGATGAAGATGATTTGGTATTGCTAGATGATTTACATGAAGAAAATATAGAAGAAAATATAGAAGAAAATATAGAAGAAAATATAGAAGA
>NZ_JAKMTE010000002.1:0-194243 GCF_025773025.1 Campylobacter sp. CNRCH_2013_0855 | reverse complement strand
GAGTGAAGGAATTAAATAGCTTTCTTTTATCATAAGATTTACCGTATCTTTAAACATAGGCAAGGCACTTTGTGCGGCATAATAACTATAAGCTTTGGTAGGATGTCTTACTAAAACTCCAATGGTATAGTTATTTTTCTCATCATTTGCAAAGCCAAAAAATGAAGCATTGTAGCGATTTGAAGTATAACCTTTTCTTTCAGCAATTCTAGCTGTACCCGTTTTACCACCTATAGTAATACCTTGAGTTTGTGCTTTTTTACCTGTTCCTTTTTCTATAACATTGATTAAAATTTGTTGCATTTCTTTGGCAGCTTTACTTGAAAGTATCTTTTCTTTTTTAACTTCATCATCAAGTTTTATTAAACGTCCATCTTGATAAATTTTATTTGCAATTTGCGGAGCGATATAAATTCCGTCATTATTAAATACATTATAAGCAGCTAAAAGTTGAATAAAGGTTGTTTTTAAACCATAACCATAGCTTAAAACAGATTTTTCAACATCTCTTAATTTTTTAGGATTTGGTATTTCCCCTTTTTGTTCATAAGGAAGATCAATACCGCTTTTTTCTCCAAAACGAAAAATTCTAAGCCCTGATATAATTTCAAGGTTGCTTAGTCTTTGAGCAATTTTAATCATACCAACATTTGAAGAATACGTTATAACTTCTTCCATGCTCATTTTGTTTTTTTTGTGGTCATCTCGTATAGTAAAACGACCCAATTTATATTGACCACCTTGGGTATCAACAACTTCATTAACCTTAATCTTGTCAAGCATTAAAGCAGTAGTAAATATAAAGGGTTTTATAACAGATCCCGCTTCATAGCCATATTCTATCGCACTTGCATTAAGCACAGAAAGATCTTTTCCGCGATTTTGAGGATCATATCTTCTTGAGCTAGCAAGAGCTAAAATTTTCCCACTTTTACTTTCCATGATAGCGACGATAATTTCATTAGCTTTTAGATCTTCATTTCTTTTATCAATTGCTTTTTCTAGGCCCTTTTGAAGTTTTAATGAAATATTTAAGTAGAGGTTGCAACCATCTATTTTACGCTGCTCATAGGAGTGTGAATTTAAAATAATATTACCACCTATATCTCTTAGACCTTGAATTTTAGCATCTTGCAAAGGATTTAAGCATTCATCGTAGTATTTTTCTATGCCTTTTATGCCGATATTTTTAAAAATCTCGCTTTGTTTATCTATATAAGTTCTTGTATAGCCTATGACTGGAGTAAGTGAATCTTTTGACATATACACACGATCTTCTTTGTGTTCTATAATATCAAGTCCTCTTGTTTCAACTCTACCATTGCTATTTGTAAAAGATCTGAAAAAGCCTTGAGTGTAAAGTTTTTTAGATAATTCCTTAAGATAACTTGCGTCTTTTGAGTTGATATTTTGAAGTAAAATAAAACTATAACCTCTTTTTTTCTTTGCAAGCATTCTTTTTTTAATATCTTGCATTTGTTCATTATTAATGCCACTATAAATTTGAAAAAGGGTTAAAAACAATTCTTTTTTATCGGGATTTAAACTTCTTAAATCTATTTCAGCTCTATAGATTTGTCTACTTGAAGCAATGGTAAAATTATCACTTGTAATAATATTACCTCTAAGAGCAGAAAAATATTGCTCTTTTTGAGTATTTGGTATATGACGTTTTGAAGTAAGAAAAAAAGTAGAAAGTAAAAACAGAGCCATACAAAACAGAGCCATACAAAAAGCAAAAACTACCTTTGAAACTCTATTTCTAATGGTATTTGAAAGCATATATTAAATTTGAGTTCTTGAAATTTCTTTATATGCGTTTATAGCCTTATTTCTAACTTCAAGCATAAATTTCATACTTGATTCAGCTTTGCTAATCGCAATTGCTGCTTGGTGCAAGTCTTTTACTTCACCTGTTGCAATATCTACCATAGCAGCTTCAGCTGTTTCTTGGGTTTTATTAAGGTTGTTAATAGAATTTTTTAATAAGCTTGAAAATTCATCACCTATGTTATTTGTGTTGCTATTGTTGTTTTTATTGCTAACATTGTTAAATTGATTTATACTATTAATAGTGTTCATTTATTAACCTCTTAATAAATCTATCGCACTTTGTGCTATAGTTTTAGTGCTTGTAAAAGCACTTACGTTTGCTTGGTAAGCTCTTGTTGCTTCTATTAAATCGGCCATTTCAATTACTGGGTTTATATTTGGAAAAGCAACATAGCCTTGTTCGTTTGCATCTGGATGAGATGGATCAAATTTCATACGAAAATCTTTATCATCTCTTACAACTTTATCAACCACTACGCTCATTATAGCAGGTTTTGCATCTTTTTGTGAAGCTGGGTCGTTTAAAGGATTTTCATATTCTAAAAAATTATTATCCTTGGCTATTTGTTTATTTAGCAATTCATTAAAATCAGTCGCTTTAAAAATCACTTCTCTTCTTCTATATGGACCGCCTTCTGCTGTTCTGGTAGTGTTTGCATTAGCTATGTTTGAGCTAATTACATTCATTCTAAAGCGCTGCGCACTAAGTCCGTATCCGCTAATATCAAAATCACTTAAATAAGCCATTATTTTTCTCCTAGCCTAATTTAGAGCTTGTATCTATGATGGTTGAAAAAATATTACTTTGTCTTCTTAAAACACCATCTAAAGCAGTAATCATCATAGTATTTTTACTCATTTCAGTAGTTTCTACATCAAGATCTACTGTATTTGCGTCATTTCTTGCTAAATGTCCATCTCTTAAATAAATAGTTGATTTATTAGGATCTGGAAATTTCCAAGGTTTTTGATGATTTGCATTTGTACTTGCTAATTCAAGCTCTTTGGTATCTTTCTTTTTAAAAATTTCATTTGCTCTATTAACTAAAGCAGTTTCAAATTCTATATCTCTTGCTTTATAAAAAGGAGTATCAACATTCGCAAGGTTAGAATTAATCATTTGACTTCTTAGGTTTCTTCCTGCTAAAGCATCAACAATAAGTTCTTTTGATTTAAAAGGGCTTATCATAATTTTTCCTTTAAAATAAAGCTTTTACAGACTAAAAGCAAAAATCATTCCAAAATATTTATGCAATTTTGTTTATCTATAATTATATCTTTTTATAGTAAATTTTTGAAATTTTTAAAGCCGCTTTCAAGCGAAACTTTTTTTTCTAGTGTTTTTAAAAAATCTTTTTTTGTCATTTCTTTAGCGCCCATAAATTTTAAATGCTCATTAGGCACCTGACAATCTATTAAAAAATCATATGGTTTTAAAAGCTCACAAAGTCTTATTAGAGCTACTTTTGAGGTATCTTTTTTAAGACTTATCATGCTTTCACCAAAAAATATTTTGCCTATGATAAGTCCGTATAAACCGCCGATTAAAACATCATTTTCATAAACTTCAACGCTATGAGCTAAATTTTGCTCAAAAAGCTTTGTGTAAACTTGTATAAATTCTTGACTTATCCAAGTTTTTTTTCTTTTTGCACAATGACTTATAAGCGAGTTAAAATCAAAATCAAGTCTTATTTCATAAGTTTTTAAAGCTTTTTTTATACTTTTTTGTATATGCACTTCATCAGGTAAAAGCACCATTCTAGGAGAAGGACACCACCAGGTAACAGGATTGCTAGTCCATGGAAAAAGCCCTAGACTATAAGCATGAGGTATAAAGTCTACTTCTAGTTTTTCACTAATAAAAACAGGCGCATCATCAGGGCTTTTTAAAAGTTTAGAATACAAATTCGATTTTTTCATTTTTGGAAAGTTTGAGTTTTAATTTACCACCATTTTTTAATTTTCCAAATAAAATTTCATCACTTAATCTCTCTCCTAATTCTTCGGCAATAATGCGTTTTAATAATCTTACTCCAAATTCTTTATTATTGGTTTTTTTAGCAAGAAATTCTTTTACTTTTTTATCAGCTTCTATAGTGATGTTGTTTAAATTTTTTGTCATTAAATCTAGTTCTTTTTGAACGATTTGTTCTAAAATTTCTTGACTTAAGTCATTAAAATGAATGATTTTGTCAATACGGTTGATAAATTCAGGCGCAAAAAAATCTTTTATGGCTTTATTATTTTTTTCTTTATCACTGCTTAAGAAACCAAGCTCATTATTTTCTTTGAGACCTAAATTTGAAGTCATAATGATAATAGTATTTTTAAAATCAGCTTTTAATCCACTATTATCTGTTAAACTTGCATTATCAAAAATTTGTAAAAAGGTATTAGTTAAATCAGGATGAGCTTTTTCTATCTCATCAAATAAGACCACGCTAAAAGGATTTTTTCTAATACTATTACTAAGCAAGCCACCATCTTCATAGCCCACATAACCTGCTGAAGTTCCTATGAGTTTGCTCACATCATGTTTTTGTGAGTATTCACTCATGTCAAATCTTTCAAGATTAAGGTTTAAAATTTGTGCTAAATTTTTGGCAAGTTCGGTTTTACCAACCCCGCTTGATCCGGTAAATAAAAACACACCTTTTGGGGTATTTTTACCTTTTAATCCTGCATAGCTTTGTTTTAAAATAGAACATAAAGCTTTAATAGCTTCATCTTGTCCAAAGATGTTTTGTTTTAAATCATGCTCTAAGTTCTTAAGAATTTTACCTTGATCACTTTCATAAATTTTATGAGAATGTGTCATTCTTGCTAAAGTATTTTCTAAGTCTTTTACTTTTACTATTTTTTTACTTTTTTTATCTTCTAAAGCAAAGCTTGCGCCAAGCTCGTCGATTAAATCAATCGCACTATCGGGTAAAAATTTATCATGTAAAAATTGTTTTGCTAGTTTTATACTTGTTTGTAAAATTTCATCACTGATTTTGATTTTGTGAAAATTTTCGTATTTGCTTTTTAAGCCTTGCAAGATCAAAAAACATTCTTCTTCACTTGGCTCATCTATGTCAATTTTTGCAAATCTTCTACTTAGGGCTTTGTTTTTATCAAAGGTATTTTTGTATTCTATAAAAGTAGTTGCTCCTATACATTTTATATTGCCATTACTTAATGCGGGTTTTAATAAATTTGACATATCTGCATGACTTTCATTACTTGCGCCAGTTCCTACTATGGTGTGAATTTCATCTATAAATAAAATAGCATTAGGGATATTTTCTAATTCTGTAATGATATCTTTTAGTCTTTTTTCAAAATCACCTCTGTATTTTGTCCCTGAAAGCAAGCTCGCCATATCAAGACTATAAATTTTTGAGTTTTTTAAGTGTTTTGGCACTTTTTCTTCAGCTATAGCTAGTGCTAGCCCATCTATAACAGCACTTTTACCAACACCTGGCTCACCCACTAAAATAGGGTTGTTTTTCTTACGACGGCTTAGAATTTGCATCATTCTTTCAAGTTCAAATTTTCTACCTATAACAGGATCTATCTTACCTTTTTTTGCAAGTTCAACTAGCTCTATGGTGTGGGTTTTTAAATTTTCAAATTCAGCATTTTGTAACAATTCTTTTATTTTTTCTTCTTCTATTAAATGTTTTTTTAAAATATTATAAGAATAAGCTTTTTCTTCTTTGCAAAGTGCGATGATAAAATCAATCACACTTGTTTGGTTTTTTGCATTTAGCTTGTGCAATATATTTTCCAAGATCACAGAAAAAATAGGTTCTATTTCTTTTTTTAAAATTTCATTATTTTTAGCTAGATAATTTTTTAATTCATTTTCAAAGCTTTGTAAATCACCATCTCCGATTTCTTCAAGTAAATTTTTAAAATCATTACTAAGCTTAACTAAAGCAAAAAGCAAATGCTCACAAGTGATAAATTCATGATGATTGATAAAGCTTAAATGTCTTGCATTTGGTATAAACGAATCGATTAATTCTTTATATTTCATTGTTCTTCTATCCTTGTTTGGAGTGGAAAATCATTGTTTTTTGCTGCTGTGTCAACTTGCTGTTTTTTACTAAGTGCAATCTCTTCTGTGTATATACCACAAACTCCACTTCCTTGATGATGAATTTCAAGCATGATCGCACTTGCTTTTTCAAAATCATGATGAAAAATATTCATTAAAATTTCAATTACAAAATCCATGGTGGTAACATCATCGTTTAAAAGCAAAACCTTAAACATTTTAGGTTCTGCTAGTTTTTGTTGCTCTAAAATTTCACTTTTTAGACCCATTTAATATCCTATTAATATCTTCTTGCATAATCTCAGTAGAAACTTTCCCAAGATAATATTTCACATAACTTTTTGAGTCTTTATTCCAAAAGTCTGTTAAATCTTGATAAACACCATCTTTTAAAACTACTTTAAAAGGAAGTTGTTCCATACTTTGATAGTTAATATCTTTTAAAGCTTGTGCGACAATTCTATCATTTTCTTTAGAATTGCTTAAAAAATAATATGCCCCATATTTAATAGCAAAATCTTTAACAGTTTGATCGCTTACATTTTCAAAATGACTAAGCCCTATGATGATAAAATTATCTGTATTTTTTTGCCATAAGCTTGTTAGATGGGTAGCTTCTTCTTGGCAAGGTGTGCAAAAGGTTCCAAAAAAATCAAACATTAAAATTTTATTCTCTTCACCCTTTACCATAAAACCATTTTGTGTTCTTACTAAGGTTTTTTCACCACCATTGACACTTTTTAAAAGAATTTCATCACCGATTTTATACTCAGCAAATGCAAATTCGTTTTCGATTTTTTCTTCGCTTGAGCAAGCACTTATTAAAAATGCAAAAGCAAATGTAAAAAATAAATAAGCAAATTTTTTCATCAAAATCCTTTTTTAATAATGATTTTTCATAGCAACTCTTGCCTCAAGATCTGCTTGTTTTTTCTTTAAACTTTCTCTTTTATCGTGTAAGTTTTTTCCTTTGGCTAAGGCTATTAAAACTTTTACTTTATTTTTTTCATTAAAATAAAGTTCTAATGGCACTATAGTAAAACCTTGAGTGCTAATTTTACCAAAAAGCCTATCAATTTGCTTTTTATGCATTAAAAGTTTTCGCGCACCTTTTTCATCATGCTTATAAAAAGAATGTGTAGTACTAAGATGAGAAATATGAGCATTAAGTAAGAAAATTTCACCTTTGATAATACGTACAAAAGAATCTTTCAAATTTGCTCTACTAGCCCTTAATGCTACCACTTCAGAACCTTTTAAAACAATACCTGCTTCAAATTTTTCCAAAATTTCATAATCAAAAAAAGCTTTTTTGTTTTTTACTATAGTTTTTTTCATCATTTAGCCTTAAAAACTCCACTTCCACTTCCACTTAAAAAATAAGTTTCATCAAGAAAAGTTTGCATTTTAGGATAAATTTTTACACAAGGAGCAAATAAGTCATTTAAATCAGTATTTTTATACTCTAAAATTTCACTTGTTTTGAGTGTTTTAAGTGTTTTGGCTAAATTTAAATTCGCTGTTAAATCATATGAGCTTTCATCAAATGCTTTATATACTTTTGCGCTTGAGCATTCAATAGCAGGAAAAGTAAAATCAAGTTGGCTAAAATCATCTTCAAAATATTCTACAATCTCGCCACACCCACTAACATTTGCACTATCATATCCGCTTAAAAAAAAGATTAAATCAGAGCCGAGTTTTTGGCAGATTTGTTCAAGTTGTTGTTGGTTGAGTTTTAAATTTAAAGCTTCGTTGATCATAAGTAAAAATGTCACCGCATCAGTGCTACTTCCACCAAGACCTCCACCTACGGGAATGTTTTTGATAAGTTTTAAACTTTTGTCTTTAAAAAATTCATTTAATTCATTAGAAAAACCTAAATTTTCTAATTCTTTATAAGCTTTGTGTATAATGGTATCTTGAGTAAAATTTCCAGCGATTTCAAATCCTTCTTTGGTTTTTTCATCACTAAAGCTCAATTCATCAAAAATATCTTTTATTAAAACAAAGCGTGATTGCAATAAATGATAAGATCTTGAATCAATTCCGATGATTTTTAAAAAAATATTAGCTTTTGCGTAAGCTTTCATTTTTTAAGCTTTTTACTCAGATCATCAAGTTTTATCGTTTCATCACTAATTGCATGTAAATTTTCACTTTTTACTTGCTCGATAAGCTCTTTGCGTAGTATCATCAAAGACTTTGGAGCTTCGATGCCTATTTTAGCATAGCCTTTGCCTGTTTGAACTACTTTAATTTCTATATCATCTCCGATTTTTATGCTTTCATTTTCTTTTCTTGATAAAATTAACATTTTAATACCTTATTTAAATAATATTGCACTTGATTATCTTGGATAGAAATGATAGAAAAAAAATCTTTTTCTTCTAAAATATAGCTACCTTCTTCTTGAATTTCCAAATCGTCCAAAAATATTTTTTGTCCATTATGTAATTTTTGGGGATATTTTATCGTATTTTTTCTAAGATTTAAATAAGCTAAAGGATTTAACTCTTTTTCATTCTCATAAAAAAACTTTCCCTCGCTTAAGCGCTCTAATGAGCTTAGCGTGGCTTTAATATCAAGTTTTCTAGCAAATAATTCACAATAAGAGCGTACATAAGAACCTTCACTAACTGCTATTTCTATAGTTAAAAAGGGGTGGTTATAGTGTAAAATTTTAGTATAAAAAATTTCCATAACACAAGGTTTTAAATTGACTTCAAAACCTCTTTTTGCAAGCTCATAAGAGCGTACTCCATCTATTTTTTTTGCACAAAATGCGGGTGGGGTGTAGGTGATTTTACCTAAAAGTTCATTTTTAATTTGTTCTAAAATTTGCTCATCAAAAGCATTTATAAGATTGATCTCTTTAATATTTTGATTATCAAGACTTAGTGAATGTACGCCTAGCCAAAGTGTTGCTTTATAAACCTTTGGATTTTTATCAAAAAAGCGAAAAAGTTTTGTGTATTGATCAAAGGCTATGAGTAAAACACCTTTTGCAAAAGGATCAAGTGTTCCTGAAAAACCTGCTTTTTTATTTTTATATTTTTTCTTGAGTTTACCTAAAAAAGCATTAGAACTCATTCCACTTGGTTTGTAAGCTACAAAAAGTTTATTCATATCACTTTTTCCACAAAACTTGACATTATCATTCTTTCTATGCCTCCAAAATTAATCGTGAGTTTTTCTTCAGCTCCTATTTTACTTACTCCAGTGACTCTGCCTATGCCAAAAATTTTATGTTTGATTAAATCGCCTTTTTTATAGCAATTTTTTTGATGATCTAGTGTTAATTCTTTTTTGATTACATTGCTCTCGCCAAAAAATCTACTTTTTTCTAATCTTGTGCGACTTCCTTTATAAAATCTAGAATTAGCATAGCTTAAATAAAGTTTTTTCTTGGCTCTAGTGATTGCTACATAAGCAAGTCTTCTTTCTTCTTCTATATTACTTGATTCACTAGTGAGTGGGAAAAATCCTTCTTCTAAACCTATGATAAAAACATAATCAAACTCAAGTCCTTTGCTTGCATGAATACTCATAATACAAATACTTTCTTTATCAAGTCCATCTTGCTCATTAAGTAAAGAAATTTCATTTAAAATATCATCTAAGCCATTATAATTTCCATGAGTGATTTTATCTTTTAAGTTAGCATAAAGTTCATCTATATTTAAAAGTTTATCTTCACTTTCTGGGTTATCTTTATAAAATTCTTTGATTTTAAATTCTTCTTCTAAGGCTAAAATCATTGCAAGTAAATCATCTTTTTCTTTGATTTTGTGTATGCTTAGTATGAATTTTTCTAATTCTTTGTCTGTTTTTTTGCTAAAAAATCCACTTCCTTGTAAAGCACATAGACTTTCAAATAAAGACAAATGATTTTCTTTAGCATAATTTTCTAGCTTTTCTAAACTTGCATTACCAAAGTTTCTTTTAGGGCGATTGATAATGCGTTTAAAAGAATAATCATCATTTAAATTTGAAAGCAATCTTAAATAAGAAATAATATCTTTAATTTCAGCTCTTTCATAAAAACGAATTCCACTTAGCAACTTAAAAGGAATTTTTTCTTTGCTAAAAGCTTCTTCAAGAGCACGAGATAGGGCATTTACTCTATAAAGTATGGCTATTTCACTAGGATTAATCCCCGAGTTTAAAAGTTTTGAAACTTCTCTTGCAACCTTAAAGCTTTCAATTTTTTCATCATCATTTTGCAAAATTGTGATTTCTTCTCCCTCATCTTTGGTGCAAATTAAAGTTTTCCCTAGTCTTTTTCTATTATGCTCTATAAGTTCATTTGCAGCTTGTAAAATAGCGCTAGTTGAGCGGTAATTTTGCTCTAGTTTGACTAATTTTACATTGCTAAATTGCTCTTTGAAATTTAAGATATTTTCTATTTTAGCCCCACGCCATCCATAAATACTTTGATCATCATCGCCTACCACGCAAATATTTTCATGAGACGTGCAAAGTTTTTTTAGAATTTGATATTGTAAGGTATTGGTATCTTGATACTCATCTACTGTTATATAAGTATATTTTTGACTTTGCTCTTTTGCAAATTGTTCATCTTCTAAAATTTTATTAGTTAGCATGAGTAAATCATCAAAATCCATGAAATTATTTTGGATTAAAAAATGCTCATATTGTTCATATAAATGAATGATTTCTTCGTAATTTTTGTTTTTTTCATCTTTTAAAAATTCTAATTCTTTGCGTATTTCTTGAGCGCTTTTGCTTTGATTTTTAAAATTTGAAATATAAGCACCTATGCTTGCTAAAGAGCTTTGCAAATTTTCGCTAGCTAAATCTTTTAGTATTTTCTTTTTATCATCTGTATCGATAATGACAAAATTATTTGCTCTATTAATTCTTTCGCTATAAAGTCTTAAAAATAGCAAGCCAAATTTATGAAAAGTACATAAAAGGGGATTGTGTAGATTTTGATCTTGCAAAAGTGCTAAGGCTCTTGTTTTCATTACATTAGCAGCTTTATTTGTAAAGGTTAGCGTGAGGGTATTTTGTGCAGGAATACCCACATGATCGATTAAATAGGCAAGTCTAGTGGTAATGGTTTTAGTCTTTCCACTACCTGCACCTGCTAGTATTAGCATAGCTCCATCAATATGCATGATAGCTTCTTTTTGGCTATCATTTAAACCTTCAAAAAAACTCATTTTTTAAATAAATCTTTATTGTTAGGATTATTTAAAAAAGCATTCATGGATTTTTCTTTTAATTTTTGATCATTTTGCTTTTTGAAATAGTTTGAAAAATTAACAAAAATGATATTATCTTCAACTTGAATTTGAGTAATTGCTCCCAAATCTACTTTCACAAAGGTTGCAAAATCATCAGGTCCAAAACCTGCATGAAATTCTATATGCTCATTTGTTAAAACTATAGATTTAAAAGTATAACCGCCAAGTGCAAAAAGACAATAAGGATTTTTACTCACTACATCTAATTCTGGTGGCAAAGGAGGTTCTAGTGTAACAAATTTAGTATTTACAATGATATTAAACTCAATATCTTCTTGAATTAAAATTTGCAAGCATTCATAAATGCTTTTTTGCATTAAACTTATAAAATTTCTATTATTTAAAATTTTATCAATCATTGCTTAGCCTTAAAAATTCATTTACTAGTATTCTAACTTGCTCTAAGCCTATATTCCAAAATTCATCACTTTCTATATCAAAGCCAAACATAGCTACAAGTTCTTTTGGACTTTTACTTCCCCCACTACTTAAAAATTTGATATAAATTGAGGTAAAATCAGGACATTTGCCACTTTTATATAGACCATAAAGTGCTAAAACTAAAAGTTGTGCATAAGCATAAGCATAGCAGTAAAATGGAGAGTGTATAAAATGTGGTATATAAGAATACCAAAGGCCATAGTTTTTGGTTAAAACTACGCTATCTTGAAACATTTTTCTTGATTCTTCAAGCCAAATTTCACTTAGTTCTTGAGAGCTTAGTTCTTCTTTTTTAGCATGAAATCTGCGTTCAAAAGTAGTAAAATTAATCTGTCTATAAAGAGTAGCAAAAATATCTTCGATTTTTGCTGCATATAAAGATAAAAGCTCCTCTTTGTCTAAATTTTCTTTAATGTAATCAAAAATCAACATTTCTGCAAACACTGAAGCAGTTTCTGCTGTAGTTAGAGGTGTATCTTGATTTAAAAAATTTACTTTATAAGAAAGTTTTTGATGTATAGTGTGGCCTAGTTCATGAGCTAGGGTAAAAAGATCGCGTCTTTGGTTGGTATAGTTTAAAAGTATGAAAGGATGGCTTAACGGTGTGCTTGAGTGAGAAAAAGCACCGCTTTGTTTAAATTCTTTAGGGTAAACATCGATCCAATTATTCTCAAAAGCTTCTTTTGCTATCATATAAAAATCTTTAGAAAATTTTTCAAAGGCTTTTAAAACGATATCCTTTCCTTGATCAAAATCAACTTGCATTTCCTCTCCAATAGGTGCATAACGATCATAATCTTTTAGCTTTTTATATCCTAGAATTTTTTTCTTTGCATTGTAAAATTTAGAAACAATATCAAAGCTATTCTCGCTAGCATTAATAAGCGCATCAACACTTTTTTTAGAAATTTGATTTCTTATATGTCTTGGGGTTTCAGGGTTTTCATAAGATCTTAACTCGCAAATACTAGCAAGCTCGCTTTTAATCATATTGAAAATATACACTAAAAGCTTGTTTTGTTTTTTTAAGGTTTTACTAAAGCATTTTGAAGCTTTTTTTCTAATGCTTCTATCTTTATCATAAAGCTTGCTTAGAATTTCTTCCTCGCTTAATTTTTGCCCTTCAAAATTAAATTTTAAAGCACTAAAGGTTTCATCAAATAATCTTGCAAATGCATTTGAACCTGTACTTGATAGAGCTAGGATAACTTTTTCTTCTTTTTTAGAAAGATTGTGTTTTTTGTGTTTGATAAGATTGTTTAAATAAAACTCATAATCTTTGCAAAATGTGATGAAAGTTTTACTTTTTTCTTCTTTTAACTCGCAAAATTCAAGTTCAAAAAATAAAAGATTTTCTTCTATTTTTTTACTTAAATTTTCATATTTTGCATAAAAAGCACCCTTGGTAGTATCTTGAGCAAAATTTAAATACACATAGGTTAGTATATGAGAAAGTTTTAAGATTAATTCTTCATAGTTTTTTAAAGCTTGTAAAAATTGCTCATTGCTTAAACTATGAAGATTATTTTCATATTGTTTTTTAAATTCACAAGCTTCATCTTGGGTTTTTTGTAAAAAAAGATTTAATTCTTGCTCATCTTTAAATAATGTACTTAAGTTCCAATTTTGCATGATTTTAACTTTCTAAAATGAGTTTTTTTAATACAGCCATTCTAATAGCAACGCCATTTTTAACTTGAGTTAAAACCTTACATCTTTTATCAGCCATTACTTCATCGCTAATATCAATGTTTCTATGCACAGGGCCAGGGTGCAAGATAATGAGATTTTTATCTTTTATTAAATCTTTACTAATGCAAAAATCATTTGCATAATCTTTAAGTGATGCATAGGTTGGAATATTGTGTCTTTCGGTTTGCGTTCTAAGACTCATGATGATATCTACATCATCAATAACTTCTTTTAGTTTATTTGTTTTTTTGATAGGATAATTTGGCATAAAATGAGGTGGGGCTACTAGGGTAATGTCTATACCAAAACGAGGCAATAATTCTAAATTTGAAGCAGCAACGCGTGAGTTTTTAATATCCCCTACTATTGCTATTTTTTTACCTTTAACATTATAATCAAAATGCTCCATTATGGTAAAAAGATCGAGTAAAGCTTGGGTAGGATGAGCGTGTTTACCATCACCTCCATTAACTATAGGACAATGAGTATAATTTGCTAAAGTATGAGGCACACCTGAGTTTTTGTGTCTAACTACAATAGCACTTGGTGCCATTGCATCTAAATTTGCAGCGGTATCAAAAAGTGTTTCGCCTTTGCTTGAACTACTTCTTGAAACATCTAATTTTAAAACTTTAGCACCTAGTCTTCTTGTAGCTGTTTCAAAGCTTGATTGAGTGCGTGTTGAATTTTCAAAGAAAATTGTTGTAACACTTTTTCCTTCTAAAAATGTACGCGGTTTTTCATCTAAGAATTCTTTTGCTTCTTTAAATAAAGTCAAGATTTCATCATTGCTAAAATCTTTTGTAGTAATTAAATGCCTCATAAGTCCTCCTTAAATTTTTAAATTAAGCTCATTATCTGAACAAATAGCGCTAAATAAAACATCTGTTGAGCTATTTAAAGCTGTTTCAACGCTATCTTGAATAACCCCTATGATAAAACCAACCGCAACTACTTGCATGGCTATGTCATAATCAATATTAAACAAAGAGCAAGCAAGTGGTATGAGTAAAAGCGAACCTCCAGCAACCCCACTAGCTCCACAAGCTGCAAATGCGGCTAAAACACTCAAAAGCATAGCTTGTAAAAAATTTATTTCAATGCCTACTGTGTGGGCTGCTGCAAGACTTAATATGGCTATAGTTACAGCTGCTCCTGCCATATTAATCGTAGCACCTAGTGGAATGGAGATACTATATAGATTATTATTGATATTTAATTTAGAGCAAAGTGCCATATTTACAGGAATATTTGCCGCAGAACTTCTTGTAAAAAATGCAAAAACAGCGCTATGTTTTAAGCAAATAAAAATCAAAGGATAAGGATTTTTCTTTGTATAGGCAAAAACAATTAAAGCATTAATCACAAAGGCTACAAAAAACATGGTTAAAACTAAAATGATTAATAATTTAATATAACTTAAAAGCCCTGCTGCTCCTGTTTGAGCAACTGAATTTGCTACAAGTCCAAAAATTCCAAAAGGAGCAAGCTTGACTATAAATTTAACGATTTTTAACACACCTTCGTTGATATCAGTAAAAAGTTGCTTTGCATCATTAGAGCAATGCCTTAGAGCAAAACCTCCACCTATGGCCCAAGCTAATATGCTTAAATAATTTCCTGAAGATAAAGCGTGGATAGGATTATCTACGATTTGAAAAAGTAAGGTTTTAAATACTTCGCCTATATGCGCAGGACTTGTGGTGGAGGCTTTTTCAATATCGGTTAATACTAATTCTACGGGAAAGACAAAGCTTATACTAACTGCGCTTAAAGAAGCTAAAAAAGTTCCAAATATATATAAGAAAATGATATGTTTTATTTTTTCACTTCCATGGTTAAATTCTTTTGTGCAAATAGTTGTTAAGATTAAGATAAAAACCAAAATTGGCGCTATAGCTTTTAAAGCTCCTGTAAATAAAGCACCAAAAATATTTGCAAAAATAGCTAAATCTTTAGAAAAAACACCTACTAAAATTCCTAAAACAATACCTATGCAAATTTGTAAAATAAGATTTCCATCTTTATAGCGTTTGATTGCACAAGAAAATAAACTCATTTCTTACCTTTTTTTGTAGTGATAAATTTTTAATTTATTCTAACAAAGTAAAGCTTAAATAAGCTTTTTTATTTTTAAGCTAGCTTATGTTAGAATAGAGCTATCATTTTTATGATAAGGAATATAAAATATGTATTTATTTACTTCTGAAGTTGTTAGTGCAGGACATCCTGATAAATGTGCTGATATTATAGCTGATTCTATAGTGGATGCTTTTTTAACTCATGATAAAGACTCAAGGGTTGCTAGTGAGGTTTTTGTAGCAGGAAATAAAGTAGTAATTGGTGGTGAGATTAAATCAAAACATAAGCTAGAAAAACAAGATTATGAAAATATTGTAAAAAAAGCTTTAGCAGATATTGGTTATGATGGCCATCCACATTTTAGCAAAAAACAATGTTTACATCCTGATGATTTAGATGTAATGGTGTTTTTAAATGAGCAAAGCCCTGATATTAATCAAGGTGTTGATCAAGAAGATGGAGAAATTGGAGCAGGTGATCAAGGAATAATGTTTGGTTTTGCAAGCAATGAAGCAAAAGAATATATGCCAGCAGCTATCTCTTATGCTAGAATGCTTTGTGATAAAGTATATGAGTTTGCAAAAAACAATCCTGATAAACTTGGAGTGGATATTAAAACTCAAGTTACGATTGATTATGTAAATAAAGAAAATTTTGAAAATTGTAAACCTCAAAGCATCCATACTATTGTAGTTTCAGCTCCTTGTGTTGAAAGTATGAAAATAGAAGATTTAAGAGCTTTGGTAATGGAATTGATTTTAGATTCAAATTTACCAAAAGAGCTTTTTTGCCCAGAAAAAACAAGAATTTTAATCAACCCAACGGGAAAATATGTAAATCACAGCTCATTACATGATAGCGGTTTAACAGGAAGAAAACTTATAGTAGATAGCTTTGGTGGCTATGCTCCAATAGGAGGTGGTGCGCAATCTTCTAAAGATTATACTAAGGTTGATAGAAGTGGGCTTTATGCTGCAAGATGGCTTGCTAAAAATATCGTAGCAGCAGGTCTTGCTAAAAAATGCATAGTGCAGCTTTCTTATGCTATAGGCGTAGCTAAACCAACTTCTGTAAGTGTAGATTGTATGGGAACAAATGCAAGATTAAACGATGATATTTTAAGTGATTTTGTAATGAAAACTTTTCCATTAACTCCAAATTGGATTAAAAATAAATTCAATCTTGATAAACCAAGTAAAGATACTTTCATGTATGCTGATGTAGCTGCTCGTGGTCAAGTGGGGCAGGCTGATTATCCTTGGGAGAAATTAGATGCACTTGATGAATTTAAGGCATTGTAAAATGAAGCTTTTAAGCTTCATTTTGCTTTAAAAATCTCTCTTTTATCTTTAAAATCAATATTTCTTTTGGCTTAATTACTGCGTTTTCTTTTCCATTAACTGCATGATATATGCTTACATTATAATTGTTTGCATAAAAACGCATTAGAAAATTTTGTAATTTATACTCACTTGAAAAATTAAACCAAGCATTGTTTGAAATAGCTATGATGATCTTTGAGTGTTTGTAAAGTTTTTCTTTAGTTGCTTCAAAGCAGATGGCATTAGTGATGAGTTGATTATTTAGAGTGTATTGATTTAACTCCTTTCCTTTTGAAAATTCATCAATGTTTAAAAGGTATTTTTTAAAAAAGTTTTTAAATATAGGAATTTCTTCTCCAAAAGGTACAAGATAGTGTTTGTTAAAAACTTGTATGTTGCCATTGTCAAATACATAAGTACTATTATATAGATGATTAGGTGTAGCACTAATAGCACCTGTAATGATGATGATTTGTTTTGATAAGTCTTTTAAAGTTTGCAAATAACTTGGTGCTTTATTTAAAGCAAAAGCAAAAGCAGTTTCAGGAAAAACAATCATTTCTTTACCTTCTTTTATAGCCTTGTTGATTTGATAAAATATATCTTTAGAATGCGTTTGCAAATTTTCTTGTATGAATTTTTGATCTTGAGAGATATTAGTTTGGATTAATTTATAGTTTAAATTTAGTGTTTGTGATTGTTTTTGATTATATTGAGCTCCTATTAGAATAAAGATTGAAATGATTGCTATTTTATAATATCTTGAGATATATTTTTCATAGTAAAAATAAGCAATCAAAAACATAGCTACAATACCTTGGTAGCTTGCATCAAAGATCCCATATACACTTAAAACACCCCAATTTAGCCAATCAAAGTCAAAAGGATGAATAAAACTAAGTAAAAAAATTCCACAAAGCCTTAAAAAATCATATTTAAGAAAAAAACATATTAAGAATAAAATTCCATAAATTATACCGATTAAGATAACTTCTAAAGGAATTAAATAAGCTAAATTAAAATAAATTGATGATAAACCTATCCACCAAAACCATAAAATTCCTACAAAAAATCCAGTATAAAAATATCCTACTTTACTTTTATTTCTTAGCAATAAAACCAAACCATATATACTTAAAAATGGAGAAATAAATTCAAAAAGTAAATTTTCAAAAAAAGAAAAATAAATAAAATTTGACAATAAAAGTGCAGAAAAAAAGGCTTTTATTATTTTAAAAGTGGTAGAATTAGAATTTATGAATTTTAAAAAAAGGGGAAGAAATGGCAGAAAACGGAAATATTTGGACTTCATTGTTGCCTCTCATTGTGCTTTTTGCGATTTTTTATTTTTTGGTTATTAGACCACAACAAAAACAAGCAAAAGACCACAAATTGATGGTTTCATCTTTAGAAAAAGGGGATAAAATCATCACAAATGGTGGGATAATTTGCGAGGTGGTAAAACCAGAAGAGGATTTTATCAAAGTTAAGCTTAATGATGAAAATGTAGTTGTAAAAATTTCTAGAGATTTTATAGCAAAGAAAATTGATGCGTAGTGGAAAAATTACTTATAGAAGTATTATTTTCTTTGTAGTTTTTCTTATAGGATTAATTTTTTCCATACCTTCTTTTATGCAGACCCAAAGTGGTGCTAAGATTAACCTAGGACTTGATTTGCAAGGTGGTTTGCATATGTTATTAGGTGTAGAAGTAGAAGAGGCGGTTAAGTCAAAGGTTAAATCCATAGCCTCTTCTCTTAGTTATTCTATCAATAAAGAAGACATTATTGTTGATAAAATCAAAGTAAATGATACTAGTATTGAATTTAGCTTATTAGATGAAAATGATGCAGCTAAGGTTGATTTGTTATTAAAAGACATTAAAGGCTTAGCTATCACACATGAAAATTTACACTACACGCTTTCTTTAACCCAAGAAGAAATCAAACTAACTCATGAACAAGCTATTTTACAAGCTGTAGAAACTATTAGAAATAGACTTGATCAATTTGGTCTTGCAGAGCCAAATGTAGCAAGATCGGGTGAGGATAAAATTTTAGTCGAACTTCCAGGCATTAAAACTGCTGCAGATGAAGCTAGAGCTAGAGAACTTATTGCAAAAGCTGCACATTTGCAATTAATGGAAGTAGATGATGTTAGAATGGATCAGGTAAATAATCTTACTCCAGCCCAAGCTGCTGAATATGGAGATTTGATTTTTGAAGATGCAAAAAACCCTCAAATTAAATATCTAGTAAAATCTATACCTATTCTTGATGGTTCTATGCTAACAGATGCAAAAGTAGGTTTTGCGCAAAGTAATAATCTTCCTGTGATTAATTTTACCTTAAATTCAGAAGGTGCAAAAAAATTTGGAGACTATACAGGAAATAATGTGGGAAAGCGCCTAGCTATAGTTTTGGATAATAAAGTTTATTCAGCTCCAAGAATTAATGAAAGAATAGGCGGGGGTAGCGGTCAAATTAGTGGTAGCTTTACTGTTGAAGAAGCTCATGATGTGGCTATTGCTTTAAGAAGTGGGGCGCTTTTAGCACCGGTTAAAATGCTTGAAAAAAGAAGTGTTGGACCATCTTTGGGTGCTGATAGTATTAAAATGAGTATGATAGCCCTAGCGGGTGCTTCTGTATTAGTTATTGCATTTATGGTGATGTATTATGGTATAGCAGGAATTTTTGCTAATATTGCTTTAGTGGCAAATATTTTAATGATTATTGCTGTAATGGCTATGTTTGGAGCAACCTTAACCTTGCCTGGTATGGCAGGACTTGTGCTTACTGTGGGTATGGCAGTAGATTCTAATGTTATTATTAATGAAAGAATTAGAGAATTATTACGAGAAGGTGCTAGTATAAGGCAAAGCGTTGAAAATGGCTATAAGCATGCAATGAGTGCGATTTTAGATTCTAATATTACTTCGCTTATTACTTCAGTAGTACTTTATGCTTATGGAACAGGTGCGGTAAAAGGTTTTGCGGTGACTTTAAGCATAGGAATTTTAGTTTCGATGATTACTTCTATTGTTGGAACTCATGGTATGTTTGAAATGTTTATGAACCGTATGGAAAAAAGCAATAACACAAGATTATGGTTTGGATATAGGAGACCTTAATGCAATTTTTTAGTCAAAAACATGTTTATGATTTTATGAGAATGAGATTTGCAGCCATCTCTTTGTCTTTTATTTTATTTTTTGGTTCTATTTTTATTCTTTTTACTAAGGGTTTGAATTTTGGTATTGATTTTACCGGTGGAACTTTAGTGCAACTTCAATACGAGCAAAAAGCACCCTTGGCTGAAATTCGCAAAGCTTTAGCTATCAATGAAAATTTAAAAGGTGCTAGCGTTACTGAATTTGGCAGTGCAAATGAAGTGATTATTCGTTTTTCAGGAAGTAGTGATAGTTTGGGAAATGACATTGGAGTAAGCATTACAAATTTATTAAAAGATACAGGTAAATTTGAAGTGCGCCGTGTGGATGTAGTAGGTCCAAAAGTAGGAGATGAACTGCGTAATAAAGGTCTTATGGCGGTTGGAATTTCTTTGATTGCTATTTTGATTTATTTGGCAGTAAGATTTGAATGGCGTTTTGCTATGGCTTCTATTGTGTGTGAAATTCATGATATAGTCATTACTTTAGGTGCTATTGCGTTATTTGAAATAGATGTAAATTTAGATATTTTGGCGGCTGTTTTAACCGTGCTTGGATATTCTTTAAATGATACGATTATTATTTTTGATAGGATTAGAGAAGGTGTTAAAACAAGTAAAAATTCAAAACTTGATCTAATTATTAATGAATCAGTTTCTGCAACTTTATCAAGAACTACTTTAACAACGGGTTTAACCTTAATCACTGTTGTGGTGCTTTATTTTTTTGGTGGATCTATGATAGAAGGTTTTGCTCTAACTATGATAGTGGGTATTGTGGCAGGTACTGCAAGTTCTATATTTGTAGCAAGTCCAGCGCTTTTATGGTTTAAATTTAGTGTTACGCAGTATCGCCAAAAAGAATTAGAAAAAGTAAAGAAAAAACAAGAAAAAGAAAAATTAAGAGCGATGTATGAAAAAGGAACGGTGTAAAAATGAATTGGGGTAAGGTTATTTATATCTTTTTTGCTCTAATGAGCTTAACTACGACCGCAGGATTTTTATATGATCAAAATGAAGTTGCATTATTTATTGCAGCTTGTGTGAATTTAATTTCTACTTTATTGAAAATTGGAGTTAGAAATTTCTTAGCAGCTGAATTATTTGCAAGTTCTTTGGTGGCTGATTTGCATTTAATTCCAGCTTTTGCTTTAATACAAATTAATCCAGAAGCTAATGTTATGGTTTACACTTTAGCAATTGGTGCTTTGATAGCTAATATTTTTTCAATGATTTTAGTTGTAGTTGATTCGGTAAAAAGTCAAGAAGAAAATTAGGAGTTAAAATGGCATATGAAGCAGATAAAATAGAAAAAAAATGGCAAAAGATTTGGCAAGAAAAAGAGTATTTTGAACCAAAAGATGATTTTTCTTTACCAAAAAAATACATTTTATCTATGTTTCCATATCCAAGCGGTAGAATTCATATGGGACATGTGAGAAACTATAGCATAGGTGATGCTATGGCTAGGTATTATAGAAAAAAAGGTTTTAATGTCTTGCATCCTATAGGTTTTGACAGTTTTGGTATGCCTGCTGAAAATGCTGCGATTAAACATGGTATCCATCCTAAAAAATGGACTTATGAAAATATTGATTATATGCAAAATGAGCTTGCTTCTTTAGGTTTTTCCTTTTCTAAAAAAAGAATGCTTGCTACTTCTGATCCCTTATATACTAAATTTGAGCAAGAATTTTTCATCAGAATGTATGAAAAAGGTTTAATTTATACCAAAGAGGCCGAAGTTAATTGGTGTGAGAATGACAAAACAGTTTTAGCAAATGAGCAAGTTGAAGATGGCAAATGTTGGCGTTGCGGACATGAAGTCATTAGAAAAAAAATGCCAGGATATTATGTAAAAATTACCGCTTATGCAGATGAATTACTACAAGATCTTAAAAAATTAGAAGGAAAATGGCCAAGTCAAGTTCTAACTATGCAAGAAAATTGGATAGGTAAAAGCATGGGACTTAGTTTTGATTTTAATATAGAAGAAAATGATAAAATCAGTGCAAAAAAGATCAATGTTTTTACAACAAGGGCTGAGACTATTTATGGAGTGTCTTATATTGCTTTAGCGCCTGATCATGAAATAGTAAATGAATTAATTGATAAAAAATTACTAGATCAAGATACTATCATAAAAATTCAAAATATACAAAATCAAACACCACGTCAAAGACAAGCTGCACCAAAAGAAGGATATTTTTTAAATCTTTATGTAATCCATCCACTAAGTAAAGAAAAAATTCCTTTATGGACAGCTAATTTTGTTTTAAGTGATTATGGTAGTGGTGCTGTTATGAGTGTACCTGCTCATGATGAAAGAGATTATGAGTTTGCAAAAACTTATAATTTAGCTATAAAAAAAGTAATTTATAAAGATGAAAATGATGCGCAATGCTATACTTTAAAAGAAGGTGTTTTGATTAATAGTGGAGAATTTGATCAATTAGAATGCAATGAAGCTAGAGAAAAAATTAGTTTAAAAATTGAATCTTTGGGTATTGGTAAAAAGGTTACCAATTTTAAAATTCGTGATTGG
The DNA here is from genome assembly GCF_025773025.1 of Campylobacter sp. CNRCH_2013_0855. Taxonomy (NCBI): domain Bacteria; kingdom Pseudomonadati; phylum Campylobacterota; class Epsilonproteobacteria; order Campylobacterales; family Campylobacteraceae; genus Campylobacter; species Campylobacter sp. CNRCH_2013_0855. The sequence goes on along the minus strand of NZ_JAKMTE010000002.1, from coordinate 171,839 downwards.
GGTGTTTCTAGACAAAGATATTGGGGTGCTCCTATACCAATGATTAAGTGTAATTCTTGCGGTATAGTTCCTCAAAAAATAGAAAATTTACCTATTACCTTACCTGAGGATGTGGTGATAAATGGAGAAGGAAATCCACTAGATAAGCACGAAACATGGAAAGAATGCGTTTGTCCAAAATGTGGCAAAAAAGCACAAAAAGAAAGTGATACTTTAGATACTTTCTTTGAAAGTTCTTGGTATTTTGCACGTTTTGCAAGTGATGATAAAACATGGCAAGAAAAAGCTGTAGATGAAAAGAGTGTAAATTATTGGATGAATGTTGATGAGTATATTGGCGGGATTGAGCATGCGATATTACATTTACTTTATGCAAGATTTTTTCAAAAAGCACTTAGGGATTTGGGTTATTTAAAAGATGATGAGCCTTTTAATAGACTTTTAACCCAAGGAATGGTGACCAAAGATGGTGCTAAGATGAGTAAATCCAAGGGCAATGTAGTTGATCCTGATTATATTATAGAAAAATATGGAGCAGATAGTGCAAGATTGTTTATATTGTTTGCTGCACCACCTGCTAAAGAACTTGAATGGAATGATAGTGCGCTAGAGGGTGCGTTTAAATTTATCAATAGGCTTTATGAAAAGGCTATGAGTTTAGAATGTGGAAAATTGCAAGAAATTAATCATCAAAGTCTAAATAAAGAAGAAAAATATGCTAGATTAAAAGTTTATGAAGCTTTGAAAAAATCTTTCGAAGTTTATGAAGAAAGTTTTGCTTTTAATACCTTAATAGCTGCATGTATGGAAGCTTTAAATGCCTTAAATGCTATAAATCATAAAGAAGTTTCAAAAGAAGCTTTTTATATTATTTTAAATATTTTAGAGCCTATCATCCCTCATGTTTGTTTTGAGCTTAGTGAACATTTGTTTAAATGTGAAAATTTTAAAGTATTAAAAATAAAAGATGAAGTTTTTGTAAAAGATAGTTTTAATATAGCTATTAGTGTTAATGGTAAAAAAAGAGCTCAGATTGAAATAAATTCAGAAGCCAAAGAAGATGAGATTTTAGCTTTAGCTAAAGAAAATGTCGCAAAATGGCTAGAGGGTAAAACCATAGTAAAAGAAATTTATGTTGATAAAAAATTGGTTAATTTGGTGGTTAAATGAAAAAATATCTAGTATTGTTTTTTGCTTTTTTTATCATATCTTGCGGGTATATCCCATCATCTCAAATGGCAAGCAGAGTTTTGGGTGAAAATGTATTTTTGAAAATCAATATTAGCAAACAAGATCCTGAAAATAGTGTTTATATAACAGATGTTTTAAGAGAAGCTATGTTAAATAAACTTGGTAGAAAAATCACAGATGAGTATAATGCGGATAGTTCCATTGTTGTCACGATGAAAAGATTGGAATTTCTTCCTATGGTATACGATCAAAATGGTTATGTGATTAATTATAAAGCAGAGCTTTATTTAGAATTTATATTGCGTTATAAAAGCGGAAAAGAAGAAATTGTAAACACCAAAGGTAGTTATAATTTTGATATTAATCCAAATTCTATTATCAGTGATCAAGCTAGATTTGAAGCGATTAAAAATGCATCAAGTGAAGCTTTTGATGAGTTTATTTCTATTATAGCTATTAGGGGTTATAAATAATGGCGAGCCATATCAATGAGATTGCAAAAGAAACATTGATAAAACTAAAAGAACGTAAATTACATCCAACTCCCGAAAATTATAGCGAGGTGTTTGAAGAGTGCGCTAAAAAAGCAGGAGTTATGAGTTTTAATAAAGCAAGAATAGAAAAATACACCAATCTTTTAGATGATATTTATAAACAAGAACTGAAGAGAAAAAACATACGAACTATTGATGAGTTTTTGATGTTTTTGGTTTCTAGACTTAATAGGCAAGTAAGCAGAAAATATGAAGATGTCTATGCTTTACTCGGCTTAATTATTCAACAACTTAGTATTAGTAAAGATAAAAAAATTAAAGAGCTTGCACAAATTACTCAACACAGATTATCTCAAGCTATGGATTTAGAAACCATATATCTTTTAAGAGTCAAATGGAAAGAGCTTGAAAAATCTTATGAAGATCACGAGTTTTTAAAAAAATTAGAAGAATTTAATATTCGGGCATTTTTAGATTTTCATACTTTAATAGAAAAACTTATTGTTATGTTAAAAGAACGCTCTTATGAAAAGCAAGCTGAACTTTTACTAGCTTCTTTGGAGCCTTTATTTGGCGAGAGTAAAGAAGTGGAACAATTTAAACAAAATTTAAAAGATAATCCTAGATTGATTGCCAGAAAAGAATTTGCACATGAGTATTGTTTAATGTTGCAAAAAAAAGAAGCAATAGATAAATACTATATACAAAAAAATCTTTCTTTTTTTAATCAACATTTGGAAAACTTAAATGAAATGGTGTCAAAGCTTTATGATAATAGCCAAGAAGATGTGAAATTTATCAACGCTTTAACTAAAGATGAAAATGGTAATGTGCAGATTAATTTTGACACATTAAAAGATAAGCTTTTATACGTAAATGAGCAAATAGCTCAAATTAAAACTCAAATTCAAGCTACAAGTGATGATGAGCAAAGAGAACAGTGGAATTTAGCTCAAGAGCTTAAAAAACTTGATGAAAATTATAGACTTTATGCGGTCAATTATGCCCTATCTTTTTTTAAAATCAATAATATAGAACACATTATTAATACATATGGTCTTGATAGTTTTAAGACTATTAGTGAAAAATTTAAAAAAATACTTAAAGATTTATGTAAAAATTTGGCTGAAATTTGGATTTTAGATGAAAGTTCTTATTTAGTTATACTTCCAGGTAAAAATTTAGAAAACGCTCAAATTTTTACAGAAAAAGCTTTAAAACTTATAGATGATTATAAATTTATTTATAAAGAAGAAGTAGTTAAGCTTGTTTTATCATCTTCTTGTATAGAAAAAAAAGAATTTCCAGATGGCGATATTTTAAAAGAATTAATGCAAAAAGCTTAGTATGAAATTTCAACAAACGCTCTCACAAAAAACTATGTATGTGCAAAAAATTAGTAGATTTTTTATGTTTAGTATGTATGAAAAGTATAAAAAATTTATTCCAAAAACTAAAAATATCCAAATTATTGGCACTAATGGCAAAGGAAGCACGGGTAGATTTTTAGCACTTTTACTTTTAGAGCAAGGATATAAAGTAGGTCATTATACTAGTCCTCATATTTTTGAATTTAATGAAAGATTTTGGTTAAATGGTAAAATTGCAAGTAATGAGCTTTTGGAAAAGGCGCATGAAGAATTAGAAAGTGTTTTTTTAGATGATGTGAAAAAACTTAGTTATTTTGAGTATGCTACTTTTTTAGCTTTTTTTATTTTTAAAGATTGTGATTATGTGATTTTAGAAGCTGGAGTAGGTGGAGAATATGATGCTACAAGTGTTTTTGAAAGAGATTTTAGTGTTTTTACTAAAATAGGATTTGATCATCAAGACTTACTAGGTAAAAATTTAGAAGAAATAGCAAGAACAAAATTAAAAGCCATGAGTGCTAAAGTTTTAATTAATCATAAGCAAGAAACAAAAGTGTTAAATTTGGCTCAAAAAATAGCTAATTTAAAACAAGCTAGTTTAGATATTGGCGTGTTAGATGAAAACAAGACTATTTATCCTTATGTGCAAGAATATATTCAAAAATATAATTTAGCAATTTTTTTAAAAGATAATCTTTTTTTAGCTTTGGAAGCTTTTTCTAAAATTTGTGTTAAAAATGAAAAAGAATTAATTCAAAGCATTAATAATTTACCAAAACTTGATTTAAAAGGAAGATGTGAGCAAGTAAGCCAAAATATTTTTGTTGATGTAGGACATAATGAAATGGCGGCTTTAGCTTTAGCTGAAATTTTTAAGGAAAAAAAAGTTCATTTAGTTTATAATTGCTTTTTAGATAAAGATTCTTATAAAATTTTAAGGGCTTTACAGCCTATAATAAAAATAGTTGAAATTTATGAATATGAAAGCAAAGATAGGCCTTTGGCGGGTTCTGTTTTGCTAGAAAATTTAGAAAAATTAGATATTGTTTATCAAAAATTTGAACAAATAAAAAAAGATGAGTTGTATTTGGTTTTTGGTTCTTTTATATTGGTAGAAAATTTTTTAAGAGGCTATAATGAAAGATAAATTTACGCTAACTATCACGGATGTAAATGGTTCTAGACATTTTTTATTAAGTCAGATTATAAAAAAAGTAATAATTTATTTTACTTCTTTTGTTTTTGTTGTTATAGTTTTAGGTGCTTTGTATATCAATTATTTAGCAGATAAACGTTCAGAGCTTTTAAAAGAGCAAGAAGCATTATCTTCAAAAAATACTAAATTATTTTCTCAAAATGAAAGCATGCAAAAAAGTTTAGAGGAAAAAACAGCCTTATATGATGAACTCCAAACTCAACTTGCAGATATTGAAGAAAATTTAGGTTTAAAGCAAGATGAAAGTTTAGATATACCAGAAAGATTAGAAAAAGTTAAACTTACAAATGATCAAGCTTATTTATTTTTAACACAAATTCCAAATGGCCATGTGATAGAAGATAATGGAGTTACAGGTAATTTTGGATGGCGTCATCATCCTATACTGAATAAAAAAGAATTTCATCCAGGTATTGATTTAAGAGCGGCTTTAAATACTCCCATTTATGCACCGGCAAATGGAGTGGTTGAATATGCTGCATATAGCAATAACGGTTATGGCTATTCAGTGATTTTAATCCATAATTTTGGTTTTAAAACAGTATATGCACATATGATGCGTAAAGATGTTGTCAAAGCAGGGCAATTTGTAAAAAAAGGTGATTTATTGGGTTATACAGGAAATACAGGACTTTCTACAGGCCCACATTTACATTATGAGGTTAGATTTATTAATAAACTTTTAGATCCTAAGATTTTTATAGATTTAAACCGAAAAAATTATGAACAAATTTTTGAAAAAGAAAGGAGAGTTCCATGGCAATCTTTAATAAAGGCTCTATTGCTACAGTATCCGAAACTACAGTCATTTCAAACGGAGCAAAAATAGAAGGAAAATTTTATTTTGACTCTATGCTTCATTTAGATGGAGAAATCACAGGAGTGATTAATTCTTCTAATGTGATAGTAATAGGCAAAAGTGGTATTTTAAAAGGACAAGTTAAGGCAAGTAAGATAGTGATTAATGGGATTTTTGAAGGAGAAATGCAAGTTGATTCTTTAGAAATTTTATCCGGCGGTGTGCTTAATGGTAATATCATAGTTAAACAATTAAGCATTGAAAATGGTGGAAAATTTAATGGAAGTAGTAAAATAATTGAAAAAGATGAAGAACTTGCAACTATCGATGTGAGTATAGAAAATTCAGAAAATGCAAGCTAAATTATATGAATATTTACTAAGCAACAAAACTGAGTTAATAGTTTGTGAGAATGATAAAGAAGCAGACGAATTAGCTCAGGTTTGCTTATTTTTAAATTTCAAAACCTTTGTTTTACCTGATTTTAGAGCAGAATTTGGTAGCGATTTACGTTCTTTTTCTAAAGAACTTTTTGAAATATGTAAAGTATTAAATGCTTATCATAAAGAAGATGAAAATAAAATTTTAATATCCCCTATAAAAACAATTTTACAAAAACTCCCTGGAAAAAAGCATCTAAAAAACATTACTCTTAAAAGAAATTCACTTCTTGCTTTAGAGAAATTTAAAGAAGAAATTTTACATAGTGGGTATGAGTTTGTAGATATAGTTCAAGATAAGGGCGAAGTTTCAATACGTGGGGATATTATAGATATTTTTGCGATCAATGAAGAGCAACCTTTTAGAATTTTGCTTTTTTCAGATGAGATAGAAAGTATAAGATATTTTGATATTCATACGCAAAAATCAATCCCAAATGAACTTTCAAAGATTGAGATTTGTCCATTTTTGAGCGCTTTTAATCAAGATCAATATGAAAATTTACAAGAAAAGATTCAAAATTTTCAAAGTCAAAGCATTATTAATGATGTTAATTCTTTAGGTTTTTGGTGTATTGATGATTTTTGTGATTATTTGGATTTAAATTTTGTGAGTATAAAAAAATTTGATGTAAATGATTTTGAAGAAGATATTAGCAAAATCAATCAAAATATTTTACCTGAACCAAAATTTTATAAAGATTTAGTAAGCTCTTACAATCACGATTTTTTCACTTTTCATAAAGATAAGAAAATTACTATTTTAGCTAAAAATGAAGCTTTGTTTAAAACTTTAAATATACAAGAATTTCCAAATATTAAATTAAAAATATCCCAAGAAAGAATTAATTTAAGCACTCAAGATGAGCTTATCATCTCTTTAAATAAAAAAGAAAAAAATAAAAGAGTTAGAAAAGCAAGTTTGGTAATAGATGAGCTTAGGGTTGGGGATTTTGTTGTGCATGAAGATTATGGTATAGCTAAATTTTTAGGTCTTGAGATAATTGCAATAGCAGGAGCAAAAAAAGAATTTGTCGCTCTTGGGTATTTAAATAATGACAAGCTTTTATTGCCTGTTGAAAATTTATATATGATTGATAAATATATCGGCGCAAGTGGTGGTGTGCCTTTACTTGATAAGCTTGGAAAAGGAAGTTTTCTAAAAATCAAAGAAAGATTAAAAGAAAAATTATTTGCCATTGCTTCAAATATAGTTTCTTTAGCAGCAGCTAGAGCTTTGATAAAGGCAAAAGAATTAAAAATTTCTCAAGAATTACAAGATGAATTTATCAATAAGGCCGGATTTTTTTATACTAAAGATCAAAGTCAAGTTTGCCAAGAAATTACTCAGGATTTAAAAAGTATGCAGGTAATGGATAGGCTTTTAAGTGGTGATGTGGGTTTTGGTAAAACAGAAGTTGCTATGAACGCTATATTTACTTGTGTGAAAAGTGGTTATACGGCTTTATTTTTTGTGCCAACTACTTTGCTTTCAGCCCAGCATTTTAAAACCTTAAAACGAAGATTTGATTCTTTTAATATAGAGGTTTTTAAGCTAGATCGTTTTACTAGTGCTAAAGAAAAAAAACAAGTTTTGGCATTTTTAAAAGAAAATAAGCCTTGTGTAGTGGTTGGAACGCATTCTCTTTTAGGGGTTGAGTGTGAAAATTTGGGTTTAGTCGTGATAGATGAGGAGCATAAATTTGGTGTAAAACAAAAAGAAAAACTCAAGGAACTAAGTAAAAATTCACATATTCTATCTATGTCGGCAACGCCTATACCAAGAAGTTTAAATCAAGCTCTTAGCTCTTTAAAGTCATATAGTGTTTTACAAACTCCACCTGAGGATCGTTTGGATGTGCGTACCTTTGTTAGAGAAAGTAATGACGCTTTGATTAAAGAAGCTATTTCAAGAGAATTAAGAAGAGCAGGACAGATTTTTTATATACACAATCATATAGCAAGTATTGATGGGTGTAAAAAATATCTTTTAGATTTGTTTCCAAATTTAAAAATTTTAATCTTGCATTCTAAAATTGATGCAAAAACTACTGAAGAAGAAATGATTAAATTTGAAAATAAAGAATATGATTTATTGCTTTGTACTTCTATAGTTGAAAGTGGTATTGATTTGGCAAATGCAAATACTATTATAGTAGAAAATTCAGATCGCTTTGGTATGGCTGATTTGCACCAACTTAGAGGAAGAGTAGGGCGTAGCGCTAAGCAAGGATATTGTTATTTTTTGATTGAAGATAAGGAAAAAATCACAAAAGATTCTTTAAAAAGACTTACGAGCTTAGAGAGTAATTCTTATTTAGGCTCAGGAAGCGTGCTTGCTTATCATGATTTAGAAATTCGTGGGGGTGGAAATTTATTAGGCGTGGATCAAAGTGGGCATATAGAGCAAATTGGTTATAGTTTGTATCTTAAAATGTTAGAAGATGAGATTAATAAGCTAAGTAAAAAAGAAGAAATTAAAGAGAAAAAAATAGATTTAAAGCTTAATATCAATGCCTTTTTAAATAGTGAGTATATTAGCGAAGATCGTTTGAGATTAGAACTTTATAGAAGACTTAGTAAGTGTATGAGTGTTAATGAAGTTTATGAGATAGAAAGTGAGATGAATGATCGTTTTGGAAGGCCTGATGTTTTTACTAAGCAGTTTTTGGATTTAATCATCATAAAAATTTTAGCTAGCAAACATTATAAACTAGTGAGCAATTATGAGCAAAATATTTGTTTTGTAAAAGATGATGAGAACAAGGAAGTCATTAAGGCAAAAAGTAAAGATGATGATGATGTGATTGAGGCTATTTTGATGCATTTAAGAAAGAGTGAAAAAGCATGAGTGGATATGAAATTTTTAAAGCTTTAATTAATGCAAATATTGACTATAAAGATTTTGAGTGGCTAGAAAATAATACTTTAAGCGAGTTTGAAATTTTAATTTCTGTGGTTTTAACTCAAAATACAAACTGGAAAAATGTGTTAAAAGCTTTGACAAATTTAAAACAAGCAAATATTACCAAGATAGAAGATTTATCAAATTTAAACACTCAAGATTTAGCGCTTTTAATAAAGCCAAGTGGATTTTATAATACCAAAGCAAAATATATTAAAAATTTTACTCAAAAATATTTTCAAGATTTTAATTCTTTTGAACTTTTTAAAGAAGAAGTAGATAGAGAATGGCTTTTAGGTATTAAAGGCTTGGGTCAAGAAAGTGCAGATGGAATTTTAAATTATATATGTAAAAAAGAAGTTTTGGTAGTTGATACTTATAGTGCAAAAATAGCTAATTATTTAGGCTATGAGTGTCAAAGTTATGATGAATTGGCAGATTTTTTTAAAAAAGATATAGCTAAGAATCAGCAGGAATTGTGTGTTTTACTAAAAAAAGAATGTAAATTATACGAGCTTTATCAAATTTTTCATGCCTTAATTGTTTCTTTTTGTAAAATATATTTTCAAGGTAAAAAACTTTCAGTAGATGGTGTGCTTATTTTAGACCCTTTAAAATTTTAAATTTATTTTTTATTTAAAAAGTTAATTTTTTTACGATTAAAGTGCTATAATGTATTTAACTTCATAAAAAGGAGAAGTAATGAATACAAGTATAGTTGGAAAGCAATTTGAACTAACAGAGTCTATAAAAGAGTATGTGGAAAAAAGCTTTGATACTTTAAGTAAATATGGCTTAGATGTGATTTCTGCGCGTTGTGTTATAAGTGCTGATGAAAGGCATGGAAAGAAAGGGTTTTGGGCTGAATTTAGCATTAATCTGGCTGGCATTAATACAGTAGTGGTTAAACAAAAAGATAAAGATTTATATGCTGCTATAGATTTAGCTATCGATAGAATTTCTAAGGTTTTAAGAAGATTACATGATAAAAATATCACCCATAAGCATCAAGATGAGATAAAAGAAAATTTAGTATTACCAAGCGTGATCGAGGAAGATGAGATAGTTCCAACAGAACTTGAGTTATATAAACCTTTAGAAATTGAAGAAGCATTGGAAAAATTAAAAGCAAGTAAAGATATATTTTTAGTTTTTAATGATATAGATGCAAAAATGAGGGTGCTATATAAGAAAAAAGATGGTAAATTTGGTTTATTTTAAAAAATCTAGCCTTTTTTAAGGCTAGATGTATTAGAAGAGTTTGTTAAAGATTTTATCTATTGCTTGATCTACTTTTTTACCTGTATTTTTAGTGCCATCACTAGCATTACCACCTATTGTATTAACAATAGAATTTACCACACTTTTTGTATCAAGACTTACTTTAGGATCTTGTGTTGTTCCTTTTATAATTCCTTTGAAATTTGCTCTATCAATGACGATATTAAAAGGAATGTTTAATTTAGTGCTTTTTGTATCAACCTTACCTTTGCTAATATTTATATTGCTTCTATCAGCTATTAGGTTTAAATTTAAATCTATGAGATTTTTATCGATATTTATTTTGGCTTCACCATTGCGATATACATCTTGAGTAATATCCTTTTGTAAAAGTAGCATTAAGGCACTTGTGATGAGGTTTTTCTTAAGTTGTCCATCGGCTAAGTTTATTAACACTACACCGCTTTCTTTTAAAAGATTATAATCAATGCTTAAATTTGATTTTGCTTGGTAATAATCAGGTAAATCTAAACTTTGAGCTAAATTTGAAAGATCGGTATTTTGCATTTTAGCGTTAAAAATATTATTTTTTAAAGTGGCATCTAATGAACCATTGAATATATTTTTACTATTAATGCTTGCATCTATTAAAGCGTTTTTAAAATCAAATTTTCCTTCAAAATCAGCTTTGCCTTTTAAGTTTCTATCAACTAAAAATCCTAGCTTAGAAAAATCTTGCAATGATATATTATAAGTGCTTGCTAGAGCCATTTGATTAAGATCAAATTTACCTTTTAATGAATTAATATTCGCAAATGAGCTTAGAGCTTTAGCATTAAAATCAATGATTGATTTAGAAATTTTTCCATCAAGATTGATTTTTGCTGAAGTATTCTTTGGAAATTTTTTCTCTAAAAGCTTAGATAATTCTACCTCATTAAAAGAAGAATTAATAATTGCTTTAAAATCACCATTAATATTGTTAAAATCAAGTGATTTTAAGTCAATATCTGCATTTACATCTCCATAAGCTAAAACTTTTTGTCCTATCAAAGGAAAAAGTTGTTCTAATTTTATATTATCAACCTTTGCTTGTAAACTTTTTCCATTAGATTTTGCATTGATAAGCCCTTGCATGATTTTAATATTTGCATCAAGATTTTGAATTTGATTTGCCTTGAGATCAACTTTGGCATCTAAATTTAAAGGCCCATTGAGATCTTGTTTGATTAAAGGTTTTAATTTGTTAAGATTGTCTACAAAAGCACTAATTTGTGCATTTAAATCTTTGTTTGTAAGATTATATGAGCCTTTTAGTTGAGGTATTTTTGCTATGTTTGAATCAAGCAAAGCTTCATAATCAATTAAAGAATTTTTCGCATTTGCTTTAGCTTGTAAGTTAAAAGTTGTTTTTGGAAAATCAAGATTACTTAGTTTTTTAAATTCTATAACATTTATATTTGCATTATTTAACCTAGTATTTAGATTGAAATTTTTAAAATCAAGCCCTTGTGCTTTTAAATCTAAAACTAATTTAGAATTAATAAAAGTAGGCATAGAGATAGTCTTTAAAAGCTCTGCTACTTCTATATTAGTTGTATTGATATTAAGATTATTATTTTCTAAAACAGCTTTTAAGCTACCACCAAATCCAAGTAAGTTAGCATCTAATTTTTGCAATTGATTATTTGCAAAAAGTAAATTACCTTGAATTTGACTTTTACCTTGGAGTTTCATTTTGGCTAGAGATGAAAATTGATTAAAATCATCTATTTTGATATCAAAATCGCTAGTTAAGCTTTGTTTTGTTATATCATAAATACTTTTTTGTGTATAAAGTTTGAAGAAGTTGCTTAAAATTTCACTTTTAGAAATAACTTCATTGTTTTGGATTAAAGATCTTATCTCGCCTTTTATATAACTTTGTTTTGGCAAGCTTAGATTAAAATCTTTTTCGATTAGTGTATTGTTGATAGAACTTGTGTAAAAATTAATCAAAGCATTACCATTTGGTTTTAAATCTTTAGCTTGTATATCGCTTATAATACTAATTTTTCCTTGAGCGTATCTTGGTAGATTAGCAAAATCTAAAATTTGAGCTAAATCTATATTTTTTCCAATAAATTCAAGATTTATAGGAGAAAAATCAACGATTTTTGCATCTAAACTAAGATTAGAATCAAACAAAAATCCATTGCCTTTTACCGAAAAATCACTACTTTTACCTGCAACATTACCCTTGAATGTAAAATCTTTATCGCTTTTTAAGCCAAGATTTTGAATATAATTTTGTTTGAGTCCTAAAAGATAGTTTAAAGCAAACCCTAGTCTTAAAGGTGATATACCACCTTCTATATTAGCAAAAAATTTATCATCAATATTTGCTTTAATGTCAAGTTGTGAAAAACTAATTTTAAAATTTTCAAATTTAACATTCATACCGCTTTTTTGAGCAATAATCGTTTCGATTCTTGGTTTTAAAAAAGCATTACCTATACTTGTAAATAATAATGTATATATGGTTAGCAATACTACACATACTATACCTAAAAGAATGTAAAGAATTTTTTTCATAAGAAACCTTTATAATGATATATCATATAAATTTAGTGTAATAGACTAAACTTATATGATATATTTTACTTAATTTATTGACAATTAACTTTCTTTAATGTATAATTCTATCACTCAAAAACAAAGAGTGCTAAAAATAGCACATTTTAGAAAGGATAAAAAATGAATTTTCAACCTCTAGGAAAGCGTATTTTGGTAAAACGCTTAGAAGAAATGAAAACTACTGCTTCTGGGATTATTATACCAGATAATGCTAAAGAAAAACCATTAAATGGTGAAGTTGTTGCAGTAAGCAAAGAAATAGAAGATATTAAAGTAAATGATAAAGTAATGTTTGCAAAATACGGTGGAACTGAAATAAAACTTGACAATGAAGAGTATTTAGTTCTTAATGTTGAAGATGTTTTAGGGATTATTAAATAAAAAAGGATAAAAAATGGCAAAAGAAATATTTTTTTCAGATGAAGCAAGAAATAAACTTTATGAAGGTGTTAAAAAACTTAATGATGCAGTAAAAGTTACTATGGGGCCACGTGGTCGTAATGTATTAATCCAAAAAAGTTTTGGTGCTCCTACTATCACAAAAGATGGTGTGAGTGTGGCTAAAGAAGTAGAATTAAAAGATTCTTTAGAAAATATGGGTGCTTCTTTAGTTAGAGAAGTAGCTAGCAAAACAGCTGATCAAGCAGGTGATGGAACAACAACAGCAACAGTTTTAGCGCATGCGATTTTCAAAGAAGGTTTAAGAAATATCACAGCAGGTGCTAATCCTATCGAAGTAAAACGCGGTATGGATAAAGCTTGCGAAGCTATAGTAGCTGAACTTAAAAAACTTTCTCGTGAAGTTAAAGATAAAAAAGAAATTGCTCAAGTTGCAACAATTTCTGCAAATTCAGATGAGAAAATCGGAAATTTAATTGCCGATGCTATGGAAAAAGTTGGAAAAGATGGTGTTATCACTGTTGAAGAAGCAAAATCAATTAATGATGAATTAAATGTAGTTGAAGGTATGCAATTTGATAGAGGTTATTTAAGTCCATATTTCATTACAAATACTGAAAAAATGACAGCTGAATTGCAAAATCCATTTATTTTGTTATTTGATAAAAAAATTGCTAACTTAAAAGATTTATTACCAATTTTAGAACAAATTCAAAAAACAGGAAAACCACTTTTGATTATAGCTGAAGACATTGAAGGTGAAGCTTTAGCAACTTTAGTTGTAAATAAATTAAGAGGTGTTTTAAATATTTCAGCAGTTAAAGCTCCTGGATTTGGTGATAGAAGAAAAGCTATGCTTGAAGATATTGCTATTTTAACAGGCGGTGAAGTGATTTCTGAAGAGCTTGGAAGAACTTTAGAAAGCGCTGGTATCCAAGATTTAGGTCAAGCTTCAAGCGTGATTATTGATAAAGACAATACAACTATTGTAAATGGAGCAGGTGAAAAAGCAAATATTGATGCAAGAATTAACCAAATAAAAGCTCAAATTGCTGAAACAAGCTCAGATTATGATAGAGAAAAACTACAAGAAAGATTAGCTAAATTAAGCGGTGGTGTAGCGGTAATTAAAGTTGGTGCAGCTACTGAAACTGAAATGAAAGAGAAAAAAGATAGAGTTGATGATGCATTAAGCGCTACAAAGGCTGCTGTTGAAGAAGGTATAGTAATAGGTGGCGGTGCTGCATTAATTAAAGCAAAATCAAAAATCAGCTTGAATTTACAAGGAGATGAAGCTATTGGTGCAGCTATTGTAGAAAGAGCTTTAAGAGCACCTTTAAGACAAATTGCTGAAAATGCTGGATTTGATGCTGGTGTAGTTGTAAATACAGTAGAAAATAGTAAAGAAGAAAATACTGGTTTTGATGCTGCAAAAGGTGAATATGTAAATATGCTTGAAAGTGGTATTATCGATCCTGTTAAAGTAGAAAGAGTGGCTTTACTTAATGCAGTTTCAGTGGCTAGCATGCTTTTAACAACTGAAGCTACAATTAGTGAAATTAAGGAAGACAAACCTGCTATGCCTGATATGAGTGGCATGGGCGGTATGGGAGGCATGGGCGGTATGATGTAACCCATTCTTAATTTTTTAAAAGCAAGGATTTTCCTTGCTCTATTTGTATTATCTCTGAGGTTAAAATGCTTATTCAACCAAAACCTATTACAAGAAAGTATGAAGATATAATTAGAAATATAAATGAAGGTTTTTATCAAATTCCAAAATTTCAAAGGGATTTTGTATGGAAAAAAGAGCAGGTTGCTAAATTGATTGATAGCTTAATCAAGGGATTTCCTATAGGAAGTTTTATTTTGTGGAAAACCAAAGAAAGATTAAGATCATTAAAAAAAATTGGTAATTATTTTCTAAATGATATAAAAGAAGGTGATTTTGTTTTATATGTTTTAGATGGCCAACAAAGAATGACTTCGTTATATCTTGCCATAAATGGCGTTCAAATAGAAAAAGAAGATTACAAAGAACTCTATATTAATTTAGATAAACTTGAAACAAATGAAGAAATTTGCAGTATAGAAAAAGGCAAGGGAAATTATATAAGTTTTTATGATTTAATGAATGCTTCTATTGTGGATTTGGTAAATAATTTTAATAAAGACTTAGATAAAATACACAAAATAGAAAAAATAAGAGATTGGATAAAATCGTATGAATTTTCAACTATAGAGATTGATGATACTTCTATAGAAAGAATAACTGAAATTTTTACAAGAATTAATACAACGGGAAAAGATTTAACATTATTTGAAATAATGAATGCTAAAGTCTATGATGAAAATAAAAAATTTGATTTAGAAGATAGTTATAATAACCTCATAAGAGAATTAGAAATTAGTGCATATGAAACAATAGCCGAAAATAAAACTATTATTTTACAATTATTATCTTTAAATTTGATAAAAAATTCTAAAACAAGTGCAATTTTATCTATAAATAAAAATCAATTTATAGATGAATGGGATAATACAATTAAGGCATTAAAATTAGCGATTGATAAAATAAGAGATTATTTTAAAATAGAAGTATCAAAACTTTTACCTTATTATGTTTTAATAGTTCCAATTGCTTATTTTTATAGAATTAATGATTTTAAACCTCCAACTAATACTCAATTAAAACAAATTGAAAGATATTTTTTTAGATGTGCAATTAGTTGGAGGTTTTCTTCTTCTGTTGAAAGTAAATTAAATTCTGATATAAAAATAATTGAAAATATCAAAAACAATATAAATGTAAATTTTGATAAAGAATTACCATTGCAAAACAAACAAAAAGATTATTTTATTGAACTTTTAAAAGAAGATTTTTCATCATCAAATGCTTTTGATAAAGCAGTTCTTTGTATATTAGCTTATAATGAACCTAAAAAATTTAGCGACAATTCAAAAGTAAGATTAGATAATTCTTATCTCAGTATAGCTTCTTCTAAAAATTATCATCATTTTTTTCCAAAAGCATATTTGAAAAGAATAAACAACACCGATAATGCAAATGCATTAGCTAACATAACACTAGTGGATGATTATTTAAATAAAAGAATTATAAGGGATAGAAATCCTCAAGAGTATATAAAATATTTTGAAAAAGAAAATAGTAATATCGATGAGGCATTAAAATCTCATTTTATTATACACGATGATTTTGTAGACTATAATTTGTTTTTAGACAAAAGAGCTAATGCGTTAGCTGAAGAAATTTTAAAAAGAATTTAATTGCAAAAAGGTATCATAAAGTGAAAAATTTACAAGAAGAACAATTTTCCAACTCAAAATACATTAAACCTAAAAGATACACTTATATAGGTAAAGATAACAAAAAATACACTTGGGATTTTATAGAAGCAATGGATAGTGTTTCTGTTTTTTTATATCATACTCAAAAAGATTCTTTTGTTTTTGTAAAACAATTTCGAATTCCTTTGTGGGATTATCAAAAACGTAATTGTTTGCAAATTGCTGAGATGGGTTTTAGTATAGAACTTTGCTCAGGACTTGTTGATAAAAATTTAAGTTTTGAGGAAATAGCTCAAGAAGAATGTATTGAAGAATTAGGTTATGCGCCTAAACATGTAGAAAAAATAGGGGAATTTTATACAGGTTTTGGTTCAGGTGTAAGCAGACAGTTTTTATTCTATGCTGAAATTAATGAAGATGATAAAATTGGCCATGGTGGTGGAATTGATGGAGAAGATATTCAAGCAGTGTGGATAAAAAGAAAAGACTTTGAGCAATTTTCAAAAGAAAATCCTATTAAGACTCCTTTGCTTGAATATGCTTATTTATGGTTTAAAGGTAAGAAATAAATCTTACCTTCTATTTTTCATCTTTATTTTCAATGTTTGGATCTTTTTCATTAAGCATTTCTTGGAAAATTACAAATAGTTCTTCTGAAGCTTTTTCTGCGTTAGAGCATTTATCTAGAATTTGATTTTGAACTAGATTGTTATTGGTATCTTCACCATGAGCTAAGGCTATAGCATGGTTTATATTTTCGTGAACCTTTTGATGTGGTAAGTTAAGTTTGCCAAAAGCTCTTCCGCTAGAAAATCTTTCTTTACCAACTCCTGCAATCCATTTTGCAAGTCTACAACTTAAATGATCAGATAAAGTTTTACCAGAAGCATGAATAATTTCATTGTAGCCGTTGAGTTTAAAAGCAACGTGATCTAGTTTAGCTAAAGAAACAAAAATTTCAGAAGCAATGCGTTTAGCATGTGAGCTAGTTGAATTTGCATTTGAAATAAGCTGAGTAAATTTGCTAGAAAATTGCACTATATGCTCATTTGATTCTAATGAAACCTTTTCTACTTGTTCGCTTTGTCCATACATTTCATCCGCATTTTGTTTGAGTAGATTAATGTTTAATTCTACTTCTGATGTTGCTTTTTGTGTTTTTTCGGCAAGTTTTCTTACTTCATCTGCAACTACAGCAAAACCTCTTCCATGTTCACCTGCACGTGCAGCTTCAATAGCAGCATTTAGTGCTAATAGATTAGTTTGATCAGATACGTCTTTGATTAAGTTAATAACATTAGTAATCTCATCTACGCTACGATGTAAATTTCCTGCTGTATCTCTTGAGCGATTAGCCGATTCAATAATGCTCTGAAGTGAAGATATGATAGAGTGTGTGATAGAGTTTAGTTCTTGCATATCCGCCAAAGAAGAATCAGAGTATTGTGAAATCATCTCAGCTTTATTAACATTTTCCTGCATATCACCTTGGACATTTGATATACCTTTTAAAACACCATTTAAGAGCATTTCTAAAAGATGAGTTTCTAATTCAGTTTTGCCACAATTATCTTGTAATTTTTTTTCATAGTTTTCAATCAATTCTTGCTTTTCTAAAAGAAGTTTTTGATTTTCTTCTTCTAGTTCTTTGATTTTATTTTGTAGTTCTTCGCAATTTTTGCTTTGATTATTTTTACCAAACATATTTAATCCTTAGAAATAACCTAAAATATAATTAGAGAAAAATTATTTTTTGTAGTTTGATAGATAAATATTTAATTCATCTTTTAATCTTAATTTTTCCTTTTTTAAGTTTGCAATTTCTAAACTATCTAGATGAATTCTACCTTCTTCTGCATCTTTGATTTTATGATCAAGCGCATTATGCTCTTCAAATAGTTTGTCAAAGTGCATATCTTTACCTTTTAATTCGGTAATTAAATCTCTAAATTCATGTAGCATTTAAGCCTCCTTTTTAATTGATGTTTGATTATAACTTAAAATAAGTTAAATATATTTTAACTCATCTGGTTTTTGTTTGTTTTTAATAATTTTTTTAGCTATTTTTATACTGTCAGCTGTCCCTACTAATAACAGTTTAGCACCTGTACTTATTAAAGTATCACCTCTTGGCATAGGAGTAAATTTTTTATTTTCTAAAATTCCCACTATGCTTACATTTGCCATATCTCTTAAGTGAATTTCTTTTAATCTTTTAAATCTGACCCAAGATTCATCAGGAATTTTAACTTCTTCTAAATCAATAGGACTATTTTTTTTATAAAGATAGTTTTCTAATAAATTTTCCATATCCGGTCTTGCTGACATAGCGCTAAGTCTTTGTGCAACTAGTTTTGTTGCAGAAACTATTGAGTTTGCTCCAAGTTTTTTGAGTTTTTCTGTTTCATCTTCACTGTTTGAACTAGCTAATATAAAATAAGGATTAATTCTTTGTAATTCTTTTTCAAATAATCTTACTGAAGCAATGATGGCAATATTATCTGCTATGTTATTGCTAAGGGTTATTATACCTTTTGCACTAGAAAGATTAGTTTTTAAAAAAGCTGTGTTTGTATGAGGTGCGCTTTCTATATAGTAAGGATAATTATATTTTTCAGCTATTTCGCTAAAATTTTCAATTTCGTCAACAACGACAAAAGGAATATGATTTTCTCTAAATTGCTGTGCCAATTCTATAGTAAAATCATTATGATAGCATATTACAAAATGATTTTTTAATCTTGCAACTTTATGAAGCATTCTTCTTTCCTTGATGATTTTAGACAAAACACCTTTTTTTACTATTTCTATAACTAGACCCATGCAAAATGTAAAAATTGTAAAGGTTAATAACACATACACAACTGTAAAAATTCTACCAGCTGTTGGTATGGGATTTACTTCAGTGTAGCCTAAAGTAGTAAATGTCATTCCAGCTTGATAAATAGCATCATTAAGGTTGTAATTACTTGTGAGCATATAGCCAAAAGCCCCAATTAACGTCATAACAACAACAGCAATAAGTGGAATTCTTAAAAATTTAAGTTGCTCGTAAAGCTCATCATTAAGACTAATTGAGGGTTTTGGGGAAGGAGACCAATTGAGGAATTTTTGTAGCTTCTTCAAAAAAGACATAACAATTCCTCGTTTATATTAAGGATTATTTACTGCTTTGTTTTTTAAGCGTTCTTAAAGTTGAAGCAGCAACTCTAACTTTTCTAGTAGTTCCATCTTCTAAAGTAATACGAACTGTTCTTAAATTTGGCAAAAAGCGTCTTTTAGTTTTATTGTTAGCATGACTAACATTATTACCTACCATAGGTCCTTTTCCTGTAATTTGGCAAATTCTTGACATAAATTTTTCCTTATGAAATAAAAATATTTTTTAACATTATATCTAAAGCAAGCTTAAAAAAATCAAATATTATCAAAAATACATAAAGAAAATTTGATAATAAGTATGATAAAATTATTTTTTACTTTTATCGGAGATATAAAATGTATGTAGCACCAAGTTTATTGTCTGCAAATTTTTTAAATTTAGAAAATGAGATTAAAGAAGTATCGCAAGCAGGGGCTGATTTATTGCATATTGATGTGATGGATGGACATTTTGTGCCAAATCTTACTTTTGGTCCTTGTGTGATTGAAAATATTTCAAAAATTACTTCAGTGCCTCTAGATGTGCATTTAATGGTGCATAATGTTAGTAGCTTTGTAGATTTATTTATCCCAATAAAGCCAAAATTTATTAGCTTTCATTTGGAAGCTGAAAATCATCCTATTAGGGTATGTGAGTATATAAGAAAAAACGGCATTCATCCTGCTATTGTTTTAAATCCACATACTCCGGTTTCAAGTATAGAGTATATTTTAGAATTTGTAGATATGGTGCTTTTAATGAGTGTTAATCCAGGCTTTGGTGGGCAAAGTTTTTTACCTTTGGTGTATGATAAAATTCGACAGTTAAGGGAAATGATAGATAAAAAAAATCTTAAAGTTTTTATAGAAGTTGATGGCGGGGTAAATGGCTTAAATGCACCTGATTTAGATGAAGCAGGAGCTGATATTTTAGTCGCAGGTAGTTATATCTTTTCCTCGCAAGATAAAAAAACAGCAATCAATTCTTTAAAGCTTGAATTTTGAGCCAACAACAAATCGATGATTTAATCATCAAATTAAGTAAAGAAAACAAACCTTTTCCTTGGGTTTTAAAAGAACTTGCAAAAATAGAAGAATTAAATCATTATGAGTTTGATTTATATATTTTTGAACTTTTAGGGCTAGGGGTAGAGCTTAATGCGCAAAATTGTTTGTGTTTAAAAAGTAAAAATACAAAAATAAAAGATGAGATTTTTTGTGTAGTAGATATTGAAAGCACCGGTGGGATAAAAAGTGGTCAAATTTTAGAAATAGGTGCAGTGAAAATTCAAAACTATAAAGAAATTGATAGATTTGAGAGTTTTATAAAAGTAGAAAGCATACCTGAAAATATTACAGAATTAACAGGGATTAGTTTGGATATGGTAGAAAATGCTCCTTCTTTAAAAACTGTGCTAAATAATTTTAAATTGTTTTTAAAGGATAGTATTTTTGTAGCACACAATGTGCGTTTTGATTATCATTTTATATCTAAAGCTATGTATGAAAATGATTTTGGAGTGCTTTTAAATAGAAGGTTATGCACAATTGATTTAGCTAAAAAATGCATTGAAAGTCCTAAATATGGCCTTGATGCACTAAAAGAGTTTTTGTGTATTGAAAGTAAGCATCATAGGGCTTTAAGTGATGCTTTGGCTGCAAGTGAAATTTTAAAATACTGTCTTAAAAAAATTCCTTTTTACATTAAAACTACTGAAGAATTGTTACATTTTAGCAAGCAAGCTAAAAATCAATCTAAAAAATAAACTTTGTTTTAGATTTATCGCTATACTGCATTTGTATAAATGACGGGAGCTTGTGATACAGGCTGAGAGTAAGCTAAAAGCTTAGACCGCACCAGAACTAGATAATGCTAGCGTTGGGATAATTTATCAACTACTCACATACCCTTCATTTATCCAAATTTTATTTTAAGGATAAATTTAAATGAAAACTCAAATGTCTTATGCAAAAGAAGGAACTTTCACAAAACAAATGCAAATTGTTGCACAAAAAGAGCAAGTAAGTGAAGATTTTTTGCTTGAGAATATAGCATGTGGAAAAATCATTATTCCTGCAAATATCAACCATAAAGCACTAGACCCAAATGGTATTGGCTATGGACTTAAAACAAAGGTAAATGTTAATTTAGGTGTTTCAAATGATTGTGTAGATTATAGTGAAGAAATGAAAAAGGTGGAGTTAGCTCATAAATTTAATATAGAAGCTATTATGGATCTTAGTAATTATGGTAAAACTAGTCGTTTTAGAGATGAGTTAATTGCTACTTCAAAAGCTATGATAGGCACTGTGCCTGTTTATGATGCGGTTGGGTTTTTAGAAAAAGATTTAAAAGATATTAAGGCAAAAGATTTTTTAGATGTAGTATATCATCATGCTAAAAGTGGAGTGGATTTTATGACAATTCATGCAGGGATAAATTCTCGTGCTGTTAGGGTTTTTAAAGAGTGTGATAGGATTACTAATATAGTTTCAAGAGGAGGCTCAGTTCTTTATGCTTGGATGCAAATGAATGATGCTGAAAATCCATTCTATGAATATTATGATGATTTGCTTGCTATATGCAAGGAATTTGATGTGACGCTTTCTTTAGGCGATGCGCTAAGACCAGGTTGCACTCATGATGCAAGCGATGGGGCTCAAATTGCTGAACTTATAGAACTTTCGTTG
This sequence comes from Campylobacter sp. CNRCH_2013_0855, assembly GCF_025773025.1. NCBI lineage: Bacteria > Pseudomonadati > Campylobacterota > Epsilonproteobacteria > Campylobacterales > Campylobacteraceae > Campylobacter > Campylobacter sp. CNRCH_2013_0855. The sequence goes on along the minus strand of NZ_JAKMTE010000002.1, from coordinate 150,047 downwards.
TTAACTAAAAGAGCATGGGTTCAAGATGTGCAAGTGATGATAGAAGGACCTGGTCATATGGCTATTAATGAAATAGAAGCTAATATGCAACTTGAAAAAAGAATTTGCAATGGAGCTCCATTTTACGTTTTAGGACCATTAGTTACTGATATAGGTGCAGGGTATGATCATATAAGTGGGGCAATCGGCGGAGCAGTTGCAGCAGCAGCTGGTGCTGATATACTTTGTTATGTAACTCCTGCTGAACATTTAAGACTTCCAAATTTAGAAGATGTAAGAGATGGTATAGTAGCGACTAAAATAGCAGCTCATGCAGGAGATATAGCCAAACTTCCTAAAGAAAGAAAAATAGATGATACAATGAGTAAAGCTAGACAAGATATTGATTGGGAAAAAATGTTTAAATTAGCAATTGATGGAGAAAAGGCTAAGAAAATGTTTAATGAAAGAAAACCTGAAGAACTTAATTCTTGTTCAATGTGTGGAAAAATGTGTGCTATGAACACCATGAATAAAATTTTAAAAGGTGAGGATATAAGTTTGATAAAAGAATAAACCCTCGATTATGAGGGTTTATTTTGATTAATCTATTACTTTATAATTATAAGGTTTTAGATTTTTATCATCTTCAAGAAGTTTTGCTGGTGGATTACCATTTACTTCTTGATGTTTGTAGTAGCGATCTCCTGCTTTGTTACCATTTAGATCTACTTTATAGTGAATTTCACCTGGATTTAATTTTTGAATATCTTCAAAACCTAAATTTGAAGTTTTGAAATCTTTAATGCCATTTTTGGCCGCAATTTCTACTAATTTAGTTTGTCCTTGTCTTGACATATCAACTGATTGTAAAAGCATTCTTGAAGCTTCTCTGGGATTATGGAAACCTGTTGAGTTTTCAGCACCTACAAAGTCTGCTCTTACTTGAGATTTTCTATGAAGTTCTAATACTTCTTTTAATTCAGCTGAAATTTTAGCATCATCTGCCTTACCATCAGTTTGGAATTTTGGCATTTTTCCAAGCTCTGTGCGAATAGTTTCTACATCTTTAATCAAGCTTACTAAAGAATATTCAGCTGTTCTTAAATCATGGGCTACTGAATTTTGAATGTCTTTTACTTGTTTTGCTAAATAGCTTTCGCTTTGAGTGTGACAAGTTTTACAAGCTGAGTTGATATCAACTAAAGGTGAAGTGATGTTATGGTTAGTAACTTTTTTTGCACCTTTTCTAATATAAGGCATATGACAATCTGCACAACTTACACCATTTGCAGCATGTACTCCACCACTATAAAGTTCGCTTTCTGGATGTTGAATTTTTAGCATAGGCGCTTTGGTGATTTTATGAACCCAATCACTTGAGAAGTTCTCTCTGTTTTTTTCATAATAATCATCAAACATTTCTATTCTAAATGGCTCACCTTTTTTCCACTCACTCCAAGGAAATGCTAGTTCTATACCATCAACTTCGATTTCAACTGGCTTATTACCATCTCTCCAAGAATCAAACTCATCGTAAGTTTTTTGAGTACCATTCCACCATTTTTTAGAACTATCATTAGCTATACTTTCTCCGATAGTTTTTACTTTGGTACCTGTTGGTTTGAAGTAGTATTCAACGTGACATTGAGAGCATACTAAGGTTCTCATTTCGCTTCTTGAAGCTTTAATTCCTTGTTTTTCATCTGCTTCATAACCTCTTGAAATTAATGCTTTGATTAAAGCTGGTCTTGTAAGTCTTAAACTCATATCTGTTGGATTATGACAATCTGCACATGTTACACCCATTCTTTTTCCACCATGAGGTCCACTGTGCTCAGGTGAGTTTTCTTTAGCTCCATTTACTGCAGGAACTGTTTTAATCATAGTCCAATATTTTGCAGAGTTAAATGCAACCCAATCACCTTTTGCAGTGTTGTTTAAAAGCCAAGGGGTCCATCCGCTATGACAATTCATACAAGCTGTTGGTTGGCCACCAAATCCTGCAAAACCGTGTGCGTTCAAGAAATCTTTATTGTTTCTAGCTGTATCCATTTGATCTACTTGAACCCAAAAGTGACCTCTTTCTTCATTGGCATCAATACTGAATGGATAACCCGCCCAAAGAACAGTTAATTGTGGATAGCGAATTAGTTTTGAATAAGCTAAATTCCCGCCAAATTCTGTTGCATTAGGTGCTTGTTTTTCCACTGTTGTGTGCATATCTAAATAATCAGGAAAATTCTTTCCCCAATAATCAAAAGTAGGATTTTCATCACCAAGTTTTACGATTTCTTGAGAGATGATTCCACCTACTGAATCGTTTGTTTTGGCTGTGATATCTTGATTTAACCACAATACGCCTGCAATAGCTACTATAGTAGCACTAATAGCACTATATAAAATGCCTTTGTTATTCATTAAATACTCCTTTCATTTAAAATCCTCTCTTATGGCCAACACCTTGATGACAAGACACACAACTTAAAGCATTATCTTTATGTGGATCTAGAGTAGGGTTGATAGTGTTACTCGCAATTTCTTTGTGACATTCTATACAGTTATTTTGGACTATTTCTTTACTTTTTGCATTTGCACTCAAATGCGTAGGCAAAGAATCAAGTTTGAAAGTAAATGCATAAGCATGTCCTAAGCCACTTTGAGCTTTAGCAATCCATTTTTCAAAAAAGCTATGTGGCAAATGGCAATCATTACAGGTTGCTCTTGGTTTACCATCAACTTCTTTAGAGTGTGAAGCTTTTAAATAATCATTATAAACTTCGTTCATAATGTGACAATTATTACAGCTTTCACTGGCATCACTAAAATAAGAAGTGCCTTTAGCATTATGGAAAGTATACATTCCCACACCTGCTAAAATTACAAGTAAGAAGAGGAAAACAGCAAAAAGTTTTGAGTTTGCTTTTTTCAAAGTCTCTCCTTTGAATGAAGTTTAAGTTACAAGAACTTGTGTGCAATTATATAACACTATAAATTTTTAAAAGTAAATATATATTTATTAATTATTAATTATTTTTTTAATAAGAGAAAAAAAGTATTATTTTTTTATATGATTTTATTTACTATTATAAAAATAAAATAAATTTTAATAAAAGAAATACTAAAATATTAAATACTAGAAAATAAGGTAGGTGTATTATGCAAATTCAACCATCAATGTATATTAATAGAGAGCTTTCTTGGCTTGGATTTAATTCCCGTGTTTTGGATCAATGTTCTAAAGATCTTCCCTTACTTGAAAAACTTAAATTTATTGCTATATATTGTACAAATTTAGATGAGTTTTATATGATAAGAGTGGCAGGATTAAAACAGCTTTTTGTAGCAGGGATAAGCACAGCAAGTAATGATGAAATGACGCCACTTGCACAGCTTAAAGCCATTAGAAATTATTTACATGAAGAAAAATATGTAGTAGAGCAATACTTTACTAAAATTACCCAAGATTTAGAAAAAGAAAATTTATTTATTCGCTCATATGAAGAACTTGATGAGGATTTAAAACAGCAATGTAATGAGCATTTTTTTTCTAACATTTTTCCTGTGATAGTGCCTATTGCAGTTGATGCAACTCATCCTTTTCCGCATTTAAATAATCTTTCGTTTTCTTTGGCGGTAAAGCTTTGTGATCCTATGCATCCTGAACTTTTAAAATTTGGCATGATACGTATACCTAGGGTTTTACCAAGATTTTACCAAGTAAGTTCGAATATTTATGTGCCTATAGAAAGCATAGTGCGTCATCATACTGAGCATATTTTTCCTGGTTATAAACTTTTATCATCTGCTGCTTTTAGAGTAACTAGAAATGCAGATATGGAGATAGAAGAAGAAGAAGCTGATGATTTTATGTTGATTTTAGAGCAGGGTTTAAAACTTCGTAGAAAAGGTGCTTTTATACGCTTGCAAATAGAAAAGGGTGCAGATGAGCAGTTGATTGAATTTTTAAGCTCTCATATGAATATTTTTCATAAAGACATTTATGAATACAGTATACTTTTAAATTTGCCATCATTGTGGCAAATCATTTCTAATAAAGAATTTACGCATTTGTTAAATCCTATGTATACACCAAAAATTTTACCACCTTTTGGAGATAATGTATCCATTTTTAGTGCAATAGATAAACAAGATATATTAGCTATACAGCCTTATGAAAGTTTTGAGCCTGTGTATCAGTTTATCAAAGAGGCAAGCAAAGATCCTAAGGTTGTGTCTATAAGAATGACTCTTTATAGGGTAGAGAAAAATTCAAATATAGTCCAAGCTTTAATTGATGCAGCAAGTGATGGCAAGCAAGTGACTGTAATGGTAGAGTTAAAGGCGCGTTTTGATGAGGAAAATAACTTACATTGGGCAAAATCATTAGAAAATGCAGGGGCTCATGTAATATATGGAATTACAGGTTTTAAAGTGCATGCAAAAGTGGCTCAAGTGATTAGAAAAGAAGGGGAAAAATTAAAAATTTATAACCACTTAAGTACGGGTAATTATAATGCAAGTTCAGCTAAAATTTATACTGATGTAAGTTATTTTACTTCTAAAGAAGAATATTCTCAAGATACCACGACCTTTTTTCATATACTTTCAGGATATAGCAAAAGTCGTCGTTTAAAGACTTTATCAATGAGTCCAAAGCAAATCAAAGAAAGAATTTTAGATATGATAGCTACTGAAGCAAGTCATGGAAAAGATGGAGTAATCATAGCTAAAATGAATGCTTTAGTAGATGGTGATGTGATTAAGGCTTTATATGAGGCTTCAAATAAAGGTGTTAGAATAGATCTTATTGTGCGAGGAATTTGTTGTTTAAGACCTGGAGTAAAAGGGTATAGTGAAAATATAAAAGTTAGAAGTATAGTGGGAAAATATTTAGAGCATGCTAGAATTTTATACTTCAAACACACCGAGCCAAATTATTTTATTTCAAGTGCTGATTGGATGCCAAGAAATTTAGAAAGAAGACTAGAATTAATGACTCCTATTTTTGATGAGCATTCACGTGCAAAATTAGCTCAAATTTTAAAACTACAATTAAGCGATAATGATTTAGCTTATGAGTTAGATAGCGAAGGAAGATATCGTAAGATTGCTTTAAATGAGGCAGAAAAAATTAATAATTCTCAGCAAATCTTAGAAGAATATATTAGTAGAATTTTTAATACCTTGAAAAAAGATACCGATCATAGCAGAGCAACACACTTAGCAACGAAGCTTTTTAGGGATAGCTAATCCTTGCTTTTTAGCAAGGATTATTTCCAACCTTCTATGTAATTTTTAAGTTTTCTACCAACTTTTGGATGTTTGAGTTTTTTTATAGCTGAGCTTTCTATTTGTCTCACTCTTTCTCTTGTAACATTTAATTCTTTACCGATTTCTTCTAAGGTTCTATCGCTCTCATCATCCATCAGACCAAAACGCATTCTAATAACAGCTTTTTCTCTATCATTAAGCTGATCTAAAACTTCATCAATTTGCTCTTTTAAATCATCTTTTAAGATGTGATCCATAGGTGAAATTGAAGTTCTATCCTCTACAAAATCTCCAAATTTACCATCATCTTCATTGCTAATAGGCGCTTCTAGAGAAATTGGCTCTTTGGTGATTTTAATCACTTGTTTTACTTTATCTACGCTAAGTCCTACTTCTTTAGCAATAATACTTACATCAGGTTCTTTACCTTCTTTTTGTAAATATTCACGAATGATTTTATTGATTTGATTAATGGTTTCTATCATATGAATAGGAATTCTTATAGTTCTTGCTTGATCGGCAATTGCTCTTGAAATAGCTTGTCTAATCCACCAAGTTGCATAGGTTGAAAACTTATAACCGCGTTTATATTCAAATTTATCTACCGCTTTCATTAAACCTATATTACCTTCTTGGATTAAATCTAAAAATGGTAATCCGCGGTTAGTATATCTTTTAGCAATACTTACAACTAAGCGTAAATTTGATTTTGCCATTCTAGTTTTAGCCTCATCAGATATTTTTTTACCACGTTTGATTTGCTCTAGAATTTCTTTTAATTGATCTTTTTCTAAATCAAAAGAATTTTGGCTAGCTTCTTTGGTTTGAATGAGTTTTTTTATCTCCATATAAGTGCTTACCATGGTAGTTTCTAGGGCGCGTTCGGCAATTTCTTCTTTACTAAGTTTGGTAATATCTTTTAAAATATCTTGGTGTCTTTGTTTTAGTTCTTCTGAAAACATTGGTAAACGGTATTCTAAGCGTTTTAATTCTTTATCAAATTCCTCATCACTTTTTAAAGCTGTTTCCATGGATTTTACGATTTCAGAGATGAGTTTTGAGGTTGGACCTAGATCCATTAGTTTTTCTTTTAGTATATTTTTTTTAAAAGCAATTATGAGTTTATCTAATAATTCATCATCATTTTTTTCTGCATTAATAGTAGATATGGTTTTTAACCATTCTTTTTTTGCTTTTTCTAAAGCTTTAAAGCTTTCTATGACTTTTAAGGTTCTTTCATCTTCTTTTTTGCTTGTTTTTTTAGGTTTTTTTTCGCTTGAGTTTTCATTCTCTTCGTTTTCATTCTCTTCTTCAGAGTCTATTTCGTCATCACTTTTATCATCATCACTTTTATCATCATCTTCAAAGCTTTTAAATAGTTCTTTTACTCTTCTTTCTCTATTGATTAAAGGTTCTTTATAATCAAGTATAAAATCAATCAAATAAGGCACTGAACAAAAAGCATCGATGATAATATCTTCACCTAGTTCAATTTTTTTAGAAATTTCAATTTCTTCATCTTTATTTAAAAGTGCAATTTGCCCCATTTCTCTTAAATACATTCTTACAGGAGAGTCTGATCTACTCCATTCTAATAAATCATTTTCATTGGCTAAATCAAATTCATTTTCTAAACTTGTATCTTGTAATTTTTGTTTTTCTTCTTGTAGTTTTTTTGCTTCTTCTAAATTTCTTTTTTTGGCAATTTCGGCTGAAGAGATTAATTCTACTTTATATTTATCCATTAAATCACGGATTTTTTTTGCACTTGTTGCATTTGGAAGCTTTGCAAAATACTTGACAAGTTTTTCATATGTGATATAATCTTTGGAATTTTCTTTGAAAAGTTCTTCTAAAACATTGGTTTCATTAGCCATGGATACCCCTTGTATTTAAGTAATGAGTGTAAAACCAAATATTATGCCTAAAGATTAATTAAAAACAAATAAAAACATTTTGGAACATCTTTTGCTTTGTTAGTGAAAAATTAAGATTTTAGTTAGGAAAAACAATGCAAAATGGGTATTATCAGGCTACTGGTGCTATGGTTACGCAATTTAATCGCTTAGATGTTGTAACTAACAACCTAGCAAATGTAAATACAAGTGGCTATAAAAGAGATAATGTTGTTATTGCAGATTTTAAAAGGATTTTTAAAGAAACTCAAGATGAGTTGCCTATACAAAATCACACAAGAGATGCTGCAAGATTTGTAAACACAACTATAGATAGAGTTCCGCAGGTTAATCATGTCTATACAAATTTTAGCGTAGGCTCTATGAAAATGACACATAATCCTTTGGATTTAGCTCTTACTCGTGAAGATACTTTTTATTTGATTAAAACAAATAATGGTGAAGTAAGATTAAGCCAAGATGGAAATTTCCAGCTTGATGATGAGGGTTATTTAGTCAATCGTCAAGGATATAGAGTTTTAAGTAGTGATTATTTTAATAATCCTGAAAATGATGGCATACGCATAGGAGATTCTACTTCTTTTATTAATGTGGATAAAAATGGAATCATTAGTGCATCTAATCAAGATATAGCAAGATTATTCGTCGCACAAGTTGATGATTTAAGAGATTTACAAAAAGATGGCGATAATATGTATAAAATCGATAATTTAAACAAAATCAGAGATTTGCCAAATTCAAATGCCATAAAGCAGGGTTTTACTCAAGGATCAAATGTTAATCCAGTTACAGAAATGGTAGGATTAATCGAAGCAAATAGAATGGTTGAGATGTATCAAAAAGTTATGACATCTCATATGGATGATTTAAATCAAGAAGCTATTAATAAATTAGCAAGTACTAAATAAAACTAAGGATAGATAAAATGTTAAGATCATTATACACAGCAGCATCAGGGATGGTATCACAACAAACACAAATTGATGTAACATCAAATAATATTTCAAATGTTAATACAGTAGGTTATAAAAAATCGCGTGTAGAATTTGCAGATTTAATGTATCAAACAATGAAGTATGCAGGTACTTCAACCTCAAGTACTACAAAACACCCAAGCGGTATAGAAGTAGGTCTTGGCTCAAGAGTGACAGCTGTTAGTAAAATTTTTAGCGAAGGTAGTTTAAAACAAACTTCAACTTCAGGTCTTGATATGGCAATTGCTGGTAATAATGGATTTTTCCAAATTCAAATGCCTGATGGAACTATAGCTTATACTAGAAATGGTCAATTTACCAAAGATGCTGAAGGAAATATAGTGAATTCAGATGGCTATAGACTTTTACCAGAAATGACTATACCTGAAGATGCTACAGCTATTAACGTAGCAAGCGATGGAACGGTTTCAGTAATGCAACCAGGAAATACAGCAGAAACTCAAATAGGTCAAATTGAGCTTGTTAATTTTATTAACCCTGCAGGTTTACATGCTTTAGGAGATAATCTTTTAGTAGAAACAGATGCAAGTGGCGCGCCGATTGCAGGTATAGCAGGTGAGAATGGATTTTCTGTAATCAAACATGGTTTTGTAGAGCTTAGTAATGTTCAACTTGTAGAGGAAATGACAGATCTTATTACAGGACAAAGAGCTTATGAAGCTGGTTCAAAAGCAATCACTACAAGTGATGATATGCTTGGTATTGTAAATCAATTAAAACGCTAGAATTAACTAGCGTTTTATAATATGCAATAATTTTTAAAAAACACTAAAAAACTCCAATTTATAAATACTTTTAAAATATTCCTTTTTATAATTTATATTTAAAACTAATCATAGTAATATTGTATCTATGTATTTTTATTTTATACATAAATAAACAATAACGAGGGATATAATGAACAGAAGAGACTTCATTAAAAATACCGCTATTGCTAGTGCTTGTGGTGTTGCAGGTCTTAGTGTTCCAAGTAGTGTACTTGCAAATACTGAGAATAAATGGCGTTGGGATAAGGCTGTTTGTAGATTTTGTGGTACAGGCTGTGGAATTTTAGTTGCAAGTTTAGATGGTAAAATTGTTGCTGTAAAAGGAGATCCAGCAGCTCCAGTAAATCGTGGGTTAAATTGTATTAAAGGTTATTTTAATGCAAAAATTATGTATGGAGAAGATCGTTTAGTAACACCTTTGCTTCGCGTAAATGCAAAAGGTGAGTTTGATAAAAAAGGAAAATTCCAACAAGTTTCTTGGCAAAGAGCTTTTGATGAAATGGAAAAACAATTTAAAAAAGCTTACAAAGAAAAAGGTGTTGAGGGAATTGGAATTTTTGCAAGTGGTCAATACACTATACAAGAAGGATATGCTGCTGCAAAATTAGTAAAAGCTGGTTTTAGATCAAATAATATAGACCCAAATGCACGCCATTGTATGGCTAGTGCCGTTGTTGGTTTTATGCAAACTTTTGGGGTTGATGAGCCTTCTGGTTGTTATGATGATATAGAGCTTACTGATACTATTATTACTTGGGGTGCAAATATGGCAGAAATGCATCCAATTTTATGGTCAAGGGTAAGTGATAGAAAATTAAGCAATTTAGATAAAGTTAAAATCATAAATTTATCTACTTTTTCTAATAGAACTTCTCATATAGCAGATACTGAAATCATTTTCAAACCAAATACTGATTTAGCTATTTGGAATTATATCGCTAGAGAGATTGTTTATAATCATCCTGAAGCTATGGATAAAGAATTTATTGAAAAACATTGTATTTTTACAACAGGTTATGCTGATATTGGTTATGGAATGAGAAATAATCCAAACCATCCTAAATTTAAAGCAAGTGAAAAAGATACTGTAGCAAAACAAAATGCTATTATTGTAGATGAAGAAGAAGCGGTATCTTTGGCTTATTTGGGGGTAAAAGCAGGCGATAAATTCGAAATGAAACACCAAAGTACTCCTGATGCGCATTGGGAAATTTCATTTGAAGATTTCAAAAAAGCTTTAGAACCTTATACGCTTGATTATGTTGCTAAAGTTGCTAAGGGTAATGAAGATGAAAGTATAGAAGAATTTAAGAAAAAACTTCAAGAATTAGCAAATTTATATATAGAAAAAAATAGAAAAGTTGTAAGTTTTTGGACTATGGGCTTTAATCAACACACAAGAGGTACTTGGGTGAACGAGCAAGCTTATATGGTACATTTTTTACTTGGTAAACAAGCAAAACCAGGAAATGGTGCGTTTTCATTAACAGGACAACCAAGTGCTTGTGGAACTGCAAGAGAAGTAGGGACTTTTTCACACCGTTTGCCTGCTGATATGGTTGTTGCAAATCCTAAACACAGAGAAATTAGTGAAAAAATTTGGAAAGTTCCGGCAAAAACAATCAATCCAAAACCAGGTGCTCCATACTTAAAAATCATGAGGGATTTAGAAGATGGAAATATCAAATTTGCTTGGGTGCAAGTAAATAATCCTTGGCAAAATACAGCTAATGCAAATCACTGGATAGCAGCAGCTAGAGAAATGGATAATTTTATCGTTGTGAGTGATTGTTACCCAGGAATTAGTGCTAAGGTGGCAGATTTAATTTTACCAAGTGCTATGATTTATGAAAAATGGGGTGCTTATGGTAATGCTGAAAGAAGAACTCAACACTGGAAGCAACAAGTTTTACCCGTAGGTGAGGCTATGAGTGATACTTGGCAAATTATGGAATTTGCAAAACGCTTTAAATTAAAAGAAGTTTGGGGTGAAACTAAGGTAAATGATAAACTTACTCTGCCAAGTGTTTTAGAAGAAGCCAAAGCTATGGGTTATAGCGAAGATGATACTTTATATGATGTATTATTTGCAAACAAAGAAGCAAAATCTTTCAAAGCTAAAGATAATATTACAAAAGGATTTGATAATTCTGAAGTATTTGGCGATGAGAGAAAAGTTATAGGTAGTGATGGTAAAGAATTTAATGGATATGGATTTTTTGTACAAAAATATCTATGGGAAGAATACCGTAAATTTGGTTTAGGTCATGGACATGATTTAGCTGATTTTGATACTTACCATAAAGTAAGAGGTTTAAGATGGCCTGTGGTAAATGGTAAGGAAACTCAATGGAGATTTAATACTAAATTTGATTATTATGCTAAAAAAGCTGCTCCAAATTCAGACTTTGCATTTTATGGAGATTTTGCTAAAGAATTACCAAAAGGAGATTTACTAGCTCCACAAACTAAAGAAAAATATAGTTTAAAAAATAAGGTAAAAATTTTCTTTAGACCATTTATGAAAGCACCTGAAAGACCAAGCAAAGAATATCCATTCTGGTTATGCACTGGTAGGGTTTTAGAGCATTGGCATAGTGGAACTATGACTATGAGAGTTCCTGAGCTTTTCCGTGCGGTACCTGAAGCACTTTGCTATATGAATGAAGATGATGCTAAGGCTATGAAAATCAATCAAGGCGACATCGTATGGGTAGAGTCACGCCGTGGTAAAGTAAAAGCTAGAGTAGATTTTCGTGGTAGAAATAAACCTTCTAAAGGCCTTGTGTATGTGCCTTGGTTTGATGAGAATGTATATATAAACAAAGTTACATTAGATGCAACTTGTCCATTGTCTAATCAAACAGATTTCAAAAAATGTGCCGTAAAAATTACTAAAGCATAAAAATGAAAAATAGAAGAGAATTTTTGGCCTTTACCTTTAAGCTTTTATGTATAGGAAGCGGAAGTGCATTTTTAGCAAGTTTAGCATTTAGCTCAAATCAGGAGTATTTTTTAAGACCTCCTGGAGCAGATAATGAAAAAGAGTTTTTGTCAAAATGCATACGATGTGGACTTTGTGTAAAAGCTTGTCCTTATGATGTTTTGAAGCTAGCAAATTTAGAAAATAGTGCTAAAAATGGCACACCTTTTTTTGTAGCAAGAGAAAATCCTTGTAGATTATGTGAGGATATACCTTGTATAAGAGATTGTCCTACAAATGCACTAGATCATAAATATCTAGAGCAACAAGATGGAATTTATAAAACAAAAATGGGTATAGCTATAATTGATAGTGCAAGTTGTGTTGCTTATTGGGGAATTCAATGTGATGCTTGCTATAGGGCTTGTCCTTTAATAGATAAAGCATTAAAACTTGAAACAAAACGTAATGAAAGAACCGCAAAGCATGCATTTTTACTACCTGTGGTAGATCATGAAGTATGTGTTGGATGTGGGATTTGTGAAAAAGCCTGTATAACGCAAAAAGCAGCTATTAGAGTTTTACCTAGAGAATTTGTTTTAGGAAAAGCTGGAGATAATTACATCAAAGGTTGGGATGAAAAAGATGAAAAGCGTTTACAAGATGTAAATACGGATAAAAATTTCAATAAAAACAAGGCTAAAGATTATCTTAATGATGGAGAATTGCTATGAAATATCTTATTTTAAGAAGAATAGTGCAATTGTCTATTTTGACTTTTTTTTCTTTTGGTGTATTTAATTTTATATTAAAAGGAAATTTAAGCTCTTCGGTTTTATTTTCTTCGGTGCCGCTAAGTGATCCTTTTGCGTTTATTCAACTTGCTTTAGCAAGTTTGCAAGTAGATTTAATGGCTTTAAGTGGTGCTTTGATAGTATTTTTATTTTATGCTATTTTTGCCGGAAGGGCGTTTTGTGCTTGGGTTTGTCCTGTGAATATCATTACTGATTTTGCCTATTTTATTAGAAATAAATTAGGTTTTAATCAAGCAAGAGTTTTTAATGTAAATAAAAATTTACGTTATTATGTTTTAGCTTTTGTTTTGATTTTTTCCTTTCTTTTTTCTTTTCCTGTTTTTGAGGAATTTTCTTATATAGGAATAATCCAAAGAGGGATTATTTTTGGTGGTATTTCTTGGCTTTTTGTAGCTTTGATTATTTTTTGTATAGATACATTTTTTAGTCCAAGATTTACTTGTTCACATTTTTGTCCTTTAGGAGCTTTTTGGGCTTTAAGCTCGCATTTTTCATTACTAAAAGTAAGATATAACTTGCAAAAATGCACTAAGTGTTACAAATGCCTTGGGGTATGTCCTGAAAAGCAAGTACTTTGGATGGTAGGTAAAGAAAATCAAGATGTAAAATCAGGTGAGTGTATAAGATGTGGAAAATGTATTGATGTTTGCGGTGATGATGCTTTAGGTTTTAGTATAATAAATTTAAGGAGAGAAAATGAAAAATAAAATCTTTTTATCCTTAGCAGCAGCTGTTTTAATAAGTGCTTGCGGGCTTGCTGTTAAAAGTGTTGATTCAAAAGATATAGGTTTAAGAAAAACAAGTTTGGAAAGTGAAAATGTAGAGTTGTTGGATGCTAAATACTCTCAAACTTTGGCTGGTGAATCTGTTTTGATTGAGAGATCATTTGAAAATGCTCCACCATTGATTCCACACACTTTAGAGGATATGCTTCCAATTACTAAAGATAATAATATTTGCTTAAGTTGCCATGATAAAGCAGTAGCAAAAGACTTAGCTGCGACAGCACTTCCAAGCAGCCATTATTTTGATTTAAGAAAAAATAAATCTACTAAAGATATGGTAAGTGATGCAAGATTTAATTGTACGCAATGCCATGTGCCACAAAGTGATGCTAAACCTTTAGTGGGAAATAGCTTTGAAGCTAAATTTAAAAGCGAGGAATCAAAGAAAAAGTCTAATTTCTTAGATGTTTTAAATGAAGGTGTGAAATAAAATCATGAAAAAAATATTTTTAATCTTACTAATGAGTATATATGCATTTAGCTATGAGCTTAAACTTGATTCAAATTTAAATGCTTTGAAAATTGTTGATGATAGTTTGTTTATAGGACTTGATAATGGAGAAATAAATCAATACTTTATTAAAGATAAAAAAATGCAAAAAATCACTCAACTCGATAAGATTAAAAATTTTTATGAAGAAAATCTTAGCCCTAGAATTTATAGTATTGATTACTTAAATGGGGCTATTTTGATTTTAAGTGAAGGTGATTTTGGAAGCAAAAAATTACATGTTTATAAAAATAAACAACTTTTAAGCTATGATTTAGCTAATGATGGGGTGAAAAAGGCTTTGTTTTTAGATGATAATACTATTTTATTAGCCTTGCTAGGTTCTAATATAGAGCTTTTTGATCTAAAAACAAAAAGTGTTGTAAAAAATTTTACTTTTTCTAGCTCTAGCTTAAGTGATGTGGTTTTAAATGAAACTAAAACTCAATTAGTGGCAGGTTTTGAAAGCGGGGAAATAATACTTTTTGATGTGAAAAAGTGGCAAAAAATAAAAAATTATAAGAGCATTCATAAGGATAATATCTATCAACTTGATTTTAAAAACACAGTTATTGTAAGCTGTAGTACTGATAGAAAATTAGGTATAGTGCAAAATGATCAAGAAAAAAATATAGAAAGAGATTTTTTGATTTATACTTGTGCTTTAAATAAAGATGGATCGATAGCAGTTTTTGGAGATAATGAAAAAAATATCATAGAACTTATAGATATTAAAAATTTAAAAACAATAAAAAAATTCCAAAATAAAGATTTTTTGCTAGAATATCTTATATTTTTAAACGAGCATGAGTTTATTAGTGCAGGTTATGAAAACAAAATTATATTTTGGAGTATAGATGAATCTTTCTAGTGTGTTGATTTTAACTAAAGAAGAAAAATTAGAAACACTCAAAAAGCAAATTCAACAAACACCTTGTTGTAGCGTGGAATTAGCTCAGGATGAAAAAATTATAGTAGTAATAGAAAGTGAAAATTTAGATGATGAGTTAAAAGCATATAAACAATTAGAACAGCTTGATGGGGTAGTGAGTATTAATATGGTTTTTTCTTATCAGGATTTAGATGAAGAGAGAGAAAAAATTTTAAAAGCAAATTTTGAAGCAAATGCTTTTGATGAGAATTTAAAAAAAGATAATATAGAATACTATGGCAATATTTTTAGAAAGTATTGATTATGATTTTTTTAATACCTTTAATTGTGATTATTTCTTCTATTTTTATCATTGATCACTTTTATTTTTCCAAAGAGAATGAAGTTGTAAAAGAAAAAAAACAAGTAGTGCAAAAAAACACCGATTCTGATAAACAAAGATATCTTGAAAATATATTAAATCAAAAATAATCATGCATACACAAATTTCATATAAAAAATTCTTTTGGATTAATATTTTAGTTGTAATTACCCTTGCTTTAAATTTAAGAGCACCTATAACTTCCATAGGTCCTATGATAGAATATATCCAAGAATATTACAATATCAACTCCACTTTAGCAGGTATGCTAACAACCTTACCTTTAATAGCTTTTGGTCTTATATCGTTTTTTGTAGCGTATTTTTCGCAAATTAAAGCTTTGTTTTTTGCCTTAATTTTGATTGTTTTTGGAGAGTTTATTAGAAGTTATGGGGGTAATATAGGTTTATTTTCTGGAGTTTTTCTAATCGGAGCAAGCATTGCAATAGCTAATGTTTTATTACCTTCTTTTATAAAAGAAAAATTTGCAAAAAACGCTTATAAAATAATGGGTTTATATGGATCAATTATAGGTTTATCTTCAATTGCTGGAGTGGCCTTATCACTTCCTTTGCTTAAAATTTTTGAAGTGCCTCAAGCTATGTTTTTTTGGGTTGTATTAGCTTTGATTGCTTTGATTTTTTATTTTCCGCATTTAAAAAATAAAAGATTATTGCGTCCTAAAAAGAAAAATATCAATAAAATAAATCTTTTTTTAAATTTAACAGCTTGGAAAGTTACTATTGTAATGGGACTACAAAGTTTTTTATCTTATAGTCTTTTTGCTTGGCTTAGTGTGATGATAAGTGAAAAAGGTTTTGGAATTGATTTTGGTTCTAATGTTTTATTGCTTTCTCAAATCATAGGTATGCCTGTGGCATTTTTATTGCCTATTGTTTTAGGAAAACTAAGAGTTCATGCTAAGGGTTTTGTTATTGTGCTGTTAGGATTTTTGTATGTTTTAAGTTTTATCTTGGTGTTTTTTTGTGATGTAAAATTAGTGTTATTGTTAGCGGCTATTTTTTTAGGTTTTGCATCTAGTGGAGTTTTTACAATTTCATTATTATTTATTGCCATAAAAAGTTCAAATTCTTTTATAGCAGCTAAACTTTCTGCTATGTCACAAGGCATAGGGTATTTAATAGCAGCTCAAGCACCTTGGATTATAGGTATGCTCCATGATAGCTTTGGAAATTTTACTTTAGGCTTTACCATGCTTATTACAGTAGCTATAATACTTAATATTTTTGTATTTTTAGCATATAAAGCTCCTGTGATTAAGTAAAAATTAAAATAAATTAAAGTCTTTTTTGTTAGAATTTTGACATTTTATTTTTTGTGAGTTAATAATGCGATATACAGTAACAGAAGCTTCTATTTATGAGGCACAAGGTTTAAAAGATGAAGCTTTGGAGATTTATAAAAATATATTAAAACAAGATCCGCAAAATAAAAATGCCATTGATGCTATAAGGCGTTTAAGTGGTTTGCGTTCTAATCATGAAGATTTAAATTATGATATGCTTGATTTTTTTGTTAATATGAAAAGCGAAGAAGAAGTTAATGAATTTAAAAGGTGGTTAATAAAACTATGAATATAGAAGATTTAGCAAAAATGGCCATAAGTGAAGTTAATTCAGAATTAGATAACAAAAAAAGTAAAAATGATGAATTTGCTCCTATGGTAGAAGAAATTACCCAGGAAAAAAGCGTTGATGCTCAAGAGAAAAAAATCAAAGAAGAAATTAGCAAGGTTGCGCAAGAGCTAATTCAAGAATTAGATGATTTAGAAGTAAAAGTAAAAGATGATAAGCAAAATGTTGCTATTAAGGTTGAAGCTTTAGAAGAAAAAGAAGAAAGTATTATAAACAATGAAGAATTTTTCTTAAAAAATCTTAGAGAGCGTATTTTGGTTTTATTTGAAGGATTAAAAAATACTAAAGATGAGCATATAGAAAAAAGACTAGATATGACCATTACCTTTTTAGAGTTTTTACTTGCAAAGATTGAAGATAGACTTAAAAAATAATCAAGATTTTTTAAGTATTAAAAATATGCTTAAACCTTACACGCAAAGAGCTTATCTAGTAGGCGGTTGTGTAAGGAATTCTTTTTTAGATTTATCTAGCGATGATTATGATATAGAAATTTATGATATTGAGCCTAAGCTTTTTGATGAGCTTATGCAAAAACTTGGTGCAAATGGAGTAGGAAAAAGTTTTTTTGTATATAAATACAAAAAATTTGATTTAGCTCTAGCGCGTTATGAAAATAAAATTTCTACAGGCCATAGAGGTTTTGAGGTTAAAGTTTGCAATGATGAGCAAGAAGGTGCTAAAAGAAGGGATTTTACTATTAATGCATTGATGGTAAATATTTTTGATTTTGAATTTTTAGATTTTTTTAATGGTTTGCAAGATTTGCAAGCAAAGATTATAAGGCATATTGATGATAAAAGTTTTATTGAAGATAGTTTAAGGGTGCTTCGTGGAATTTCTTTTGCGTGCAGGTTTGATTTAACAATTACAAAAGAAAGTTTAAAATTAATGCAAACTATGGATATAGGCGATTTATCTAAAGAGCGTATTAATAATGAACTTTATAAAATTTTTAGAACTTCAAGACTAAATAAAGCTTATGAGTATTTCAAAATTTTAAATTTAGAAGAAAAAATATTTTTTTATCAAAGCTGTAATGAAGAATTTGAAAGGTTATTAGAGCATAGTCAAAAATTGATTTATGATGAGGCTTTGTATTTATATTTGTATTTGAATTTTTTTCATATCAATAAAGAGATTTTTTTTAAAAAAACAAAATTAAAAAAAGAACTATTAAAAAAATGTGAACAAGAATTTATTTTAGGTAAAATTGATGATTTTAATTTAGCTAAAATTGCTTTGAAAATGCCACTTTGTAAATGGCTTGGGCTTTGGGATAATGAGCGTATAGCACAAGCAAAGAAATTAAATTTATATCATCATACTTTTGAAAGTAAAATTGGTGCTAATGATTTACTAAAGGAAGGATTTAGTGGGAAAGAGCTTGGGATTGAGCTTGAAAAAAGAAGATTACAAGAATTAAAAAACTATATAAAGGAGCAAAAATGAATGAATATATTTTAAAAATTTCAAGTAGCGATGAAAAAGGATTGATTTATAGAATTTCAGATGTTATTTTTAAATATAGAATCAATATTATAAAAAATGATGAATTTGTTGGAGAAAATCGTTTTTTCTTTAGGGCGCATTTAGAAGGTGAGCTTGATATAAAAGCTTTTAAAGGAACACTTGAAGCAATGCTTCCTGATAATGCGCAAATTGAAATTACACCAAAGAGAAAAAAAGATATTATTGTTTTAGCTACCAAAGAAACTCATTGTTTAGGCGAATTACTTATCCGCCAATTTAGTGGGGAATTTAATGCAAATATTAAGGCAGTTATTGCAAATTATGAGATATTAAAACCTTTGGTGGATAAATTTAACATACCTTTTCATACTATTTTAGCACAGGACTTAAGTAGACAAGAGCATGAAAAAAAATTACTAGAGTGTTTAAAACAATATGAGTTTGATTATATTGTTTTAGCAAAATATATGAGAATATTATCTCCATCTTTTGTGGAGTATTTTGAAGGAAAGATTATTAATATCCACCATTCTTTTTTACCTGCATTTATAGGAGCTAATCCTTATAAGCAAGCTTATGAAAGAGGAGTTAAAATTATAGGTGCAACAGCACATTTTGTAAATAATAACTTAGATGAGGGGCCAATTATTACTCAAGATGTTATACCGGTTACTCATGAATATTCTTGGCAGGCTATGCAACAAGCAGGACGTAATGTGGAAAAAAATGTTTTTTCTAAGGCTTTGGATTTGGTGTTTGATGATAGGATTTTTATACACGAAAATAAAACAATAGTATTTTAAATTTTTTGATGCCTTTTTGGCATCAAAAATTAGCAAGAATAACAAGTTTTAAATTCATATGCAGTTGGTCTAGCTTCTACAGGCCATACTTGGGTTTCAAATTTCATATGTTGATAATCATCAATAAACACATCACTCATAACAGGTTTTAAGAAGGCATTTTTTCTAATGAGTGCTTCTAAAGATCCTCTTAAAGTGTGAGGTAATTGCTCTATACCTTTTTCTCTAATCTCATCTAGAGTTAGTGCGAATAAATTTTCATCCATAGGGCCAACCGGTATGGTTTTATTTTTAATACCATCAAGCCCTGCCATAAGCAAGCTTGTAAAAGCTAGGTAAGGATTAGAAGTGCTATCAGGAAATCTGATTTCTACTCTTGCACTTTTTTCATTAATACCATAAGGCACGCGACAACTTGCAGAGCGATTTTGGCAAGAATAGGTTAATATACAAGGTGCTTCAAAACCTGGAACTATTCTTTTATAAGAGTTTGAACTAGGATTAGTAAATGCTGCAACACTTCTTGCATTAGCTAAAATCCCACCGATGTAATTAATCGCACATTCACTTAATTTTCCATAACCTTCTTTATCATAAAATAAATTTACCCCATCTTTCCAAAGGCTCATATGTACATGCATACCACTTCCATTATCTCCATAGAGTGGTTTTGGCATAAAGGTTGCGGTTTTTCCATTTAAATGTGCTACCATTTTTACTACATATTTATAAATTTGTACATTATCGGCAGCTTCAACTAAATTTCCAAATTCTACACCAATCTCAGCTTGTCCTTGTGCTACTTCATGATGATGTACGAAAGTTTTTAAGCCTACTCTTTCTAAAACTTGTACCATTTCAGCTCTAATATCTACACTAGAATCAATAGGACTTACAGGAAAATATCCACCTTTATTTCTTGGGCGATGTCCGCTGTTATAGCTATCTGTGAAATCTTTATTATCATTCCACTCACCTTCTTCAGTATCTACTTCATATTTTGCACAATGAGAAGAATCAACTATTTTTACATTATCAAAAATAAAAAATTCATTTTCAGGACCAAAATAAGCAGTGTCGGCGATATTACTCGTGCTTAAGTGTTGCATTGCTTTTTTAGCAATACTTCTTGGGCATTTTTCATACATTTGTTCTTTGTAAATATCATATACATCACAAATTACTATGATGGTAGGATCTGCTGTAAAAGGATCTAAAAACGCACTTTCTACATCGGGTTTTAAAATCATATCCGATTTTTCTATCGGTTGCCAACCGTGTAAAGAACTTGCATCAAAAGGAATTCCATTTTCAAAAGTATTATCATCAACTGCTTTTATATTGTAAGTGATATGGTGCCAAGTACCTATCATATCGGTAAATCTAAAATCAACAAACATTACTTCATGTTCTTGACAATAGCTAAAAAACTCATCAATATTATTTACAAACTTACCCATTTTTTCTCCTTTTAAATAGGTTTTTAATTTTATTTTTTAAGATTGTAGTATATTTTTTTTAAATTAAGTTTAAATTAATATATTTTTTATTATCAAGTTTGAAAAAATATATTTATATATTAAAAAAATAATTAATTTTAAAAATTAATGTTGAATTATATTTTTTTATAATATAATCACGATTAGTTTTTTATTATATAAAAAAGGTGCAATGATGACTCAAGAAGAATTAGATGCTTTAATGAATGGCTCTGAAGATTTAGATCTTGACTCTGTAGAAGATGAAGATTTAAAAAAACCAGAAACAGATTATGAGGATGAAGAAAAAAATAAAAAAATTGTCGATGAGATGATAAATGGCGATTATAAAGCTAGAGCAGATATGGCTTGGCCACCACCACCACCTAGTAAAGAGCATAAAGTTGTACATCAGCTTGATGATGTTACAAGAGATAGTGAAATTAAAGCAACTGAAATGATGGAGAAGTTGGAAGCTATTAACGATTTTTTTGCAAATTCAGAAAATGAGCTTTGTGTAATCAGTGATGCTTTAAATAAAAATATAGATATCTTTGAAAAGTTAAATGCGAAATTTCCAAATGTAGCGAGTTTTAAAGAAGCTATTGAAATAAATAATAATGCTAAAAATATTATAGATGAGATTACAGGTTGTTTACAAACTGGGCAAGATGAGGTTATGATGGCAATGGATGCTATGCAATATCAAGATATTCATCGTCAAAAAATCGAGCGTGTTATTAATGTTATGAGAGCTTTAAGTAGATATATGAGTAGTTTATTTGAAGGCAAAATTGATGATGAAAAACGTGTTGGTTCAGCTGTTCATATTCAAGGGGATTCCACTACAGATGTTGTAAGTAATGATGATATTGAGGCATTAATTGCAAGCTTAGGGAAAAAATGATTATTCCTGAAATAGTTGCTCCTGCAGGAAATTTTGCAAAATTAAAAATAGCATTGGCTTATGGAGCTGATGCTGTCTATGCAGGAGTGAGTAATTTTTCATTAAGAGCAAGAACTGCTAGAGATTTTAATTATGAAACTTTTAAGGAAGCTATTGATTATACTCATGCAAGAGGAAAAAAAATTTATGTAACTATCAATGGGTTTCATTTTAGTTCGCAAATTGAAGGTTTGAAAAGGCATATTTTAAAATTAAAAGAAATGAAACCTGATGCTTTTATAGTAGCATCTGTAGGTGCTATGCGTTTAGTTAAAGAACTTGCGCCTGAAATTAATCTTCATGTGTCCACCCAAGCTAATATTTTAAACTATTTAGACGCTCAAGTTTATAAAGATATGGGTGCAAAGCGTGTTGTTATAGCAAGGGAACTTGGCTTAAAAGATGCAAAAGATTTAAAAAATAATTGTGATATCGAGCTTGAAAGTTTTGTCCATGGTTCTATGTGCTTTGCGTATTCTGGTAGATGTTTAATAAGTTCAGTACAAAGTGGACGCATGAGCAATCGTGGCTCTTGTGCAAATGATTGCAGATTTAATTATGAACTTTATGCGAAAAATCCAGAAACAAATACGCTTTTTAGATTAGAAGAAGATGAAAATGGCACACATGTATTTAATTCTAAAGATTTAAATCTAAGCTCATATATTCAAAAAATTATGCAAGAAAATTGTATTCATGCCTTTAAAATAGAAGGCAGAACAAAAAGTGAGTATTATGTAGCTTTGACTACAAGAACTTATAAAATGGCAGTGCAAGATGTATTGCAAAATACTTTTGATGCTGCTAAATATGAAAAAGAAATCTATACTTTAAAACACAGAGGTTTTACAGATGGATATTTAGTTTCAAGAGCTTATGAAAAAACAGATTCTATTAATCATGATACAAGCATAGAAGAAGGAACTCATCAAGTGCATGCTATTAGCGAAGATGGTGAGTTTTTTAAATGTAAAGGCAAAATAGAATTAAACAAAGAATATGAAATTTTAGCCCCGGTTAATTCTAATATAGAATTAGGAGAAAATAAATTAGGCTTAATTTATGAAAATGAAGGAAAAAAATTCATAGTGTTTAAACAATTATTAGCAAAAAACAATAAAGAATTTAGTGAAATTCATAGTGGCAATGAAAATGAAATTACTTTGCCGTTTAAGCTTCCAGAATTTAGCTTTTTAAGAAGGAGTGTTGAATGAAATTTGTTTCTATATTGATGGGGAGTAAGAGTGATTATGATGTAGTAAAAGAAGCTTTGGAAATTTTGGAAAAATTTGATGTTAAATATGAAATCTTAATCACTTCAGCACATAGAAGTCCTCAAAGAACTCAAGAATACATTAAAAACGCAGAAGAAAAAGGTGCAAAAGTATTTATTGCTGCAGCGGGTATGGCAGCACATTTAGCAGGAGCTGTTGCAGCACATACAACAAAACCTGTTTTAGGTATACCTATGCCAGGAAGCAATTTAGCAAGTATGGATTCTTTATTTTCTACTGTTCAAATGCCAAGTGGGATTCCTGTAGCAACTGTAGCTATAGGTAAAGCAGGAGCTATTAACGCAGCTTATTTAGCTGTGCAAATTTTAGCAATAGATGATGAATCTTTAGCACAAAAATTATTAGAAGATAGAAAAAAACAACAAGAAAAACTTATTCAAGATTCTAGTGCAATTGAAGTTTTTCTTTAAGGAGCATATATGCAAACTTACTTGGAATTAAAAGAATTTTGTCAATTAGTGCATTTATCTGAAGATGTTGTAAAAGGAATGATGGCAAATGGTGCTTTAAATTTCAAAGAAGAAGAGGGTAAAATTTATATAGAAGCTAACCAAGGAACTTTTAGTGTAGTGCCTATGAGTTCAAAACAACCTGCTGTGGTAAATTCTATGACCTTAGCAGGAGAAAGTTTTGTAGAAAAAACCATAGGAACTATTTTAAATTTGCATGAAAAGGTTCTTGATGCTAAGGATGAAACCTTAGAGGCTTTAAAGGGTGAGAATAAATTTTTAAAAGATGCTCTTTATTCTATGCAAGAACTTTATGATGAGGATAGAAAAACCATAGAAAATCTTAACGAACAGCTTAAATATGCGCGTAATGAAGTAGAATTTCTAAAAAGAAAATATAAAATGATGTGGAATAAAACAGTGGAATTGTATGCAAATTCACCTGAAAAGCCAGAAGAAATAAAGGAAGAAAAATGACCTTTTCTCAAATGATATTAAATTTACAAGAATTTTGGCAAAAGCAAGGTTGTGCTATTATGCAACCTTATGATTTTCCAGCAGGTGCAGGGACTTTTCACCCAGCAACTTTTTTAAGAAGTTTAGGAAAAAAGCCATGGGCGACTGCTTATGTAGCACCAAGTAGAAGGCCAACTGATGGAAGATATGGTGAAAATCCTAATAGGTTAGGTGCTTATTATCAATTTCAAGTTTTAATTAAACCAAGTCCTGATAATATCCAAGAATTATACTTAAAAAGTTTAGAAAATTTAGGTTTTGATTTAAAATCGCATGATATTCGTTTTGTTGAAGATAACTGGGAAAGCCCAAGTTTAGGTGCTTGGGGTTTAGGCTGGGAAGTTTGGCTTGATGGTATGGAAGTGACACAATTTACTTATTTTCAGCAAGTTGGTGGTATAAGCGTAGATTTAGTAAGTGCTGAAATTACCTATGGTTTAGAAAGACTTGCAATGTATTTACAAGATGTAGATAATGTATATGACATAGTTTGGAATGAATTTAATGGTGAAAAAATTACTTATAAAGATGTTCATAAGCAAGGTGAGTTTGAATTTAGTAAATATAATTTTGAAGTAAGTGATGTAAAAACTTTAAATATGCAATTTGAAAATGCTTACAATGAGTGTAAAAATGCCCTAGAAGCAAAACTTGCCTTACCTGCATATGATTATTGTATGTTAGCAGCACATACTTTTAATTTGCTTGATGCAAGGGGTGCTATTTCTGTCACACAAAGACAGGATTTTATGCTTAAAATTAGAGAATTATCTAAAAACTGTGCTTTGGTATATAAAGAAAATTTAGATGAAAATTAAAGAAATTTATGATTATTTAGACGCTATTAGCCCATTTAGTACGCAAAGTTCATGGGATAATAGTGGTTTGTTGCTTGGAAATTTTGATCAAGACATAAATAAAATTTATCTTGCTCTTGATGTGGATATGCATTTAATTGAAAATGCAAGTGAAAATTCACTTTTTATAGTTCATCACCCTTTAATTTTTAAAGGTTTGAAAAACTTAAGTGGAGTGTTTTACCCACAAAATCTTCTTGCTAAAATGATACAAAAAAATATAGCCTTAATTGCTATGCATACAAATTTTGATTTAAGTCATTTAAATGCTTATTTTTCTAATGAAATTTTGGGTTTTAAAATCAAAGAGCAAAATGAATTTTTGATTTATTGTGATGTTGATTTTAAATTTAATGATTTAATTACTCACGTGAAAAAAAGTTTAAAGCTTGATTGTATAAGAGTTGTAAATGCAGGTAAAGAGAAAATCAAAACTATAGCAATTTGTACGGGTAGTGGAGGGGATTTAGTTTCTAGCGTTAGGGCAGATTGCTTTTTAAGTGGAGATTTTAAATATCACCAAGCTTTGGAAAGTTATCACAATAAACTTAGTTTGATTGATATAGGGCATTATGAAAGCGAATCTTGTTTTAGTGAAATTTTAGCAAAAGATTTGCAAAAATTTCATTTAGAAGTTATAATATCAGTTTCAAAAAATCCATTTCAATATTTTTAAGGAAAAATTCAATGAATAAATACCTAGAACAACTTATAACTTTATCACAAATTGATAAAGAACTTGATGGTTTTACAAATAAAGTAGAAGATGCTACAAAAGATTTAAAAGAAAAGCGTAATTTGCTCGATAAAACTGAAGAGGAAATTGCCAGTTTTGAAAAAGATATCAAAGATATAGAAAATCAAAAAATACAAAATA
The DNA here is from genome assembly GCF_025773025.1 of Campylobacter sp. CNRCH_2013_0855. Classification (NCBI taxonomy): domain Bacteria; kingdom Pseudomonadati; phylum Campylobacterota; class Epsilonproteobacteria; order Campylobacterales; family Campylobacteraceae; genus Campylobacter; species Campylobacter sp. CNRCH_2013_0855. The sequence continues at coordinate 124,501 of NZ_JAKMTE010000002.1, read as the reverse complement.
ATAATCATATTGCAGAATTTAGTGTAAAAATCAAAGAAATAGCTAAAAAAAGTGCTGCAGTAAAAACTGAAAAAGAAGCAAATGCTTTAAAAATTGAAGAAGATATAGCTAAAGAGCAACTTGATGCAGCAAATGAAGAAATAGAAAGATTAGATAAAATTTTAGAAAATAAAGAAAAATTCATACAAGAATTACAAGCTAAAAGAAGCGAACTTGAAAATGAAGTGGACCAAATTGATGCTCAAACTAAAGCTGTATTAGTAGATATTGAAAAAGATAGATTACAAATTTATGATAAAAAAGTTAAACTAATGGGTGAAATAAATCAAAAAGTTTTAACTTTTTATGAAAAAATCAGAAAATGGGCGGGAAATAGCGCTGTAGTTCCTGTAAAAAAACATGCTTGTTATGGCTGTTTTATGAGAATTTATGACAAAACTTATTTAGCAGTTTTAAAAGGCGATGAAATAGTAACTTGCCCACATTGTGGAAGAATTTTATATAAAGAAAAAGAAGAAAATCAAAATTGATTTTTTTTTATTATATTTTTGCTGTGATTGTATATGTAATCACAGCTCCTTTTTTATTGATTTTAAGTTTTTGCAAGGAAAAATATAAAATATCATTAAAATCAAGATTTTTTCTTTACAAAAATTTAAAACAAAAACAAGGTGATGTATATTTTCATGCTTGTTCTTTTGGTGAGATTAAAAGCCTTATTCCTTTAATAAAACTTTTTCCAACTTGTAAAATTTCAACCATCACTCAAACCGGTTTTAGCGAAGCTTTAAAATATTCTAAAAAAGTAAATTTTTTCCCATTTGAAATTTTCGTGCCTTTTTGGATAAGACCTTGTAAAGTTTTGGTTATTTTTGAAGCAGAGCTTTGGCTTATGCTCGTGTTTATGGCTAAATTTTACAATGCAAAAGTGATTTTGTTAAATGCTAGAATTAGTGATAGATCTTTAAAAAATTACAAGCGTTTTAGTTTTTTTTATCGTTTGATTTTTAAATATATTGATGTTGTATTTGCACAAAGTCAAAAAGACAAAGAAAGATTAGAGTGTCTGGGCGCTAAAAATGTTATAGCATATAAAAATATCAAAGCTAATATAAAACAAGAGCAAGTGAAAAGCTATGCTAAACCTAAAGCTAGAATTATTATATTTGCTAGCACACATGAAAATGAAGAGCGATTATTGCTTAATGAAATTAAATTAGAAGAAAATGATAAATTGATTATTGCCCCAAGACATCCGGAGCGCTTTGGTGAAGTTGAGGAAATTTTAAAAGATTTTTGTCAAAAAAATCACTATAATATGCAAAAATTTTCAGACTTTACTTTAAGTGAAAATGATTTTGCAAATTTTTTTAATGCTAAATGTTTATTATTAGATACTTTAGGTGAGCTAGAAAGTTTTTATAAGATTAGCGATGTGGTTTTTTTATGTGGCTCTTTTATAAACAATATAGGTGGACATAATCCTATAGAAGCAGCTAGATGGAATAATATTATTATTTCAGGGAAATATTTTTTTAATCAAGAAAGTTTATATCAAGAAGTTGATGGTTTGTATATTTGTGAGAATGTAAAAGATATAAATGTTTTTTTAAAGCAAAAATTATTACAAGCGCAAGTCAAAGAACAAAGTGATTTAAGTGAAGTTATATTAAATATAAAAGAAGGTTTAGATGCAAGAAAAAGCTTATAAATTGCTTGCAATGCAAGAAAAGATTTCTAATAATACAGCAAAAGATTTGATTGACAAAGGCTGTGTTTTTGCTATGGGTAAAAAGGTTGTTATAGCTAGAGCTTTGATGAGCTCAAAAACAAGATTTGTTGTACAAAAAATAAAAAAAGCAAAAATACTTTTTGAAGACGATAAAATCATAGCCTTAAATAAGCCTTATGGAGAGATTAGCGAGAATTTAGAAGGTGTTTATAAGGCTAAATTAATCAATAGGCTTGATAAAGAAACAAGTGGGGTTTTACTTTTAAGCAAAGATGAGGAGTTTAGATTAAAATGCATTCAAGAGTATAAAAAACAAAATGTTTATAAAAGCTATTTAGCTATTGTTGATGGAGTAATTGCTGAAGAACTTGAAATTTGTGAAAAAATAACTACTATAAAAAACAAATCTGGAGCCTTTAGTAAAATCGATAAATTTGGCTTAGAAGCTCATACCCAAGTTATACCTTTAATGGTAAATGCAAAAAAAACTTTAATAAAAGCAGTCATTAAAACAGGTAGAACGCATCAAATCAGAGTACATTTAAATCATATAAAACATGGTATTATTGGTGATGAAAAATATGCAAAAATTAGCTCTTCTAGAATGTATTTGCACTCTTATGAAACGCATATTTTTGATTATCAATTTAAAGCCTTGCTTGATGAGAGTTTTAATGCTTATGGTTTTGAAATAAAAAATTTAAATTTTTAAAGGCGTTTAAAGCTAAAAGGGTTTATAATTTAGCTTTTTAAAATTTTAATAAAGGGAAAATAAAGTGTTTGAAATAGTTAGTGAGTCATTTAAATCCGCAGTTAATAAACTTCGTTTTGTTGATGATGAAAAAGCTTTAAAAAATGCTCTTGACACTTTAAAAAAAGCCCTTTTAAAAGCAGATGTACATCATAAAGTTACTAAAGAATTACTTACTTTAGTAGAAAATGATGTAAAAACTAATGGTATAGGCCAAAAGCAATTTTTAGACTCAATTAAGAAAAATTTAGAAGAAATTCTTAGTGTTAAAGGTAAAAATCAAGGTTTTGTATTTGCTAGTAAGCCACCTACGGTTGTTTTGATGTGTGGTTTGCAAGGTGGTGGTAAAACTACTACTACGGTAAAAATTGCTAATTATTTAAAGCTAAGAAATAAAAAAGTATTAATTGCTGCATGTGACTTGCAAAGATTAGCTGCGGTAGAGCAATTAAGACAACTCACTCAAGCTAATGAGCTTGATTTATTTTTCATAGAAAATGAAAGTAATCCTTTAAATGTAGCTAAACAAGCTTTAGAAAAAGCAAAAAATTCTATGTATGATGTTTTACTTGTAGATACTGCTGGTCGCTTGGCGATCGATACAGCTTTGATGAATGAGCTTAAAGAAGTAAAAGCTATTTTAAATCCTGATGAAGTATTTTATGTAGCTGATGCTATGAGTGGTCAAGATGGAGTTAAGACAGCAAGTAGTTTCAATGAAGCTTTAGAAATTACAGGGGTTATTTTAAGTAAATTTGATGCAGATACCAAAGGTGGTGTTGCACTAGGTATAGCTAAACAAGTTGGTGTGCCTTTAAGATTTATTGGTGTTGGTGAGAAAGTAGCTGATTTAGAAGTATTTATCCCTGATAGAATTGTTAATCGTATCATGGGTGAGGGTGATTTAGCGACTTTGGCTGAAAAAACTGCAGCGATCATTGATGAAAAAGAAGCAAAAAAACTAAATAAGAAAATCAAAAAAGGCGAATTTAATTTTAATGACTTTTTAAATCAAATGGAAAGCGTTAAAAAGCTTGGTAGTATGAAATCAATCATTGGTATGATACCTGGTTTATCATCTATGGCAGCAAATATTAAAGATATTGACTTAGATAATTCTAAAGAAATTATTCATATTAAGGCAATGATTTCATCAATGACACCAAAAGAAAGAGAGAATCCTGATTTATTAAACAATGCAAGAAAGCGACGTATTGCAGAGGGTGCTGGTTTATCTCAAATGGAAGTAAATCGCTTTTTAAAACAATTTAGTAATGCAGCTAAGCTGGCAAAGAAATTTTCAAATAAAAAAGGAATGGAAAATTTTATGAATATGTTGCAGCAAGCTAAAAGACCACAATAATTAAAGCTTTTTTATGGATATATGAGTTAAAATATCTATAACAAAATTTTAATTTTTTTAGGAGTATTAAAATGACAGTAATCAGACTTACAAAAATGGGACGTAAAAAAAGACCATTTTATCGTATAGTTGTAACTGATAGTAGAAAAAGACGTGATGGTAGCTGGATAGAAAGCATTGGATATTACAATCCTATGGTTGAGCCTGAAGTGGTAAAATTTGATGCTGAGCGTTTAGCTTATTGGAAAAGCGTAGGTGCAAAATTAAGCGATAGAGTAGCAGCTATTACAAGCAAATAAAAATGGTTGAAAATTTTTTAAGAGAATACGCAAAATTAATTGTTGATTTTCCTGAAAAAGTTGATATACAAAGACAAAATTTAGAAAACAATTTTGCTGAAATTATCATTTATGTCGATCCATCTGATACTGGTAAGTTGATCGGAAAAAATGGAAAATTAATCAACGCAATAAAAACAGTCATTATGGCTTACAAAGTTAAAGATGCAACTTCATATCGTATAACGGTAAAAGCCATTGAAGAATGATTTAGTCCAAGTTGCTAAACTTGGGAAAAGTGTTGGTTTAAAAGGTTATGTAAAATTACATAATCTTAGTGATTTTTATGAGCAGTTTAAAATAGGTGCTAAATTTTTTGATATTAATCAGAAAATTTACACCATAAAGGCTTTTGATAAAACTAGATCTTTAGTTTTATTTGAAGGCTTTGAGAGTGTTGAGGCTGCTAAAACCTTAACTAATATTACTCTTTTTCAAACTATTGAAGCTACAAAAGAAACTTGTAAATTAAAAAAAGATGAGTATTTTTATTTTGACATAATTGGATGTGATGTTATTGAAAATGAGCAAAAATTAGGTGTAGTTGAAGACATTTTAGAAAATGGAGCGGGGTTTTTATTTTGTATAAAATGTGATGAAAAACTACAAACAAAGGTTAAAAATTTTTATATTCCTTATGTTGATAAATATATTCAAAAAGTTGATGTAGAAAATAAAAAGATATTCACACAATCTGCTTTAGATATTTTAGAAAATTCATGAAATATACTTTTGTAAGTTTATTCCCAGAGCTTATTGAACCTTATTTTCAAACTTCTATTTTGGCAAGGGCAAAAGAAAAGGGGATATTAGAATTTGCTTTTGTTAATCCTAGAAATTTTACCACAAACAAGCACTTTAAAGTAGATGATTATAAAATAGGAGGAGGTGCAGGGCTTTTGCTACAAGCTCAGCCTTTGTATGATTGCTTAATGCATATTAAAAAGCAAGATAAAAATGTTCATTTTGTTTTTCTTTTGCCTTGTGCTAAGACTTTTAAGCAAATTGATGCTAAAAGATTAAGCAAGAAAGATCATATTTGTTTTGTAAGTAGTAGATATGAGGGGTTGGATGAGCGCATTGTGGAAGAATTTGCTAATGAAGTATTTTCTATAGGTGATTTTATACTTACAGGTGGAGAATTAGCGTCTTTGGTGATGTGTGATGCTATTAGCAGAAATATTCAAGATGTTCTTGGAAATAGTGAAAGCTTAAGTGAGGAAAGTTTTGAAAATGACTTATTAGAAGCTCCATCGTTTTCTAAACCTTTTATTTTTGAAAAGGAAAATAAAAAATTTTATGTGCCTTCAGAGTTTTTAAAGGGAAATCACGCTAAAATCACAGCTTTAAAAACTACTTTGGCGTCTTGCAAAACGAAATATTTTCGTCCTGATTTGTATCAAAAGCATGAACGCAAATTTTAAGGAATATCGTTATGAAAAATAAATACATTGAGCAATTTGAGCAAAAACAAATTGAAGGTAAAAATGTTCCAGAATTTCGTGCTGGAGATACTTTAAGACTTGCTATTCGCATTAAAGAAGGCGATAAAACAAGAATTCAAAATTTTGAAGGTATTTGTATAGCACGTAGAGGAAATGGTGTAGATGAAACTTTCATTGTACGCAAAATCGGCGCTAATAATGTAGGTGTTGAAAGAATTTTCCCTATTTATAGTGAAAGTTTAGAAAGTATTACAGTATTAAGAAGAGGTCGTGTACGTCGTGCTAGATTATTCTACCTAAGAGATAGAAGAGGCAAGGCTGCTCGTATTAAAGAACTTAAAAAATAAAAGTGAAATTTAGAACTCAAATATATGAAGTAATTTCTTGGGAACAAGAAATTCAAAATGGCATAAATATATCTAAGAAAATAGAAAATGCTTATGCTAAAGAAATCTGCATAACTATGTCAAAAGATAGCTTTATGAAAGATCATAAAGCACCTTTTGATATTACCATACAAGTGTTAAAAGGCTCCATTGATTTTGGAGTTTTAAATCAACAAATTCTACTTAAAACGCTAGATAGTATAAGTTTAAAGGCTCATGAAATCCATAATCTTTTAGCACTAGAAGATTCCATAGTGCGCTTAAGTTTATATAAGCAAGATAGTCTTGAACGCGTTGAAAGTGTTTTAAAATCTTAATTTAAGTCTCATTTTGTATAATTTTAGCTTACTAAAATGAGGAAGTTAAGCTATGAAATGGACTAAAGATTCTTGGAAAAATTATAAAATTCAGCAACAGCCACAATATCCTGATGAAAATGAATTACAAGATGTTGTTAAAAAATTAGAAAAATTACCACCGCTTGTTTTTGCAGGTGAGGTGGATAAGTTAAAAAAATCCCTTGTTAAGGTTGTAAATTCTCAAGCATTTTTACTCCAAGGAGGAGATTGTGCTGAGAGTTTTGTAAATTTTGGCGCTGATAATATAAGAGATATGTTTAAAGTTATGCTTCAAATGGCTATAGTACTTACTTTTGCAGGATCTTGTCCTATCGTTAAAGTAGGGCGCGTTGCAGGGCAGTTTGCAAAGCCAAGAAGTAGTGATTTTGAAGAGGTTGATGGGGTAAAGCTTCCAAGTTATCGTGGGGATATTATCAATGGTTTTGAATTTAATGAAAAATCAAGAATAGCTGATCCTAAAAGAATGTTAGAAGCATACTATCAAAGTGCTACAACTTTAAATTTATTAAGAGCTTTTTCAAGAGGTGGTTTAGCGGATTTAAGAGTAGTGCATAAGTGGAATTTGGGTTTTTTAAAAAAAGCAGAGCTTGGGAAAAAATATGATGAACTTAGTGAAAAAATCACTCAAGCTTTAGCCTTTATGCAAGCTTGCGGTATTACCGATACTCCAAATCTTTCTCAAACAGCCTTTTATACTTCTCATGAAGCCTTGCTTTTGCCTTATGAGGAAGCTTTAACTAGGGTAGATAGTTTAAGCGGGGAAATTTATGATTGTTCGGCACATATGCTTTGGATAGGTGAGCGTACTAGAAAGGCAGATGAAGCACATGTGCATTTTTTAAGTGGAGTAAAAAATCCACTTGGTGTTAAGCTTAGTGCTAATTATGATTTAGATGAGATAAAAAAGCTAGTAAGTATTTTAAATCCGCATAATGAAGCAGGAAGATTAAATTTCATCATCCGTATGGGATGTGATAAGATAGAAAATGCCTTGCCAAAATTATTTAAAGAGTTAAAACAAGAAGGGTTTAATATACTTTATAGTATTGATCCTATGCATGCAAATACGGTTAAATCAGGTAGTTTTAAAACAAGAGAATTTGATAAAATCATTCAAGAAGTGCGTGCGTTTTTTGAGATAGCTATGAATGAAGGAGTGTATCCTGGTGGGGTACATTTGGAAATGACAGGGCAAAATGTAACAGAATGTGTAGGAGGTTCTTTAAATATTACTCAAGAAGAACTTTCTAAACGCTATGAAACACAATGTGATCCAAGATTAAATGCTGACCAAGCTTTAGAATTAGCATTTATTATAGCAGACTTAGTTAAAAAGGCAAGAAAATGTTAAAATTTTATGGTATTAAAAATTGTAATAGTGTTAAAAAAGCCATGGATTATTTAAATTCTAAGCAAGTTGAATTTGAATTTTTAGACATTAAAAAGCTAGATGAAGAAACTTTGGATTTTTGGCTTAGTAAAAGGAGTGTTTTAGAGCTTGTAAATACAGCGGGTATGAGTGCTAGAAAATTAGGGTTAAATAAAGAAAAACTCCAAAATTTAAGCCAAGATGAGATTAAAGTGATGATTTTACAAAATCCAACGCTTATAAAACGCCCATTAATTGTAAAAGATGATGAAGTTTTTATAGCTAAAGAATATGAGAGCTTTTAAAATGCTAGAGTTTTTACTCTAGCATCTAAGGAGTTCTTAAAATTTTTAGAATTTATATTTAAAACCTACTTGACCACTTACATAAGTTTCATTTTTACCATCTGTTTTACCAGCTAGTATTTGTTTAGCTCCAATACCTGCATTTAAGCTAAATTGTTCATTAATATCAACATTACCACCTACAATGATTTGTCCATAAGTTTTTTTCTTATCATCACTTTTTACACTAGGTAATGCTACACCGTTTAAACTTGCTACAAAATCATCTCCATTATTCATTACATATTGTTCTATTTTTGGAGTGATAAATAGATATGATTCTTCATTCATATATTTTCTAAGTTCAGCGCCAAGTTCCAATGAAATAGAATTGTTGCTAGCGCTATTGACATCTTTTCCTGCTATGCCATTTTCTTTATAGCTTGGAGTATGTGCATAGTAGTAGTTTGCTCCAGCGAAAGGCTTGATAAATAAAGTATTATCACTAAAATCAAAAACATATCCCATATTAGCACTCAAACCGAAGAATTTTCTATTAAAATCAGCACTATTTGTAGTGTTAAATCCTCTATTTACAATATCTTGATCTGTAGGAGAAATTTGAGCATAGGCCTTAACATTAACTTCTACTTTTGGACTTATATAGATATTAGAATAAGCTCCAAATTGGAAGTTATCTGATTTTTGGGTTAAAAGATTATCTTTTATTTCAGCATTTGCATAAGTAAAATAAGCTCCAATAATAACATCATCATTGACTTTTCTATCCATACCTATAGTGGCTCCATATAAAGCACCGCTATCCCCATCTATGATGTTTGCACCACCTATTACATTACCCCAAATGCTGTTATTATAATTATCAACATAATTTCCTCTGTAATCATTAGTAGCAAATCTTATTTGAGATAATTTTGTAGCATAATTTCCATAAGGATTATTTAACATAGCTACACGAGAACCTATAGATACATCATTTGATACATTGATAGTCGAGTTTATACCTGATGAGGCTTGATTTACATTTGAGATAGATTTAGCTGAATCTTTTATATCATTTGCTACTTGTTCCCCGACTTTATCAAATTTAATACTACCTATTGCATTAAAATCTTTACCGAGTGCAAGTCCATCTAAAATTTTAGAAACAAAGTCTTTGTTAGAAGTTGAAACACTAGAATCGTTTTTAATATAATCATCATTAGAGATTTCTCCATTTCCAGCATTGCTAATCATATCTTGAATTTGTTTTATTTGTTCATCAATTTTTGCAATGGCTTCGTCTATTTTTTCTATATTAACACCTTCTTCATCTTTGGCATCTTCTAAATCAGTTTTAATTAATTCTAGATATTTTTTATCACTTTCTAAAACCATCTTGTTGTTATTTACATTTTCATTTGCACCACCACTAATTAAAAGCTTATTATCTTTTGTAGAAAGTTCATAATCAACAAAATCTTTTACATCTATAGCTCTTACAATTTCATAACTAAGTCCTAAATCTTTGCTGCTCATACCTACAATGTTTTCAAAATTTTTACTTATGTTTGCACTAGCTTTGTTTGAGCTTGTTATATCTTCATTAAATCCTTCGCTTGCACCCATGAAAACATAATTATTTAAAGCTAAATCACCAAAGCTTGTTGTTCCTATGGAAAAGTTTGAATTTGTGATATTTGCTTTACCATTTATTTGTATGTGGTTTTGACTTTTATTGCCACCTATGGTAAATAGAGTAGATTGATCTGCTGTAAAATTTCCATTTACTTCAAGAGAGCCTTGTAGGCCATGTCCATCGGCGATTAAAATAGCTGAAGATTTTATATCATCTAAAACACCCTCTGCAGGATTAGATGAACCTTTTATACTAAAATCTCCATTTACGATGGATTTTCCATCTAAGCTTTGAAATATCACATCTGTTGCCTCAGTTTTTTTAGCATTAATGGTATAGTTTGTTACATAACTAGCACCTTCTGAAGTATTTTTAAAAGTAAGGTTGTTGGAACCTAAGTTAATATTTACTCTTGAGAGATCTTTAAATTCATCGTTAGCTATAGCATTAGCTAAGTCTGTGTAGGAAAGATTTAGAGTTAAATCACCATTAGTATGATCTGTTTTTAAGTTGAAATTTCTACCATCACTAGTTTCAAAATACTGATTCATAGTGCCATCTGTTATGGTAATTTCTTGTGCTAAGATAGCACTGCTTAATAATGCACTAATACCAACTCCCATTAAAACTTTACTTGTGTAATAAGAAAGTTTCATTTGATTACTCCTTGTAAATTTAAATTGAAAAAAGCAATTATACCCCCCCCATAAATTTAAGTTTAAAGTAAATGAGATTTTCAAAAAGTAATTAAATTTTTTCTCTTTGGTAGATTTTTTTAATTTTCACATCTAAATTATGAGCAAATTTAAATAAAGCTGGCACTACTAAAAGTGTAAGTAAGGTTGAGCTAATAAGACCAAATATAATAGCAATGGCCATAGGAGAATTTCCTTCAAAGCCAGAGCCCCTTGAAAGTGCTAGTGGAAGCATGGAAAAAATCATCGCAAAAGTTGTCATTAAAATGGCTCTTAAACGACTTTTTCCTGCATAAATTAGTGCTTTTTCTACTTCCATACCTTCATCGCATTTTTTATTAGCTACATCTACTAATAATATAGCATTTTTTCCTACCATTCCAAAAAGCAAAATAATAGCTACAAGTACAAATAAAGAAAAGTGATTTCCTGTCATAAAAATTCCAAAACAAGCTCCACCAAAAGCCAAAGGCATGCTTATCATGATGATTAAAGGAAGTATTAAACTTGAATACAAAGAAGCAAGGATTAAATAAATCAAAATCATCCCCAAAGATATGGAAAATAAAAACCCACTAATGGTGTCATCTAAAAAGTCCAAAAAACCAGAATAAGCAAAAGATAGGTCATTGTTTCCTAAAATATAAGCTAAATTGGACTCAAAAATTTTTCTTACTTCACCTAAAGAAATGTTTTCTATGCTTGAAGTGAGTTTTATACTAGTAGTTTTATTGTGTCTGTTAATTAAAGAAAGATCTTTTTTATAAGAAAAGCTAGCAATACTAGCAAGTTTTATACTTTCATTGTTATGATTTTTAAGTTCTATTAGCTCTAAACTGGTTGGATTTTGTTTAAAAGCTTCATCAAAGCTAAGGATAATTTCATCTTTAAAATTTTTATAATCCATATTTCCAACGCTTAAATTTCCAAAGGAATAAGCCAAGACATAAGCAAGTTCTTGAGGATTAATACCAAGTTTGGCAGCTTTTTCTCTATTAATATTAATAGCAATTTCTTCTTTTAAATCCCCTTCATTATCATCTATAGCAACAAAACCTTCGTGTTTTAAAAACACTTCTTTCATTCTATTAATAGCTTCTTTTATTAGCTTTAAATCATCACCTAAAATTTGAATTTGAACTGGATCTTCAATGCCTGCTCCTTCTATTTTAGGGAGTTCTAAAACTTTTATTTTTAAGTCTTTATAGGAGTTTAATTTTTCTTGAAAAAGGCTAATAAGCTTAGGTTGTCTGAATTTTCTTTCATTTAAAGGTTTTAATTTTACATAAATTTTTGCTTTTTTAATTTCCTTTGCGTCATTATATCCTATAAGTAAATATGCATAAGCAACATTTGGATCTTGCTTTATATTTTCATATGCTTTTAAACTTTTTGCCTTCATAGCTTCTAAAGATAGGTCGTTTTTACTTTCTAATAAGACTTGTATTTCACTATCTTCTTCTATAGGTAGAAAATCTAAGCCTATTTTAGGAGCTAAAGAAAAACATAAAATAATTATAATAAGCGTTGATAGGATAAATTTAATCTTGTTAGCTAAAACTTTATAAAGTAGCTTTTCATAAAATAAGTCAAGTTTTATAAATAAAAATTCACTTTTTTTATAAAATGTACTTTCACTAGTATTTAAAAATCTAGCACTTAAGGTAGGTACTAAAAATACACTTACAAGATAGCTTATAATTACCCCAGAAGCAACACTAGTAGCTAATACATTAAAAAATAAACCAGGAACTGAATTCATATAAGCAATAGGTATAAACACACACAATAAAACCGCACTAATGCTTAAAACGCTAAAGCCTATTTCTTTAATCCCTTCAAATGAAGCTTGTAAAGGAGGGAGTGTTTTTGCTTTTTTGGCTATACTTTCAATGATAACTATAGCATCATCTATAAAAATTCCTATACTTAAAGTAAGAGCTATGATGGTTAAGCGATTAATATCATAACCTAAAAGATTAATGAGAAAAAAACTAGAGATAATTGAAGTTGGTAAAACAATAAAAGCTAAAATAGTCGCACTGATATTTCTTAAAAATACATATACTATTAAAAGTGTTAAAATCACGCCAAAAACCATATCAAAAATAACTTGATTGATATGTTTTAAGATGTTTTGGCTCTTATCATAAACTATTTTAATTTCTACATCATTGCCTGCTATTGTTTGCAGTGTTTTTAAGGAATTTTTGATATTTTCTATAACTTTTAAGGAATTATAACCAGAAATTTTATTAAGCTCAAGCAACACCCCATCTTTTGTATCAAGCATTGCAAATTGCTTTTGATCTTCTAAGCCATAGCTAATATTTGCTATATCTTTTAAAAATATTCCACTAAAAATACGTATATTTTCTAGCTCTTTTAAATTTTGTGCTTCAAAATATCCTTTGATGGTGAAATTATCTTTTGAATTTTCAAACTCACCTAGATATTGTTTAAAATTATGGCTTTGGATGATTTTAGCTACATCAAGTGCATTAATATGATATTTTTGTAAGGCATTAGGCAAGAGTTTGATTTGAACTTGTGGTTTTAAAAAGGCTATATCATTGATCGTTCCAACTCCTGAAATTTTCTGTAAAAATGGTTTTATATCATTGTCAATTTTTCGCATAAGTTTTAAATGATCCTTAGAACTTAAAAATAATGATACAACAGATCCTGCATCAGGGGATATTTTTTCTAAGGTTGGCTTTGCTGGAAGATTGATGGTATTAAGTTTATCTCTAATATCGTTTGCAGCTACTTCTAAGTTTTTGCCTAATTCAAATTCAACAACAGAAATAGAAAAATTATTATAACTTGTAGAATTGATATTTTTTATCCCTTGTACATCTGAAATTGCATTTTCTATTTCTTTGGTTATTTTAGATTCTATGAATTTTAAATCTCCATTAGCGGTTGTGGTGATTTTAATCAAAGGAATATCTACTTTTGGATAAAGATTAATAGGCATACTAAAAATAGAAAAAGTACCAAAAATCACCAAAGCGATAAAAAACATCAAAACAGCAATAGGATTGTTAATAGCAAAACGATACAAGATTAATCCTTGGTGATGATTTTTCCTTCTCCAAAAGAACCTGGAGTAAAGTTTAAGGCTTCAACTTCTGCATAAATTTTTCGTGTTTTTATGTCTATACTTGGATAAATAAGTGTAATTTTGCCTTGATATTCTTTTTCATCTGAGTCTATTTTATAAATAAAAATATCACCAACTTTTACCTTATCTTTAAATTTTTCATCAAAACTTAAAAGCAATTTTACTTTTGGATAAGAAAAAAATTCAAATAAAACATGAGAAATTCCCCTAGCTCCATCTCCTATGTCGATATATTTGTTAGAAATAATCCCATCATAAGGGGCTTTTAGAGTTTTTTTATCGATTAAGTCTTTATAATATTGTATATTTAAAAAAGCTTTTTGCTGCAGACTTTGTGCTTTTTGAAACTCAAATAAAACATTTTCATAGCTTTGCTTGTCTATAACTTCTTGTACCTTTTTAAATTTTTCCAAAGAACTTTTAGCATGTTCTAGTGCAAGAGTGGCAAGTTTGTATTCATTTTGTGCTAATTTTAAGGCTATTTGCTCGCTAGAATCTTCAAGTTTAAGTAAAAGTTGATCTTTTTTTATCTTATCATTAACATTCACATAAATTGCCTTAACTATACCAGCACTTTGCAAGGATAATTTTGATTGATTTTGTGCGAGCACATCAAAACTGGCATAAATTTCTTCAGCTTTTAAAGTGAGTAAAGAAAATAAAATTAAAAATACTAATTTCATTCTAAAACCTTTGTTTTTATATCAATTCCAGCTGTAAAATAATACCTTGCTTTTGTGATTTCATATTCATTTTTAGCTAGTTCAAGCTGACTTTGACTTTTGTATTTTAATTCTAATGCATTTAGGTATTCTACATATGAGCAAAGTCCTGCGGTGTATTTTTTCTCAATGGCCTCAAAAGCTAAATTAGCTGCTTTGAGGCTCGCATTTAATGCTTTTATTTTAACTTTAGAAATTTCAATTTCTTGTAAAAGATTATCAAGTTCTATATCTACTTTTCTTTTAGTTTTTTCAAGTTCTAATTGAGTGATTTTGCTTGTATATTTTTGAGCTTCTAGAGCTTTTTGATTAGCACCAAAATCAAAAATTTTCCACTCAAAAGCTAAAATAAAACGATTGCTTTGTCCATGTTCTTTTAGAAAGCTTTCGCTTGTTGATTTTAGCTCATGCGGTAATTTAGGATTGTAGTTCATATCATAAAAACTAAAACTATTTTGTAAAAATATTTTTGGAAACAACTCAGCTCTAGCAGAGTCTATTTTTAAATTTTCTAAATTTAATTTTTCTTGCATAAGGGCTATTTCATAGCTTTTGTTTTTTTCTACACTTGGTTCTTGTAAAATATTTTGAAAAGAAGGCGTAAAATGCATTTTGCTAAGATTATAAATTTCATTTTTTAATTCATATAGTTTTAATTCATTTTGAGCTAATTCATAAGTGCTTAACTCAAATTTTGCTCTTATGCTTTCAAGCTCACTTTGGCTAGCAAGTCCAGCTTGGTAAAAATTTTCTAAGCGCTTGAGTTGATTTTGCAGAGTGATTTCTTTTTGTTTATCACTTGCTATAATACTTTCTAAACTAAGATAATTAAAATACAAAACACTAGCACTAAGTGCCATATAATTTGCCATGTTTTCTTTTTCAAGATGAGCAAGTTGTTTTAGACTTTGCATGCTAGCGATTTTTGCTTCTCTATTACCTCCATCAAAAAGTAAAAATTTAAGCGAAAGGGTGCTCATTAGACTTTCTTGAGGTTCTATGATAAAGCGATCTTTGTTTGAGCCAAGATAAGAAACACCTAAATGTAAACTTGGTAAATAAGCATTTTGCACACTTTCTTGTTCTAAAATACTTTTTGAAAATTGGAGTTGTTTTTGTAAGTAATTTTCATTGTTTAAACTTAAATCTATAAAATCTTTAAGATTGTTAGCTAGCAAAAATAAGGGCAAGAAAAGTAGATATAAAATTTTCATTTTTAAACTTTTTGTTTTATTATAGAAAATATAACTTAAAGTAATGATAAAGCAAGAAAATTTTTAAGTAGCTTTTTGCCATTTTGACTTAGTATGGCTTCAGGGTGGAATTGAACCCCGTAAATATCGTATTTTTTATGTTTTAAAGCCATGATAATATTATCTTCACTTTGGGCTAAAATTTCACATTTTTTACCTATATGGCTAACATAAAGAGAGTGATATAAACAAATTTTAAAATTTTGCTCAAGATTTTTAAAAAGAGGGTTTGGTTTAAATTTTATAGTTTTTACCTTACCATGAGTTGGGTTTGGAAGTTTAGAAATTTTACCACCAAAAACATGTGCTATACATTGGTGTCCTAGACAAATTCCAAGAATTTTTTTATCTTTTTTAAAATATTTTATAGCTTTGAAACTTAACTTTGATTCTTTGGGTGAATTTGGTCCAGGGGAGATTAAAAGATGAGTAAAATCATATTTTTTAAGTTTTTTGGGGTTTTTAAATTTATCGTTTTTGATGATTTTATAAGCAATATTTAATTCTTTTAAATAAAAGGCTATGGTGTAGGTAAAAGAATCATAATTATCTATAATTAAAACTTTCATAAAAACACCTTTTTTAAGCCTCTTAAAGAATTGATAGCATAAATTTCTTTAGCATTTAAAAACTCATTTTTAGTGATATCTTTTTCTTTGATGAGTTTATGTTTTAAGAGTGCTTGTCTATAAATGCCATTGAGGCAGTTTTTAGCATAAGGAGTAAAATACTCATCATTTAAATTTACGATAATGTTGGTTCTTGAACCCTCACAAAGTATGCTTTTTTCATCAAAAAAAACTATATCATAGCAAATATTTTCTTTCCATAGATATGAATTTGCTTCATATAAACTACGCAGAGAAGTTTTATGGTGTGTTAAAAGATTTACTTTTACGATGTCTTTACTTATGAGTAGTTTTTTACTTGAATTTTCTTGTATATTGTTAAAATCAAACTCATAAAGGCCATTTTTGAAAAGTTTTAGTTTAATAGCTTTTGAACCTTTTTGAGTAAAATTACTTTTTGTAAAAAAATGATGATGGTTGAAAACAAAATTGTTAAAATTTTGTAAAGATTTAAAATGGAATTTTTTATCTTTACTCTCTAGTATATTTTTAAAATCATGTATTAATCTTTGAGTATCAAAGCCAAAAAATTTAGCTGAGTTTAAAATTCTTTGTAAATGTTCTTTGAAAAATAAAATAGAATGGTTTTTATAATACATTGTTTCAAATAAATAAAAGTTAGGTTCTAAAATTTTGCTTTTTAGTTTTAATTCTTCAAATTCATCTTGTTTTTGTGAGTCCCACACAAGCCCACTTCCCACACCATATCTTAAAAAATCATCATTATTTTTTTTCTCTAAAGTGCGTATGGCTACGCTAAATTTTGCTTTGTTTTTATGGATTAAACCTATCGCTCCACAATAAATCCCGCGTTTTCTTTGCTCTAAATTTTCTATGAGTTTAATGGTTTCTATTTTAGGTGCACCTGTGATGGATCCACATGGGAAAAGGGCTTTGAAAATTTTAAAATAATCATTTTCTTGTTTTAATTTTCCGCTTATTTTTGAAATGAGTTGGTGTAAGGTAGGGTAGGTTTTAACCTTAAAAAGTTCGCATTTTAAAGAATGCTTTTTGATGAGTTTTGAAATATCATTGCGTAATAAATCAACTATCATTACATTTTCACTAATGGTTTTTTCATCGCATTTTAAAAAGTTTTTTAGAATTTCATCTTCTTTTGGATTGTTTGAGCGTTTGATTGTGCCTTTCATGGGTTTTGTGATGATTTTTTTATTTTTGATTTTAAAAAAAAGCTCAGGTGAAAATGAAGCTAGTTCTAAAAATTCATTTTTCATATAAGCTTTATAAGGGGTATTTTGCTTAGGATAAAGACTTAAAAAACTCTCATACACATTAAGATTTGATTGTAAATGTAATTCTTGAGTGAGATTGATTTGATAACTTTGACCTTTAGCTATAGCTTCTTTGACTTTGTTAAAGTTTTCAAAATATTTTTCTTGATTTAAATTGGATGAAAAATTTGGATAAAAGTCTAAATTTTTTTCTTCACTTATAAAGATTTTTTTTGATTTAAAAGCAAAAAAATACAAAAAAGGTTCTTTGCTTTTATAATTTTTATCTTCTAAATATTTATAAAATTCATATTGAATATAGCCTAAAAAATAATATCGATTTTTGTATTTTTCTATGATTTTAAAAGCTTTTTTACTTTCTTTTTGAGTATGGGCTTTAAGAGTGAAGGCAAGATCATCATAAAGGTATTTTCCAAATATAGCAAATGCCATTTATATCCTTAGCTTAAAAAATATACCCAAATAGGTAAAGAAATAAAGGCAAAAACTATACCAAAAGCCACAGAACTAACCGCTAAATTTGTATCAAGTTTTGCTTTCATGATCATTGCTGCAACCATTGTCATAGTAGGCATAGCTGATTCAAGTAAAGCGATGATAGAGCTAGGATTTAATTTGAAATTTAAAAGCTTTAAAAGTGCTAAAAATATTAAAGGTGTGAGTATCATTTTTCCAAAAATGACTATTATAGTTGCTTTATAAGAAGTTTTTATACTTAAAAAGCCTAAATTTAAACCTATGGCAAAAAGCGCTATAGGTGTGGCACTAGCTCCAAGCATACGCAAAGGTTCAAAGATAAAATCAGGAAGTGCGGTAAGCTTAAAACAAAGTCCTAAAATCAAAGCAACAAAAGGTGGAAAAGTAAAAACTTTTTTAAGATTTTGTAAAAAACTTACCTTTTGCTCGCTAGCTAAAGAGATGATAAAAGGAGCAAGCAAAGCTACAGGTAAAGAAGTAGCAAGAGCATCATAAAGGATAATCTCACCCAGAAAATGAGGATCTTGATAAATTCCACTAATAATAGGTATACCTACAAATAAAGTATTTCCAAAGCTAGAAAGTAAAAAAATACTTACAAGAGTACTTTTACTAAATTTAAAACAAAGAGCTAAAAATACACAACATAATGCTGAAACAATAGCACAGCCCAACCCAAGCAATATAATAGCAATCAAAGAAAAATCAAAATTTAAATGATAAGCACGCTCAAAAATCAAGCAAGGCAAGGCAAAAATAATAGCAAAATCTAAAAAAGCACGTGCTTGTTTTTGTTTTAAAATTTTGATTTTTTTGGCAAAATATCCACCAAAAAGTAAGCAAAATATACTAAATAAAGAGGAAAAAACATACATATCTTACTCTAAATTACTAAGTTAAAAAACTTTTGACTAAATTTTGTATGAGCAAATTCCATCCATCTACTAGTACAAAAATAAGTAATTTAAAAGGCATAGAAATCATAACAGGAGGTAGCATCATCATACCCATAGACATTAATACAGAACTTACCACCATATCAATAACTAAAAATGGCAAGAAAAGTAAAAAGCCTATTTCAAAAGCAGTTTTAAGCTCACTTATCATAAAAGCTGGCACTAAAACTGTTAAAGGTACATCATCTATGGTCTTTGGATTTTCTAAATTTCTAATCCTATAAAAAAGTGCTAAGTCTTTTTCTCTAGTATTTTTAAGCATAAAATCTTTAAAAGGTTTAACACCTTTAGCAAAAGCTTCTTCATAGCCTATTTGCTCAGCAATGTATGGTTTTATACCTTCATTGTATGATTTTGTAGCCACAGGCTCCATAATAAAAAAAGTTAAAATTAAAGCCAAAGTTATTAGTATGGTATTTGGTGGCATAGTTTGGGTGCCAAGAGCTGTTCTTAAAAAAGAAAATACTACGACAAGTCTTAAAAATGAAGTCATTACAAAAATAATAGTAGGGGCAAGAGCTAGTATAGTTAAAACTATAACTATGTTTAAGGTTGTTACAAGTTGTTGAGGACTATTTGGGGCACTAAGGCTTAAATTTACAGTTGGTATGGTTGCTTCAGCACCAAAAAGAGTTAAACTTAATAAAAATAAAACTAACAAAACTCTCAAAATTTTTCCTTAGTTAAAATTAGAAGCAGTATTTTAGCAATTTTACTCTTAAAAATGCAATTTATATGATCGAATTAATGGTTTATTTTTAAAATGCTAGAGTGAAAAACTCTAGCATTTAGGAGTTTCTCAAAAAATATTTTTTAGAATTTGTATTTAAAACCTACTTGACCACTTACATAAGTTTCATTTTTACCATCTGTTTTACCAGCTAGTATTTGTTTAGCTCCAATACCTGCATTTAGGCTAAATTGCTCGTTAATATCTACATTTCCACCTATGATGATTTGTCCATAAGTTTTTTTCTTATCATTACCTTTGATGATAAAATTTGAATTTGATCCAACAAATCCAGCTACATAATCATCTCCATTATTCATTACATATTGTTCTATTTTTGGAGTGATAAATAAATATGATGTTTCGCTCATATATTTTCTAAATTCAGCACCGAGTTCTAAAGATATAGAATTATTTGTCATGCTTTGAACTTCTTTTGCAAACATACCACTTTCTTTATAACTTGGAGTGTGTGCGTAGTAGTAATTTATACCAGCAAAAGGCTTGATAAATAATGATGATGAATTTGGATTAAAAATTCTACCAGCATTAGCGCTTAAGCCAAAGAATTTACTATCAAAATCAGCATTACTAGAATCACTTAGCATTGCTACACTTTGATCTGTTGGAGAAATTTGTCCATAAGCTCTTAAATTAATTTCCCATTGATCATTTGGATTAATCAAAGAATAAATACCAAATTGATAGTTATCTGATTTTTGCTCCATAACACCATCTTTGATAGTTGAATCAGCATAGGTAAAGTAAAAACCAAGTAAAGCATTATCATTGATTTTTCTATCAGCACCTAGTGTAAATCCATATAAAGCACCACTATCTCCATCTATGATATTTGCACCACCAAAAACATTACCCCAAAAGCTATTGTTAAACGAAGAATTTCCATAATAATTATAAACATCACTTGCTAGTGCTACTATATGGGTTGTAGCAAATTTTTCTACTAAAGCTTTATCTTGATAAGGATTTGAAAGTTTTGCTACTCTTGTTCCAATGGCTAGATCATTTGCTACACCTATAGATGAATTAACAGAAGAATTTTGAGCATTATTTACTATAGCTTTTGCACTTGCTTTTGTATTTGTAGTAAGTGTGTTTAGATTTTTTCCTGTGGTATCTAGAGTGAGTGCTGCAACAGCATCATTGCTAAGTTTAGAATCTAAAATACTATTTAGCATATTTACAGCTAAATTTTTATTTTCTAAACTAACATCTTTCATATTTTCAACTAAATCACCACCATCAAATTTTCCACCATTATCTTGTATATCTTGGATTTGTTGTTCTAATTTTTTAATTTGTTCTTGCAGTTCTTTTTCTGCTTGCGCTATGGCTTCAAGCATAGCATCATCGCCAATATATCCTGGTTTTTGGTAGGAATTTTTGTTATACTCTTCATCATATTCTATATTCTTTTTTATATTCTCAAAAGTATCTAAGGCTTCTTTTCTAATATCAATTTCAGATTTTAATATTTTTGATAAATCTCTTACATTTTCATTAGCACCACCGCTAATTAAAAGACTTTTGCCATCATTAGAAACACTAAGTTTATAATCTGTAAATTGAGCCAAATCAGTATCTTCAAAAAATACATTTTTTGGAAGTAAATTGCTTGTTTCAAGCATGCTCGTTATATCTTTAGTATATAGTGCTGTTACTATGTTTTTATCTATATCTTGGTTAAAATTGCCTGTTGTTTTTATAGCTACATAGTTATTTATACCTAAATTTGAAACACTATTTGTACTTATACCTATAGCCGAATCTTTTATATTTACATCTCCATTTACAGAGATTAAACCACCTTTTTTATTTGCATCAAATATACCAATAAAAGAATTATTTACATTTAAATTTCCTTGTATGCTCATATAGCCATCTTTTTCGCCATATCCATTCCATACAAATAAACCAGGTCTATCAAGTTCTTCGTTGTATATATTGTCAATTGTTATAGGTGAGCTACCATTGAATGTAACATTTCCCTTTATATTAAAGGCTTTATTTGCTTCTAAAGTAGCTCTATCAGAATTTAAAATGATTTCTTTTGCTTCTAAATTAACGCTATATAAATCATATTTTGCTTCATTAGTCGAAGTGCTACCTACATCTATCCAATTATCTCCATCTCCAATAGTTAAAATACCACTTGTTTTGATATTAAATTCTTTTATAGGTTTATCATGATTTTCTCCACCATAGTATGATTGAATATCTGAAGGGCTTATTTTTAATTCTATATTTTCTTTAGAATCTAAACTCCAAATTCCATCTTTATAGTTAAAAAAATCAGATAAATTTATATAATTTATCTCTTGTGCTAAAGCAGTGCTGCTTAATAAAGCACTAATGCTAACTCCCATTAAAACTTTACTTGTGTAATAAGAAAGTTTCATTTGATTACTCCTTATAAATTTAAATTGAAAAAAGCAATTATACCCCCCCCCATAAATTTCAGTTTAAAGTAAATGAAAATCTGTAAAAAACAAATAACAACTAGTAAGAATTTTTACTTTAGCTTGTTAAAATAAGCAATAATTTTTAAAACAAAGGTAAATTATGAAAATTTCTGTGCTTATTTTGGCTGCTGGACTTGGCACGCGTATGAAATCACAAAATCCAAAAGTGCTTCAAAAAATTTGCTCAAAAGCAATGATTTTACATATTTTAAAACAAGCATATAAGATTAGTGATGATGTATGTGTAGTGCTTTCTCATCAAAAAGAAAAGGTTGAACAAGTTGTTTTAGAGTATTTTCCAAATACACGTTTTTTAGAACAAGACTTGCAAAATTTTCCAGGTACTGCAGGGGCTTTAAGGGGCTATGAGAGTAAGCATGAAAAAGTATTGATTTTATGTGGTGATATGCCTTTAGTTAAAGCAGATGATTTGGAAAAAATAGCTTTAAATGAGAGTGATTTTAATGTGGCTGTTTTTGAGGCAAAAGATCCAAAAAGTTATGGAAGAATAGTATTAAAAGAAAATAAAATTCAAAAAATAGTAGAAACAAAAGATGCAAGCAAAGAAGAACTTGCTATAAACATTTGCAATAGTGGTGTTTATGCTATAAAAGCACAAATTTTAAAAGAAGTATTGCCTTTGATAAAAAATGATAATAAAGCTAAAGAGTATTATTTAACCGATGCAGTTTATTTAGCAAAAGAAAAGGGCTATGAAATCGATGCGGTGTTTGTAAATGAGCAAGATTTTATGGGGGTAAATGATAAAATTGAGCTTTGTCTAGCTCAAGATCTTATGCAAGAAGCAATTAAAAAAGAATGGATGAAGCAAGGAGTGATTTTTCACATGCCTGCGACGACTTTTATTTCAGATGAAGTTGAGTTTGTAGGCGAGTGTGAAGTGTATGAAAATGTGCGTATAGAAGGAAGATCAAAAATCATTAATTCTATCATTAAAAGTTCAAGTGTGATTGAAGATAGTATAGTAGAAAATAGCGATGTAGGACCTTTAGCACATTTGCGTCCAAAATGTCAGCTTAAAAATACCCATATAGGAAATTTTGTAGAATGTAAAAATGCTTTATTAAATGGAGTTAAAGCAGGACATTTGAGTTATTTAGGAGATTGTGAGATAGATGAGGGAACTAATATAGGTTGTGGCACTATCACTTGTAATTATGATGGGGTTAAAAAACATAAAACCAAAATAGGTAAAAATGTTTTTGTGGGTTCAGATACGCAATTTATCGCTCCAGTTGAGATAAAAGATGAGGTAATCATCGCAGCAGGAAGCACAGTGCATAAAAATGTAGAAAAAGGTTCTTTGTATATTAGTAGAGCTAATGCTCAGATTGTAGAAAATTATTATTATGAAAAACTAGGTAAAAAATGAAAACAATCTTACTAGCAGTAAGTGGAAGCATAGCCTTTTATAAAGCTTATGAGCTGATTTCTTTATTAAAAAAAGAAGGCTTTAGGGTTAAAGTTTTGCTAAGCTTGGGCGCTTTGAAATTTGGCACTAGGCTTAGTTTTGAAGCTTTAGCAGATGAAGTTTTATGTGAAGATAATGAAAGTTGGCAAAATACTAATAATCATATAGCCTTTAGCAAGACTTGTGATTGTGTGCTTTTTGCACCTGCTAGTATAAATTCTATTAATAAGCTAAACTATGGTATAGCAGATAATTTATTTATTCAAACTTTAATAGCAGTAGATAAAAATAAACCATTTTTAATCGCACCTGCTGCAAATACAAACATGTATTTACATTTTAGCACTCAAAATTCTTTAAAAAATTTAAAAGAGCAAGGTTATATCATCATTGATCCTATAGTTAAAACTCTAGCTTGTAAAGATGAGGGTTTAGGAGCTTTGGCTGAACTAGATAGCATTATAAATGCTTTAAAAAGAAGTCTAATGCAGGAAGATTTTTTTAAAGATAAAAGTTTTGTTATAAGCGGTGGCGGGACTAAAGAAAAGATCGATGATGTAAGATGTATTAGTAATTTTTCAAGTGGTAAAATGGCAAAGGCTATTGCTGATGCTTTATATTTTTTAGGTGCTAAGGTGGCGTTAGTTAGCTCAGTAGAGTTTAAAACACCTTATGCATTGGAAAAATTTGAATCTTCTTTAGAATTAAAAGAAAAATTGCAAAAATACAAAGATTTTGATGCTTTAATTATGGCTGCTGCTGTGAGTGATTTTACTCTAAAAGCTTATAAGGGTAAGATTAAGAAAAATGAGCATTTAAACGGACTTAATTTAAAATTAAAGCTGAATGAAGACATCTTAAAAAATTTAGATTTTAAAGGTAAAAAAATAGGCTTTAAAATGGAATTTGATGTGCAAAATGCTTTAGAAAATGCTAAAAAATCTTTAGTTAGTAAAAATTTAGATATGGTGTGTTTAAATGTCTTAAATGAGCAAATGAACTTTGGAAGTGATGAAAATAGCATTTGTTTTATCACTAAAGATAGCACCTCTCAAAGTTCTAAACAAAGCAAAGAAAAACTTGGTTTTATTTTAGCACAAGAATTAAGGAAGCTTTGGTGAATATCATCAACTCAACCTTACCTGTAAGAATGCAAATTTTAGAAAAACGTGCATATAACCGCTATGTATTGCTTTTAAACACTAAAAAGCTTGAAACGAAAAGCATGATAGAGCTTGAAGTAGGGGAGGAGTATTTAGCTGAAGTTTATGAAGATAAAGGCGTGATTTCTTTTAAAAATCTTTTGAAAAAGCCTAAAATTAGACTTTTTGAAGAGGGAGCTGAACTCATAGAAAAACTTTTGCAAGAAGGTGATGAAAAAGCTTGGTATAAAAAATTCATCATTCAAAGACTTATGGAAAGTAAAAGCGCATATGAGTTTGAAATTTATAAAGAAATGTTTTTTGCATTTTTTGAAGGAATTTATCATATACCTTTTGTTTATGAGGGAAATAGGGCTTTGTTTGAAGCTAAGAAAAATGGAAATATTTTAGAAGTGTATTTGTATTTTGAAATTTTTGGTGCTTTAAAAATTATAATTGATAATGGTAAAATCACACGCATACAAACACCTTTTGCTAAAGTAGCGCATTTTTTAAACGAGTATTTTAAATTTGAAGTAGTTAATACGCTTAACCCTATGTTTGTTTTTAAAAGATTGATGGATATAAAGGGATAGAATGAATGAATTAAAACATCTTGCTGTGGTAATGGATGGCAATAGAAGATGGGCTAGAAAAAATGGACTTTTAGAAAAAATTGGCTATAGTCAAGGTGCTAAAGTTGTTGAAAAAATCATAGAAGTATGTATAGATGAAAAAATTCAAAATCTAACCCTTTATGCTTTTAGTACAGAAAATTGGCAAAGACCAAAAGAAGAAGTAGAGTTTCTTTTTAAGCTATTAAATAAATATCTTGATGAATCTTTAAATAAATTTATAGCGAATGAAGTGCGTTTTAAAGCTATAGGAAATTTAAGTCTTTTAGACGAATTAACCTTAAAAAAAATACAAAATTTTCAAGAACAAACTAAAAATTACACAAGATTATGCGTAAATTTAGCTATTTCTTACGGAGGCAAGGATGAGATAGTTAGAGCGGTTAAAAAGGTGATTGAAAAAAATCTTGAAATTAATGAAGCAAATATACAAGCAAATCTTGACTTAAGCGAGGATGTAGATTTGTTTTTAAGGGTAGGGAGTGCTAAAAGAATTTCAAATTTTTTATTATGGCAGTCAAGTTATGCAGAAATTTATTTTAGTCAAACCTTATTTCCTGCACTTACTAAAAAAGAAATCGCAAATATCATTACTGAGTTTAAAAAACGCAAAAGAACCTTTGGTAAATGATATTTTTCTTTTTATTATTGGGACTTTGCGTGGGTTCTTTTGTCAATGTTTTGATTTTAAGAACGATTAATAAAGAAAGCACAATAAGTCCAAGATCAAAATGTCCTAAGTGTTTCAAAACTTTGAAAGTTTATCATCTTTTTCCTTTGTTGTCTTTTGTATTTTTAAAAGGCAAATGTGCTTTTTGTAAAGAAAGAATTTCTTTGATTTATCCTTTTAATGAATTTCTTTGCGCGTGTTTGTTTGTCTTTGCTTTTTATTTAATCGAAGATGTTTTTCAAATTTTAATTTTTGCTTGTATGCTAGCTATATTTTTAGCGCTTTCTTGGATGGATTATTATCTAAAAGCAGTGAGTGAGCTTTGGCTTTGGATTTTATTTATTTTAGCTTTTTGTTTTGATTTTTTGCAAAATGGCTTAAATTTAGAGGATTTTCAAGATAGCTTTTTATTTCGAGTGTGTTTTGGGGCAGGGTTAATTTTCATACTAAAAAGTGTGATTAATTTTATTAAAAATTTTAAAAAAAGAGATGAAATTTTAGAAAGTTTAGGGGAAGGTGATGTTATAATAATAGCTTTGATTTTTGGAATTTTTGGCTACGAAAAAGGCTTTTTGATTTTATTTATTGCAAGTTTTTTAAGTCTTTTGATGTTTATAAAAATAGCCAAGAAAGATTATCAAATGCCTATGATTCCTTTTTTATTTTGCGGAATTTTGATTAATCTAAGTGTAGAAAGTATATTATGAAACTAGTTTATAAGTATTTGCTTAATCAGTTTTTAAGCACAATGTTGTCTTTATTTTTTACTTTATTTATTATTGTTTCGATTATATTTTTTATACAACTTGCTAAAATTACTGCTTATATTGAAATTACTTTTTTTGAATTAATCAAATTATATATTTTTCTTTTACCAAAGATATTGATTTTTACTTTACCTATATCTTTTTTCATAGCTTTAACTTTAGCCTTTTATAGGCTTTCTAGGGAAAATGAAAGCACGGTGTTGTTTGCTTTGAGTATAGCTCCAAGTATGATAGCAAGTTTTTTTGCAAAAATTGCAGCTTTAGTAAGTGCTTTTATGCTTGTGGTGGTTTTGGTTTTTATACCTATATCTTTTGAACTTTTTGATAATTTTGTAGATTATAAAAAAATTAGTGCTAAAGTAAGTATAAAAACAGGGGAATTTGGACAAAGATATGGAGAATGGCTTGTTTTTATCGATGCTAAAAATTCTGATGAAACTTATAAAAATATTATAATGTATCATCCAAAGAAAAACCCACAAGATAAAGAACAAGTGATTTTAGCTAAAGAAGGAAAGTTAGAAACAAATGATGGGGTTATTACTTTTAAACTAGATGAAGGAAAGGCTTATGAAATTAAAGAAGAAGATTGGCATATTTCTAGTTTTAAAAATTTATTAATTAAAAGTAAACTTTCTTCTAAAGAATTAAATACTCAAAGTTTTTATGGGTATTGGTCTGATGTAACAAGCAATAAAGAAAAAGCAAAAGAATTTGTTATTTATATTCTTATAGCTTTATTTCCTTTAGCTAGCGTGCTTTTTGCACTCTCTTTTGGTATAGTAACTTATCGTTATGAAAAAGGTTTTGCTTATTTTGGAATTTTTGTGATTATTTTTGCTTATTTTACGCTTTTGATTAGTTTTTATAATCCACCTTTTGTAGCTATTGCTGTGATTTTTTCAAGTTTTTTAATTACTTCTTTGTTTTATTTTAAAGCAAAAATTGCAAGTAAGTATTAATGCTTTTAAAATTAACTTTTTCTTATGATGGTTCTAAATTTCAAGGTTCAGCTACCCAGCCACACAAGCTTAGTGTCCAAGATACCTTAGCGCAGGCCTTGTCGCATTTGGGTATTTATGAAAAGCCTTTATTTGCTTCAAGAACTGATAAAGGTGTGCATGCATTTAATGCAGTTGCTTGTGTCAAAGCAGGAGAACATTTTAAAGATTTTGTATATTTAAAAAATAAAATCAATCATTTTGCACACCCATTTATACATATAAAACATATTCAAAGAATGCAAGAAAATTTCCAAGTGCGTTTTGATGTGCAAAAAAGAGCATATCGCTATATTATAAGTCATGAAAAATATAATCCTTTTTTAGCCTCTTATGTGTATTTTTATCCAAAAATAAATATTAAATTAGCCAAGGAAATTGCTTTTTTATTTGAAGGAGAGCATGATTTTAAACTCTTTCAAAAAGAAGGCTCTGATAATAAAACAAGCATAAGAAAAATGTATAAAACTAGAGTTTATACTTATAAAAATCATACTGTGTTTTATTTTGAAGCAAATGGTTTTTTAAGATCACAAATTAGAATGATGATGGCAAGTATTTTAAAAGTATTAGAAGGAAAAATGAGCCAAAATGAGCTTTTAGAGCAAATCAATGCTAAAAAAGCTCATTGTAGATTTTTAGCTCCTGCTAGTGGTTTGTATTTGAGTAAGATTTCTTATTATAATAATGCATGATTTTTTTATGTATAAAAAATGAAAAAAGAATGATCAAAGTACCTATGCAAAAAGGTAGTAGCTCTACATCTACTCCAAAAATACTCATATTGATAAAAATACTTATAGGTATAATGGCATTATTCATCAAGGCTAAAACCCCGCTATCTACTTCAGTGGAGCCTTTATTCCATAAAAAATATCCAAATCCTGAAGCAATAGTGCCAAGATAAATTAAAGCTATCCAAGAGCTTAAATTGGATGGTAAATTATTATAATCTCCAAAAAATAAAAAAGCAGGTAAGGTTATGCTGGTTGCTCCTAAATAAAAATAAGAAAAAGCTTCTTTTTGACTTAAATTTGCATTTTTTTCTAATAAAATTTTATAAAAACTTTGTCCAGCTCCAAATACTAAATTAGCCCCTTGAATAAGTAAAAAGCCATATAAAAAATTAGAGTTAATATTATCAAATTTAACCACAAAAGCACCTATAATACATATAAAAATACTTATGAAATATAAATATCTAAGATTTTTTGAAAAAAGCCCATAAAAAAGCACAACATAAAAAGGCGTAAAAATAGTAAAAAGTGCTACTTCGCTTACACTTAAATATAAAAAAGAATGATAATAAAATAAATTCATCACGCCAAGTTGCAAAGCTCCAATGCTTATGAGTTTTAGTTTTAAATGCAAATTTATCTTAAAATTTAAAAAAGGTAAAAATACCAATAAAGACAAAAAAACTTTTGCAAATGCTGCAAAAAAACTATCCATTTCTAAGGTAATAAAATGCCCAATCAATGGAAAAGAAAAAGCCCAAATAAAACTTGCTAGCAATAAACTTGGCATTTTAGAGCACGCCTTCTAATTTAAGTAAAGCTTCTTTGATAAATAAACCACCATTATATCCACCTAAGTGATTTTTAGCTACCACTCTATGGCAAGGTATAAAAATTGCAAGTTTATTTTTAGAATTTGCATTGCCCACTGCTCTAAAAGCTTTTGGATGATTGATAAAAGAAGCAATTTCTTGATATGTTTTAGTTTGTCCATAGGGAATTTTAATTAAAGCTTTATATACCTTTTGTTCAAATTCGCTTCCCTGAAGAGCTAGGGGAGTATTAAAAGCAAAAAGCTTTTTGTTAAAATAAAGGTCTAGTTCTTCTAAGGCTTGCTCTAAAATAGCGTGTTTATCTTTGGTAAAATCAGGCTTATATGTAGTAAAATCAACATTAATAAGCTTATCTTTATCACTTTGTAAAAGAATATAAGCAAAACTAGCTTTATAAAAACTTTGATACATATTTTTCCTTATTTTAAAAGCAAGCATTGTATGAATTTTAAATTAATTAATTGTTATTAAAGCAAAAATTTAGTTAAAATAGTGATTTAATTTATATTCAAGGAAAATACTTGAGAATTTTACTATTTAGTTTGATTATAAGTTTAAATGCTTTAGCTTTGGATTATACTTGTGAGTATGTTAAGGAAAATAAGGTTGATTTTTTCAAAGAATTTGAGCCAAAAAATACACAAGATTTTGCTCAAGTGGATTTAAATTGCGCTTTTTCTTTAAAAAATCATCAAATCACAAAAAGATTATATGAGCTTGCTAATGAAATTAGAGGAAGCAATAGTGCTTGTATGGGCGGAGAATATTTTAGCGATTTGAGAAAATTTGATTTTAAATTATTAGAAATTGCACTTGATCCACAAGGTTATCAGAAAACTTTACAAGATCCTATAATACTTGAAGAAAAATTTGCAAAATTAAAAGCTTATTTTAGATTTTGGGCTTATCAAAGTATTGGAAATTTTAAACTTTTTAAGGAATTTTGGAAAGAATACAACAATGCAATCAACCCTTTAACTAAATATTTTCAAGAGGAATTTAATTTAGATAAAGCAAGTGCGATTTATTTTGCTAGTAATGCTTTGAATGAATTTTTAAACTGGGCAGTTGGTGAAACTAAAATTTTTAAAGATATTTCAGATTTTGAAAAATTTGTGGCTAATAAAAATAATTCTTTAGAGCAGATTAAAGAATACATTTATACTAAAAAAATTAGCAATTTAGAATTAAATAATGGTTTTAAATCAGCCTTGTTAAATAATAGAGAAAGTGAAATTGTAAGTGAATTTATAAAATTAGGTGTAAAAATAAATGAAGGTTATGAGTCTGCTTTATTTTTTGCACTAGATAATGCAGAAAATGTTAAGGTTTTGCTTGAAAATGAAGCGGTGGTTGATTATAAAAATTCTTTTGGTAAAACACCGTTGTTTTATGCTGTTGAATATAACAACTATAAAGTTGCTAAACTTTTGCTTGAAAATGGCGCGAATGTAAATCAAAAATATATTAATGATAATGAAAAACTTTCTATTGCTAGCATGGGAAGCAATACTCCATATTTTATTACCTTATGTGCACTTGAGCATACTTCTAAAAATATCTTTATGCATGGGGCAAATTATGCAGATGTAAAAATGCTTAAATTGCTTATAGATTATAAGGCTAATTATAAAGAAATAGATGATTTGGGATTTAATGCACTTGATTTTGCCATCATTGCAAAAAAAGAACAAAATATTAAATTTCTAAAAAAACTTGGTTTAAAAGAAAATGAAAATTTGATGTTATATGAAAAGGCGCAACCATGAAAACTGCTTTAATAACAGGAGTAAGCTCAGGCTTTGGTTTAGAAAGTTTAAAAGCCTTAATAGAGCTTGATTATAAAGTTATAGCTATAGCAAGACGCAAGGAAAGATTAGAAAAACTACAAGAACTTTATGGAGATAAAATTTATCCTATGATGCTTGATGTTAGAGATAAACAAGCAGTTTTTGCGGCAGTTGAAAATCTACCTCAAGATTTACAAAATATTTCTTTACTTGTTAATAATGCAGGTCTTGCTTTGGGTTTAAATGAGTTTGATTCTTTAGATATTGAAGATATTGAGGCCATGGTAGATACTAATATCAAAGGCTTTTTATATATAGCAAGAGCTACTTTGCCTTTACTTAGAAAGGCAGAAAACGCTCATGTGATTAATCTTGGTTCAATTGCAGCAAATGTGCCTTATTATGGAGGCAATGTTTATTGTGGAACCAAGGCTTTTGTAGCGCAATTTTCTAAAGCTTTAAGGACGGATTTACGTGGAAGTAATATAAAAGTAACTAATATCGCTCCAGGACTTTGCAAAACTGAATTTAGTGAAGTAAGATTTAAAGGTGATATTAAAAAAGCTGATGAGGTTTATGAAAATACTAAATATATCAAAGCTGAAGATATAGCAAGAATTATTACTTTTATCATTAGCTTACCTGAGCATATTAATATTAATGAAATAGAACTTATGCCTGTAACTCAAACATGGGCAGGAACTTTTAGCGAAAAAATATAAAAACTTAAGGAAAAATATGAAAATTTTTTATTTACTACTAGCTCCTTTACTGTTACTTGCTGATGCGCAAGCAAATGCAGAACTTTTTGGAGTTTGGACGCTTTTACCGCCAGTGATAGCTATTATCTTAGCTTTTATTACTAAAGATGTGGTGCTTTCGCTATTTATTGGTGCATTAAGTGGCACTTTTATGTTGGGACTTATTGAAAGTAGCATTTATCATGCTATCATAGCTTCTTTTACGGGGTTTATTTCTAAAGTAGTAAATGCTATGGCAAGCCCTGGTAATGCAGGGATTTTATTACAAGTTTTAACTATAGGTGGAGTTGTAGCTCTTATTACAAAAACAGGAGGTACTAAGGCTGTAGCTGTTTGGCTTTCTACTAAAGCTAAGCAAGCAAAAAGCTCGCAATTTGCTACTTGGTGTATGGGGATTTTTATTTTCTTTGATGATTATGCTAATTCATTAATCGTAGGTCCTATCATGCGTCCAGTGACAGATAAATTTAGAGTAAGCCGTGAAAAACTTGCTTTTATTATGGATGCAACTGCAGCACCAATTACTGGTCTTGCTATCATTTCTACTTGGATAGGACTTGAAATTTCTTTAATTCGTAGTGGATATGATCTAATCGATAATGCAACTTTTGCGCATTTGGGTATAGCAAAAGAAGAAATCAATGCTTTTGAAATTTTTGTGCAAACCTTACCTTATAGATTTTATAATCTTTTTATGTTGATTTTTGTTATTTTAACTATTTATACAGGTAGAGAATTTGGACCTATGCTAAAAGCTGAACTTAGAGCTAGAGCGGGTAAATTTTCTCATGGTCATGAGCAAATTGATAATATAGAAGATAAAGTTTTAGAGCCAAAAGAACATGTAAAATTGCAAGCTTCTAATGCTATTATACCTTTGGCTGTTTTGATTGTATTTTCATTTATAGGTTTTTATTTTAGCGGTTATAACGCCTTAGATGATGCAAGTATTAAAGCACAAATTGATGCAGCACCACTTAGTTTATTTGCTTTTAGAGAAACTTTTGGCGCAGCTGATGCTTCTGTGGTATTATTTCAAGCAGCACTTTTAGCTACCATAGTGGCTATTATTTTGGGAATGTATAGAAAAATATTTACTTTAAAAGAAGCTATTGCAGTTTGGACTCATGGTTGGAGAACTATGATTATGACTGTGATTATTTTACTTTGCGCATGGTCATTAGCTTCTGTGATTAAAGATTTAGGAACTTCTAAATATTTAATTGATTTATTTTCAGATAAAACACCTATTTACTTGCTCCCTACGGCAATTTTTATTTTTGCTTCTATTATTTCTTTTTCAACAGGAACTAGTTATGGGACTATGGGTATTTTAATGCCTTTAGCTATTCCTTTGGCTATGGCTGTTGGGGTTCATAATGAATTAAGCGGAGCAGAGTTGCACCAATATATGATTATTAATATTTCAGGGGTTTTAACAGGGGCTATTTTTGGAGATCACTGCTCACCAATTTCTGATACCACGATACTTTCATCTATGGGGAGTAAGTGCGATCTTTTAGCTCATGTTAGCACGCAAATGCCTTATGCTTTGAGTGTTTGTGCTATTAGTATACTTTGTGGTTATCTACCAGTGGCACTAGGACTTAATGTATGGCTAGGACTTGTTTTTGGAATCTTAGCTATGATAGCTTTACTTTTTGTGGTTGGCAAAAAGGTAGATGCATAGATGCATTTTGAAGAAAAAATTGCTTTAAATAAAGCATTGTTTTCTTCTTTATATGATGGAGAAATTCAGTGCTTTAAATCACCTTTAAAAGCTTATAGAACTAGGGCAGAATTTTCTATATATCATCATGAAAATGGGAAAATTTCTTATGCAATGTTTGAAAATAAGAAAAAAATTCCTATTGAAAAATTTGATATAGCAGATGAAAAAATTCAAAAATACATGCCTATTTTATTAAATAATCTAAATGAAAATTTAAAACATAAGCTTTTTGGAGTAGAGTTTTTAGCTACAAAATTAGATTTAAGTGTAACTTTACTTTTCCATAAAAATATAGAGCTAATTACACAAGATTTACAAAAATTAGCAGAAAAATTAAATCTCAAGCTCATAGCAAGAAGCAGGGGTAGAAAACTTGTATTTAATGGGGAAAATTTAAGACAAGCTCTAAAAATCAATACAAATGAATTTTTATATGAGTTTAATAATGATTGTTTTATCCAGCCCAATACTTATATCAATGAAAAGATGATTGAATGGGTTGTATCTTGTGTAGAGAGTGATTTTAAGCAAGATTTATTAGAGCTTTATTGTGGTTATGGAAATTTTACCATAGCCTTAGCAAGAAACTTTAACAAAGTTTTAGCAACTGAAATTTCTAAAAAAAATATCGAATTTGCTTTAAAAAATTGTGTCTTAAATTCTATTGAAAATATAACTTTTACAAGGCTTTCTAGTGAAGAGTTAAGTCAAGCTTTGAATAAAGAAAGAGAATTTAACCGCTTAAAAGGCATAGATTTAGATAGCTTTAGAATATCTCATGTTTTAGTTGATCCTCCAAGAGCAGGACTTGATCTAAGTGTGATTGAACTTATTAAAAATTATGAAAATATCATTTATATTTCATGCAATCCTATCACTTTAAAAGAAAATCTTGAAATTTTATGTCAAAGTCATGAAATTTTAAATTTGGCCTTTTTTGATCAATTTGCCAATACTCCTCATCTTGAATGTGGGGTGCATTTAAGAAAAAAAGCTTAGTATAAGTTAGAATTTATACAAGCTTTGTTATTATAAAAATAGTTGATTTAATCAATTAATTTTTATAAAGGATTTCTCATTTTATTTCAAAAAATTACCTATACAAATAGAAAAATACTCTATAAAGTCAATGAAATTTTAAAACCCTTTGGATTAAAATCAAGTGATTGGAGGGTTTTTGTGTATTTAAATCAGCATGGTTGTAGCACTTTAGCTCCAATATGTGAGTTTTATCAGATGGATAAAGCTATACTTTCTAGAGTTGTTTCTAAATTAGCAAAACTTGAATAT
The DNA here is from genome assembly GCF_025773025.1 of Campylobacter sp. CNRCH_2013_0855. Classification (NCBI taxonomy): domain Bacteria; kingdom Pseudomonadati; phylum Campylobacterota; class Epsilonproteobacteria; order Campylobacterales; family Campylobacteraceae; genus Campylobacter; species Campylobacter sp. CNRCH_2013_0855. The sequence goes on along the minus strand of NZ_JAKMTE010000002.1, from coordinate 89,720 downwards.
ATAGAGTTTTTAAAAGCAGATGATAAAAGAGAAAAAATTATTACTTTAAGTGCTAAAGGTAAAGAAATTTTTTTTGATGCAAATGTTTGTATAAGAAAATATGAAAGAAAGATTTTAGATATCTTAGATGTAAAAGATCAGGAAAGACTTTTAAAATTACTTGATTATATCAATGAGAAAATTTAAAAGGTTTTTTCATGGGATTAAGTAAAAAATATAATTTATTTAATATAAATTTTTTCTGTATTTTTGGGATAAATTTTGCTATTTGTCTTGTTTTTTATATGAGTACTATTTCTAGTACAGATTATGTTTTGGGTGTTTTAAATCTTCAAACTAGCACCGCAGGTCTTATCATGGGAGCTTTTGTTATAGGTGCTTTACTCTCTAGACTTTATTTTGGTTCTATAATTGATGATGTTAATATAAAAAAGGTTATAGTATTTTCGCTTTTGTTTTATCTTTTTATTAATTTGATGTATTTGAAATTTTATAATGTATATTTTTTGATTTTGATACGCTTTTTAGCAGGGGTTTGTTATGGAATTTGTTCTTGTGCATGCGGGGCAGCTATTGCTAGGATAATACCTAGCAATAAAAGAGGAGTTGGTATAGGATATTATGCCACAAGTGTTGTTTTAACTTCAGCTTTAGGTCCTTTTTTGGCTATAAAACTTGACTCTATCAATCAATTTTGGCTTAGTTTTTTAATAGCTTGTTTGAGTATTGTCTTTGCATTGGTCTTATCTATTTTTTTAAAAGTAAGAAGATTTAAAAAACATCATCATATAAAAAGAAAATTTAGTATTTATAATTATTTTGAAAAATCAGTTTTAAATTTAGCCTTGGTAACCTTTTTACTCGCATGTCCTTTTGGCGCTATTATAGCTTATATGAGTGCTTATACCCAAAGTTTAAATTTAGCTTTTGCTGGATCTATGTTTTTTGTGGTATATGCTGGATTTTCTATGGTTTTTAGACCACTTGCTGGTAAAGTGTTTGATAAATATGGTGCTAATATAGTGATGATTTTTTCCTTTTTAAGTTTTATAGTGTGTTTGCTTTTACTTACCTTTGCCTCGAGTTTTTATATGATTATTTTAGCTGGAGTTTTTTGTGCACTAGGTTATGCTAATGCTACTTCAAGTGCTCAAGCTTTAGCTATAAAACTTGCACCCAAAGAAAAAATGGGTTTGGCTAATTCTACATTTTTTATAGCCTTAGATTTTGGTATAGGAGTGAGCCCTTATTTACTAGGTATTATAGAACCAAGTATAGGTTTTGCTAATGTTTATGCTTTTTGTGCTTTGTTAGTTGCAATAGCTTTGATTTTATATTATTTGTTGATTGTAAAAAAAGCTTCTTGTTAATTTGATTTTGGATACAATGCTTTAAAAAGGAAAAAGCATTGAGTGATAGTCATAAAATACTAAGTTCTATGAAAAATATAGCCATCATAGGACTTAGCCCTAATCAAGATAAACCTTCTCATTTTGTAAGTAAATATTTACAAGATTTAGGTTATAAAATTTATCCCATCTATCCTAAAGAAGATTTTATTTTAAAGGAAAGAGTTTATAGAAACTTAAAAGATATTCCTTTTGAAGTTGATACTGCTATAATGTTTAGAAAAGCAAGTTTTGCAAATGAAATTTTTGAAGATCTTTTGAGTAAAAAGATTAAAAATTTTTGGATGCAACTTGGCATTATCAATGAAGAAATAATGCAAAAATGTAAAAAATATGGTATAAATTGCGTTCAAGATCGTTGCATTAAAATAGAACTACAAAAAGGATAAACATGGTTGAATTAAATAAAATTTATCAAGCAAAACAAAAAATTGCAGATTTTGTATTAAAAACTCCTTTTGTGCACTCTTCTTTTTTGAGTGAGTTTTTGGAAACTGATGTTTTTTTAAAATGTGAAAATTTACAAAAAACAGGTGCTTATAAAATCAGAGGAGCTTATAATACAATAGCTAATTTAACTAAAGAACAAAAACAAGCAGGTGTAATAGCTGCAAGTGCTGGAAATCACGCACAAGGGGTAGCAATTAGTGCTAAAAAATTTGGTATAGAAGCTGTGATTGTTATGCCTGAAGCTACGCCTTTGTTAAAAGTAAGTGCGACTAAAAATTTAGGTGCAAAGGTGATTTTAAAAGGAGATAATTTTGATGAGGCTTATGCTTATGCACTAAATTACGCCAAAGAACATCATTTAAATTTCATTCATCCTTTTGAGAATGAAAGTATTATAGCGGGGCAGGGTACTTTAATGCTTGAAATGCTTGATGAAATAAGTGATTTAGATATGATTTTGGCTCCAGTTGGTGGGGGAGGTTTGATTAGCGGTGTGGCAAGTGCCGCTAAGCAAATTAATCCTGCTGTAAAAGTTATCGGAGTGAGTGCTAAGGGAGCTCCTGCGATGTATGAGAGTTTTAAAAGTAAAAAAATAATCAATTCAAAAGCTGTTAGAACTATAGCTGATGGTATAGCAGTGCGTGATGTGAATAAAATTAATTTTGATATTATTCTTGAATGTGTTGATGATTTTATTCAAGTTGATGATGAAGAAATAGCTAATGCAGTATTGTATTTACTTGAAAAACATAAAATCACAGTTGAAGGTGCTGGAGCATCAGCAGTTGCTGCACTTTTGCATAAAAAAATAGATTTAAAAAATCATAAAAAAATCGGTGTGATTTTAAGTGGTGGAAATATTGATGTGCAAATGTTAAATATCATTATAGAAAAAGGTTTGTTTAAGGCATTTAGAAAAATGCTTATCAACGTTACTTTGATTGATAAACCAGGTGCTTTAAGTGCTTTAAGTGATGCGATTAAAGAGGCTCAAGCTAATATAGTTAAAATTGACTATGATAGATTTTCAACCAAGCTTGAATATGGCGATGCGATGATTTCAATTACCTTAGAAACTAAAGGAAAGGAACATCAAGATTTAGTTAGAAAAATACTTTATGATAAAGGATTTAATTTCAATGAAATTTTATGATAAATAAAATATAATATTTTGTAAATAAATAATAGGAAAAAAAATGTCGCAAGAAAAAATTTTAGAGCCAGATACTTTAATAACCTCTAAAACAGATTTAAAAGGGGATATTATTTACGCTAATGATGATTTTTTGAAATATGCAGGTTATAAAATGGAAGAAATCTTATATAAACCTCATAATATTGTGCGTCATCCTGATATGCCAAGAACTGTTTTTAAGTGTTTGTGGGATTATATACAAGATGGGAGAGAAATTTTTGCTTTTGTAAAAAATAAAACCAAACAAAATGATTATTATTGGGTTTTTACTAATGTTACGGCTTCGTTTGATGAGCAAGGAAATATTATAAATTATTATTCAGTAAGAAGAAAACCTAAAAGAGAAGCTATACCGACAATAGAGCAAGTGTATAAAATTCTTTTAGAGGCTGAGGAAAAGGGCGGTATAAAAGCTGGAGTTGATGAGCTTGTTAAAATAGTTAGCTCTTATGGTATGAGTTATAATCAGCTAATCTTAGAGCTTCAAAAGTGATTTTTATAAATTTTATTTATAAATTGTTGTTTGTATATAAGATATAATCACTCTCTTTTTTGATTAAAACTGAGGAGATCAAATTATGTCTGTAGAAAAAATTCTAACATCAGATGTTTTGATAACATCAAAAACAAATTTAAAAGGTGAGATTATTTATGCAAATGAGGATTTTTTGAAATATTCTGATTATAAAATAGATGAAATCTTATACAAACCTCATAGTATTATGCGTCATCCTGATATGCCAAGAACGGTTTTTAAATATTTATGGGATAACATTCAACTTAAAAAAGAAGTTTTTGCTTTTGTAAAAAATAAAACAAAATATAATGATTATTATTGGGTATTTGCTAATGTTACTGCTTCGTGTGATACAAACGGAAGTATTTTGAATTATTATTCAGTAAGAAGAAAACCTAAAACAGAAGCCATTAAGACAATGGAAGAAATATATAAGATACTTTTAGTGAAAGAAAAGGATAATGGTGTTAAATCCGGGATTGAAGAGTTGGAAACAATAGTGAAATCTTATGGAATGACTTATAATGAACTAATGATGGAAATTCAAAAATAACTAAAAAGGATTTTTATGAAAAATATTATGTTTATCGGTATTATTTTAAGTATGTTAGGCTGTGGAATTTCTTTGTTTTTTACAGAATTTATTTCCTCTGGATTTTTTTTAGTTTTGTTTTTGTTGCTTATATGCAATTTATTTATCTTAAAAAAGGAAGAGGAATTTAGTGATAAAATTTTACATCTCAGTAGAGAGCTAAAAAATGGTAATTTTGATTCAAGAATTGTATATATTAAATGCAATAATAAAAAACTAAAAGAAATTGCGGATAATCTTAACAATACTATAGATGGTTTAGAAGCTTATTTGAGAGAAATTAATACTTCTATTGCTTGTTCGCAAAAAGGAGAATATTTTAGAAGGGCTATTCCTGAAGGTTTAAAAGGAATTTTTGTTCATAATATTAATTTTATCAATAAAGCTTTGGATGATATAGAAAAAACAGGAAAATCTGTTTTTAAAAATGCTTTATCGAGAGAATTGATGGATTTAAGTTTAAATAGTCAAAATAAAAATTTAAATGATTTATCTTCTGCATTAAACGGGATTATTAAATTAATGAGAGAAGTTTTTGGTGATATTAAGATTATTTCAGATACTGCTCAAAAAAATGGTCTAGAGGTTGGCAACTTGCAAGATTCAATTTCCTCTATGATGCAGGTAGCTGATGAAAGTAAAAACGCTGTTGATACTTTTGCTTCAAATGCTCAAAGCATTAATGCGATTGTTGAAGTTATTAGAGATATAGCAGATCAAACCAATCTTCTTGCACTAAATGCGGCTATTGAGGCTGCTCGTGCAGGAGAGCATGGTAGAGGTTTTGCGGTGGTTGCGGATGAAGTAAGGCAACTTGCAGAAAAAACTCAAAAAGCAACAGGTGAGATTACTTTAGCAATTCAAGTAATGAATCAGGAAATTAGCTCTATACAAGAAAATAGTGAAAAGGTATTTGATATTGCAAATTCTTCTAATAGTAAAATTGCTGATTTTAGTGAAGCATTTAGGGAATTAGAGGATAAAAGTTCCCATTTAGGAAAAGAATTTGTTAGTTTTGCTTCTGATTTGACTTTATCAGCTATGAAAATAGATCATATTTTATATAAATCAGATGTATATTTAACACTTAACGGTTCACAAGAGAAACTTCAAAATTTAGATCCTATTTCTACTTTATGTAAAGATGAAGATGCTAAAAGTATTTTCTGTCCTTTAATTTCTCAAAGCGAAATGGACTCTAAAAGTGAAAAAATACAACATTCTGCAAATAAAGCCATAGAAGTAGCTAAAAAAGAAAATATAACAAAAGAAGATTATGATTCAATTATTAGTGATATAAGAGAGTTAGAAAAAGACAGCAAGTTGATTATGGATAAACTAGAAGCTTAATAAGCTTCTAGTTTTTTTACACAAGAGCTATTTTTAATACTTCATTTAAAGTTTTTACCCCAATTATTTTCATATTTTCTATTACTTCCTCTGGGATATCTTTTAAGTCTCTTTCGTAATTTTTATGTGGGATTATGGTCGTTTTAATATCAGCTTTGTAAGCAGCAATTAATTTTTCTTTTAAGCCACCTATTGGTAAAACATTACCCATTAAGTCAATCTCTCCTGTCATTGCAACATCAGATCTTACTTTTTTATCACTAAAAATAGAAGCAATAGCTGTAGTAATTGTTATGCCTGCACTTGGTCCATCTTTTGGTGTTGCGCCATCTGGAACATGAATATGAAGATTATATTGATTGTAAACACTCTCATTTTCTTTATAAAAAAGATTTTCAGGTACTATAATTTGCTTTTCATCAATTAAATTTTTAATAAGACTTTGGGCAATTTTTGCTGATTCTTTCATTACATCACCCAAACTTCCTGTAAGAGTTAGCTCGCCTTTACCTTTGATTTTAATAGTTTCTATTTTTAATACATCTCCACCCACTGCAGTCCATGCAAGTCCATTTACTTGTCCGATTTTGTTTTCTTTTTCATGTTTTTCTATTTCAAAGACTTTTTTGCTTAAAAAATCTTTTAAATTTTTAGTATTGATTTGAATGTGTTTAGTATTTTCCTCTAAAAGAAGTTTTTTAACACATTTTCTACAAACTTCAGCAATCTTTCTTCTTAAATTTCTTACACCTGATTCTCTAGTATATTCATTTACTATTAATTCTATAGCATCATCATCAAAGCTAATTTCTTTTTCCTTGAGTCCATGTTTTTTTATTTCATCAGGTATGAGATAGTTTTTGGCTATTTGGAATTTTTCTTGAGGAGTGTAAGAGCTAAGCTCTATAAATTCCATTCTATCTTTTAAAGCAGCAGGTATTAAGCTTGCATCATTTGCAGTAGCTATGAAAATGATTTTACTTAAATCGATGTTGAAATTTAGATAATAATCCCTAAATTTAGTATTTTGTTCAGGATCTAAGATTTCAAGTAAAACCGCACTTGGATCTCCTCTATGGTTGCGACTTAGTTTATCAATTTCATCAAGCACAACAACAGGATTGCTTTGTTTAGCTTCTATAAGTCCTTGTATAATACGTCCTGGCATAGCTCCTATATAGGTTCTTCTATGTCCTCTTAATTCATTAACATCCTCTAAACCGCCTAAAGCTATGCGCACCAACTCTCTTTTTAGTGCTTTTGCGACCGAATTTGCTAAAGAAGTTTTACCAACACCTGGAGGTCCAACTAAACATAAAATAACTTTAGCACCATCTCTATCTTTGATTTTGCGTTTTTCTAAAAGTTCTTTAACGGCAAAGTATTCTTCAATGCGTTCTTTTGGTTTTTCTAATGCATAATGATCACTGTTAAGTTGTGAAGACACATCTTTTAAATTAAGTTTTTTCTTTGAAGAGTGCTCAAAAGGTATATCTAAAACTGTCTCTATGTAAGTTTGCACCATAGATGCTTCTGAATTATCTTGATGAATTCTTTCATATTTTTGAATTTGTTTTTTGATTTCTTTGTAAGCTTCTTCATACATAAAAGCTTTTTTCTTTTCTAATTTTTTATTATATTCTTCTACTTCACTTTCTTTTTGTATATCACTTCCAAGTTCTCTTTGAATTTGTTTGAGTTGTTCTTTTAAGAAATATTCTTTATTGACTTTGTCTATTTTAGAATGAACTTTGTTTTTGATTTCTTTTTGGATTTTATTTGCTTCAATTTCTTTAGCTAAATAATCAATTAAATTTAAAAGTTTTGTTTCCAAGTTTGTTTCAATAAAAAATTCATATGCTTGTTGCTTTTTGATTTTGATAGAATTTAGTATCAAATCACAAATTCTACTAGGCTCAACATCTTCTTCTATGGTTCTTAAAAGATCAGGTGGAAAATAATGACTCACAGTAGATAAAGCTTTAGCCTTTTCTCTTACTACTTCAATGATGGCCTCTTTTTTTGTGTTGCATAATGGTTCTTGGTGGATTAAATCAACTAGAGCAAATAAAGGATCATCTGAGATCTTCTCAATAATCTTAGCTTTAGCATAACCTTGAAATAAAATTTTAATCCTACCATCAGGCAGTGGAACTTTTCTCATTATAGTCCCTATTACCCCGCAATCATAAATATCATCAAAACCACGCCCACCTTCAATTTTTGATGGCGCTACAAAAATCATGCTTTCATTTTGCAAAGCAGTATCTAAGGCTTTGATATTTTGCATGTCATTTAAAAAAATCGGTGTTATCATAAAAGGGTATAAAAAAAGCTCATCTTCCACAAGAACGGGAAGTTTTGTTGGATAGTTTTGAGTATTTTCTAATTTCATTACATTATACCTTCTTCAAATATTTTTCTATACCATGGAAGTTCTGGTTTGATCATATCGATTTTATTAAAATCGGAATTTTCTATTTTTTGCTTATAAATCTCATAGCTTTGCTCTCTATTTTTTTTCTCGTACAACTCTGCTATACTTGTATCAAGATAAAAAACTGCAAGATTAAATTTAGTAAGCATGGTGTCAATTAGATCATTATATTGCACATTAGGGTAGTTTTGATTGTATTCATTGATTTCTTCTATTGTTTTTAGCATTAGTGCTTGGTTGCGATTTGGCACAGCAAAAGAGTCGAATTTGGCTTTGATTTTTAAATATCTTATATAAGCTACATTTTTTGAATCACCAAATTTATTTAAGTATTCATCAAGATAAAAATTTGCCATTTCATATTCTTCTTCGCTTATATGAGCTTGAGCTAATATAAGTAAAGTTTGCTCTAATAATGGATCAGCAATATGCTCAGCTGCCATTGAAGTATAGTGTTTATCAGCTGCTTCAAGATTTTTTTCTTGCAAATCTTTTATAATTTGTTGATACCATTCCATTGAGCTTAGATTATATAAATCTTCAGCTTTTTTTGAGCTGCATGCCCCTAAAAATAAACTCGCAATAATAAGTGAAAAAATAAAAAGTTTTTTCATAGTGTTACCTTATAAATTTTTGATAATTTATAATTATAGTGTTTTTATGTTTATGAAAATGTTAATTTTTAAAACTAAAATTATATTCAAAAACTTTTAATTAGTGTAATTTTAAAGTTGGAACTAAAATTGCTTTATGAGTTGTAATTTCTTAGTCAATAGATTTTAGGAGGCAAGATGAACTTAGAGGTTAAATGTCCTATTTTAGGGTTTGAAGATACCAAAAATATGAACTTTTATAAAATAGATGAGGTTTTTTATAGACTTAAAAGCCTTGATGGTAAAGATTTTTCTTTTGTGATGATTGATCCTTATATGATCCGTCCTGATTATGATTTTGAAGTGCCTGATTATTATCAAGAATTGCTAGCTTTAAATGAGCAAACTAATTTTGGAGTATTTGTTATCGTAGCTATTAATGAACCATTAGAAGAATCTACGGTAAATTTTTTAGCACCTGTTGTGATGAATTATGATAATAATTCTTTAGTGCAAGTGATTTTAGATACAAGTAAATATCCTAATTATTTTCAGTCTGAAAAGATTTCAGCTTTTATTAAACAAACAAAATAATGTCTGAAATTTATATTTTAGGAAATGGTGCTATGGCAAATGCTATAGCTAAAGGTTTGAAAGATACTTATAAAGTAGTTGTTGTTGCTAGAGATTTAAAAAAAGCTAGTAGCTTAAATCTAGAAGTTTTATCTTATGAAGAATTTGACATAGAAGATAAAAATGTTATTTTAGCATTTAAACCTTATGCTTTAGAAGAAGTAGCTATAAAATTAAAAGGTAAGGCAAAGTGGCTCATTTCAGTTTTAGCAAATACTACTTTTGAGCGACTTCATTGTATTAATGCGCAAAATTATATAAAAATTATGCCAAATACAGCAGCTGAATTTAAAGCCTCAGCGACCGCGTATTTAATGGAAAATGATTTATATAAAGATGAAATTTTATCTTTGCTAAATACTTTTGGTAGAGCCATAAATTTACAAAATGAAAAAGAATTTGATGTGGCTATGGTTTTAAGTGGTTGTGCTCCTGCGTTTTTGGCTTTGGTCGCAGAAAGTTTAGCAAATGCAGGTGTGAAAAATGGTTTAAAAAATGAACTTAGTTATGAACTTGCTCGTGCAAGTTTTGAAAGTTTTAGCACTTTGTTTAATCATGCACATCCTGCTATTATTAAAGAAAAAATTTGTTCTCCAGCAGGAGTAACTATAAAAGGAATTGAAGCTTTGGAAAAAAGAGCTTTACGCGGTGCTTTTTTTGAAGCTTTTAATGCAAGTTTAAATAAATGAAGCAAGCTTTTAGTCTCCTAGAGCTTGCTTTTTGTATTGTAATTTTATCTTTTATTTTTGGATCTTATTATCTTGTATTTGCAAATAAATCTTTAAATGTTATATGGCAAAATCAAACCCTTTTTAATGAAGAAAAAGAATTATTTATGCAAAATCCTTCATATAAAGCAAAAGAAATACATATAAATACTTATAACTTTTTAGAATACACTAGTAATGAGTTTAAACTTAAATCTTTAAAAATAAAAGATTTATCCTACAAAGAAGCTTTTATAGATGAAAAAAGCTTTTAGCTTGTTAGAGCTTGCACTAAGCCTTGTTATCTTGGGCATATTGATTACCATCTTAAGCAATCCGGCTATACATCTTTATAATCATAGTTATAAAATTAAAAATTCCAACACAGTATTTTTAAATTTAAACCAAACTTTGCTTAGTATGGAAAAATTTTATCATTCTTGTTTAAATGTGACATTGACAAGTAGCTCTTTTGAATGTTATATGAGTGCAAATGATGATATTTTTTATGATATATCGTTAAAAAAGTTAAATTTTAGTGGTGTTATTTTAGAAAATAATGAAAGTTTTTTTAGTCCAAAAAGCAATTTGCATTTTGTAGAAAATGGAAGCTCTAAAGGAATTTTAAGTAATTATAAAGATATGCATAGTGAAAAAAAGTTAAAAATATATGCTAATGATTATATGTATTTTTATGATATAAAAAAATCAAAAATTTATAAAGTGCTAGTTAGCGATAGAGAGAAAATATATTTTATTAATGAGAATTTTATTGGATTTTATACTATTTTATATGCTTATATTATGGTATATTTTGAAAATGAAAATATTTATATACAAATAGATGATTTAAATCATAACAAACGATCTTTTTTGCTAGCTCAAAATATTTCAAAGCTTATTTTCAAACAAGATGATAAGGCGCTAAAAGTTTTAATATGCGATAAAAGTCAAAATGAATGCTTATCTAAGTGGATGTTTTTATGAAAAAATCTTTTGCTATGGTTTATACAATATCTTTTATTATATTTATCTCTTTTGTTATGATATTTATAATAAAAATTTCTTCATATTCTCCAAGAATTATGAAAGATTTAACTCTTTATACTCAAGGAAAGATTTTACTCCATGATGCAAAAGAGCTTTCTAAATATTTTTTATATCAAGCCTATTTAGAGGGTAAAGAATGCTTAAATGAATATAATTTTGAATATAATAATATAAAAATACGAATTGATTATGCTTATCCTTTAGGTGAGTGTAAAGGATACAAATTGATAGCAAATAATGCTAATGCAAAAAGCATTGTAGCAATAAATATTAGCGTTTTGTTAAATGATAATAAAACAGTAAATGAAGAAGTGTTTTTACAAAAAAGTTTTTTTATTTATCCTAAATTAGATTGGATGTAAGTTTGAACCCCAATAGCTATCATTTTCACTCCCATAGCCATAATAAAAACTAAAGCAATGCGTGAAAAAACATAAAGCACAAGCTTTCCTATGACTTTTTCAATAGTAGCTGAAAAGTGGAACAAGGCAAAAATAAAAGCAAAGGTAAGTAATACAGAAGCTACAGCTATGGCTAAATTTTGATCTTCTGAAATAACCACTATAGTAGAAAGTGTTCCAGGACCTACTAGCATAGGAAATGCCATTGGCACTATACTTTTTTTTAATAATTCTTTATGGCTTAATCCTTGATAGTGTTGAAATTGAGAACTTGATGGAGTAAAAAGTAAGTTTTTAGTGCTCATAATGATTAAAATCAAACCACCTGCAACTCTTAAATCATTAATATCTATTTTAAATAAATATTTCATGATAAACGGTCCAGAAAGTAAAAAAACTAAAACAATACAAAATGCAGTATAAATGATATTTCTAAAAAGTTTTTTTCTTGTATCAGCATCTAAGCCCTCAGTCATTGCGAGAAATTGAGGAAGATTTCCAAAAGGATTTAAAACTGCTATAATAGCAACAGAAGCAAGCAAAATAACATAAATTTCAGATTCTATATCTGAAAACATAAAACAACCTTTTATTTTCCCAAGCTAAAAAGCTTGGGATTGATTTAATTATAATCCTTCAAAAGGATTAGTAACAACTTCTTTTCTATCTACGATATAAGGGATCAGCGCTACATGTCTTGCGCGTTTAATAGCAACTTCAACCATTTCTTGGTGTTTTTTGCTAGTGCCTGTTAAACGGCGTGGCATGATTTTAAATCTTTCTGATAAAGCATGTTTTAACAATGCTGTATCTTTATAATCGATGAAATCAACTTTAGCTTCAGTGTATTTGCAATATTTACGTGAATATTTTCTTTTTTCTGCCATGATTTTTTCCTTTAAAATGGTAATTCTGTGTCATCATCATATTTATCAATATCAATTTCCTTCATAGGAGCTTCTTTTTGAGGATTTTGATAAGTATTTGATGGGTTTGTTCTAGTTTGTACTTGAGCATAAGGATCAAAGCTTTGTTGTTGATTAAAATTCTGATTATAGCCATAATTTTGATTGTCAAAATTGTTTTGCTGACTATTTTGCACAGTTGAACCTAACATTTCTAAATTTTCAACTTGAATACTGTGTTTTGATCTATTTTGTCCATTTTGATCACTCCACTGCTCAAATCTTAAACGACCTTCAATTAAAACTTTACTACCTTTGTTAAGATATTGATTAGCAATCTCTGCTGTTCTACCAAAAAAACTAATGTCGATAAAGCAGGTTTCTTCTCTTTTTTCTCCTGTATTTGTACTAAATCTTCTTGTTACAGCTATAGCAGAAGAGCCTATTGCACTACCTGATGGAGCATAGCGCATTTCTATATCCCTTGTAAGATTACCTACTAAAACGACTTTATTAAACATTAATTAGCCTTCTGTACTTTCACTAGCTTTGATTTCTTTTTTATTTTGTTTGATACCTTTGCTTAGTTTTTCCCAAGCTGCAATTTCTTTTTTATTTTCATATTTTACGATTAAAAATCTAATTACTTCTTCAGTGATTCTTAATACCCTTTCAAGCTCTGCAATTAAATTTGTAGGAGCCTTGAAATAAATTACAAAATAAGTTCCTCTTTCGTATTTTTTAATTTTGTACGCAAGTTTTCTTGTTCCCATTGGAACTACGCTTTCAATTTCTGCGCCATTTTTTGTAAGGACTTCTTTTACGAATTCCAACTTAGCACTTACTTCTTCTTCTGTAAGTGTTGGTTTTAATATGAATAAAACTTCATAATGTCTCATTTAATTTCTCCTTGTGGATATAAAGCCTAAATTTTTAGGCAAGGATTTCGCATAAAATGCGAATTTTATTCTACCATAAGTTTTCTTAATTTAACTTTTTAACATGGAGCTAAGTTGCAAAAGTGTTGCGATTAAAAACTCTTTTTTTTCTATTTTAGAATTCTTTTTTAATTCGTATTCGCAATTACAAAGTATTAAAAAGATATTTTTATATTGTGATATTTTGATCATAAGAGCTTGTTTTTGAAGATTTTGTGCCACAGAAATAGGCGGGGCATAGCCTAAAATTTCCTTTAAGTCTAAATTTCCATAAATTTTAATATGTAAAGCTATTTTAAAAAGTCTATAAAAATTTGCATATAAGGCATTAATCAATGCTATTTCATTGTAATTTTCTAAAATATTTTCAAGTTCATTTCTTAAATCTTTTTTTTGCATTAGTTTGTCAAAAAAATTTTCAAAGCTAATAGTGCTTAAACTATAACAATGCTCTTGAATGATTTTTTCATCGATATTTAAACCACTAAATTTATTTAACTCATTAGCTGCTAAATATAAATTTTCATTAAAATTATAAAAAAGAGCATAAAGGGCATTTTGAGTAATATTGATATTTAACTCTTTAGCTTTTAAAGCTAGTAATTCCATACCCTCCTTAGCTGAATTTACTTTATAAAATCTACAAAAATTATTAGCAAAAATTTTCTCCGCTTCACTTTGTTTAGAGCTTTCATCATAAATTTCAAGTAAAAAATAATTATCTTGTGAATTTTGACAAAGCTGTAAAAGTTGCTTGAGTTCTTTACTTGGGATTTTCTTTTGAGTTTTGATTTCTAATAGTTTTCTTTCGCTAAATAAGGAAGCGCTAGATAAATAATCATAGGCTTGCTTAAAATCATATTCTTCAAAATAAAATCTTAAACTCTCATCAAAAGAGTATTTGTCTTTAATAAATTTAGTATAAAGCTCTATTTGGAAATTATCTGCTCCATAAAGTAAGAAATAATTAGGAAAATTATTGCTATTAAGTAAGCTTTGGAGTTGATTTTTATACATTTTGGTTTCTTTCTAAACTAAAATGTTTAGTGATTTTACCAAAAATTTTAGCACTAACAATATCTACTTCAGTGATTTCTACTTCCACATTTTCTAATAAATTTGCCCTTGAGCCTATGATGGTAATCAAAGCTCCTTTAATTTCATCATTTAATTTTACTTGCAATGAACTTTGATTTTCTACCACCAAAGCTTTAAATTTTTTCCTTATATTTTCTTTTGCCCATCTTGCAAATTTTCTATCCATAAAATACCAAGCAACCTTATCTGCTTCTCTTTCTAGTAAGCTTAATTCCTCGCAAGTACTTTGTATATTTAAAAGCAAATAATTAAACATTTTTACATCATTGTTGATTTTAGCTTTTAAAAGTCTGTGTAAAATAAGATCAGAATACCTTCTAATAGGGCTTGTAAAATGGGTATATTTATCAAAACCTAAGCCAAAATGTCCCGCATTTTCACTAGAATATTCTGCCTTTTTTTGTGCTTTGATGATGAGTTTATCTACTTCTTCTCTTATATTTAGCTCATTTGCTAAGACTTGAATGTCTTTAAATAATTCTATGACATTATTTTTAGGATTAATATCTATGCTAAGTGTTGAAAGATCAGCTAGCAATTGATCTATTTTTTTATAATCAGGACTTAAATGATTTCTAAAAACTCCTATATCAATGATTTTTGCTGCAGCTTTATTGGCTAAAAGCATGCAATCTTCGATTAAATTATGCGAGGCCGTGTCATTTTCAAGGCGTGTTTTTATGAGTTTATTATTTTCATCTAAAGTCATTCTTAGCTCTTGGGTTTTAAACTCACAAGCATTTTTTAATCGTTTTTTGCGTAAATTTTGAGTGATTTTAAAAACTTCATAAAGCCAATTGATTGCGCCTAAATCTTCTTGCGTTTGTAAATACTCATCAACTTCATCGTAATTAAAACGGCGTTTTGAGTTGATAATAGCCTCAAAAAGCTCTTCTTTAATCACTTCATTGTTTTGATCTAAACTTATTTTAAAACAAAATGCTAATCTATCTTCGTTAGGTTTTAGTGAGCAAATATTTTCACTCAAAGCTCTTGGTAGCATAGGTATGGCAATATGAGGAAAATAAATCGAAAAACCCCTTGATCTTGCTTCTTTATCAATAGCACTATAAGCATGCACATAAGCGCTTACATCAGCTATGGCTACATAAATAGCATGCTCGTTTTTATCATAATAAATTGCATCATCAAAATCTTTTGCATCAATTGGATCAATGGTGCAAAAATTTAAATTTCTAAGATCTTTTCTTGATGGATACATACTCGCATCAACTTTATTTCCATAGGCTCTTGCTTCATTTTCACATAAATTATCAAAAACTGCATTTTTATTAAAAAGTGCTAAGGAAATTTTTTCATCTATAAAATCATCATCAATATGCCCTATCACTTCAGTGATATTATTATCATGATTTTCTACTTTTAAAATAGTTCCTAAAGGCAGAGCTTTTAAGGATTTTTGAGAGGCTTTTAAGGCACATGTAAGTCCTGTTTGAATATTTACTCCAAGGACTGCTTCGCCGTATCTTTTAGTTATAACCAAAGAAGTTTCATGGGCTCTTTTAAGTATTAAAATAACTTTAGCACTTGGACGCTTTTTTTTAAGAGGGAGTAATTTTGCTACAACTATATCAGCATAATTTGCTCCTTTTAAATTTTTATTTTCTATGAGCAAATCACGCTTAAAAGCAGGATCAAAACTTTCTAAAAATCCCGTTCCATTAACTGAAATATCAATCTTACCAAAAGTAAAGCCATCTTTTAAATAGTACTTGTTTTTATAAAATTTAATAATATCACAAGTTAATAATTCTCTAATGATTTGCTTGTTTTTATTGGTAATTTCATCAGCATTTAGACCATAGCTTAGTTGATTAAATAATTCTTTCATAAGACTCTTTATAGTAATTTTTCAAAACTTAAATTTTATCATAAAAGGATTAAATTTATATTTTTTAGTTATAATCTTTGCTTTAATTTTAATTTTAGGAGTGCATAATGGCTGTATCAATTTATTATGATAAAGATTGTGATATTAATTTAATAAAATCAAAAAAAGTAGCTATTATAGGTTTTGGCTCTCAAGGTCATGCTCACGCTATGAATTTAAGAGATACTGGTGTAAATGTTATCATAGGCTTAAAAGAGGGTGGGCAAAGTTGGGCAAAAGCCCAAAAAGCAAATTTTATAGTAAAAAGCGTAAAAGAAGCTACTAAAGAAGCAGATTTGATTATGATTTTAGCTCCTGATGAAATTCAAAGTGAAATTTTTAATGAAGAAATTAAACCTGAATTAAAAGCAGGTAAAACTCTTGCATTTGCACATGGATTTAATATCCACTATGGACAAATTGTTGCTCCAAAAGGTATAGATGTGATTATGATAGCTCCTAAAGCTCCAGGTCATACTGTAAGGCATGAATTTAGTATAGGTGGGGGTACTCCTTGTTTAATTGCTATCCACCAAGATGAAAGTAAAAATGCTAAAAATTTAGCTTTAAGTTATGCTAGTGCTTTAGGTGGTGGTAGAACAGGTATTATAGAAACGACTTTTAAAGCTGAAACTGAAACAGATTTATTTGGTGAACAAGCAGTGCTTTGCGGAGGACTTAGTGCTTTAATCCAAGCTGGTTTTGAAACCTTAGTTGAAGCAGGGTATGAACCTGAAATGGCGTATTTTGAGTGTTTGCATGAAATGAAATTAATTGTAGATTTGATTTATCAAGGTGGTATTGCTGATATGAGATATTCTGTTTCTAATACTGCTGAATATGGAGATTATATCACAGGGCCTAAGATTATTACCAAAGAAACTAAAGAGGCTATGAAAGGTGTTTTAAAAGATATACAAAATGGAAGTTTTGCTAAAGATTTTATCTTAGAAAGAAGAGCAAATTTTGCAAGAATGCACGCAGAGCGTAAATTAATGAATGATTCTTTGATAGAAAAAACAGGACGCGAACTTCGCGCTATGATGCCTTGGATTGGTGCTAAAAAATTAGTTGATAAAGATAAAAACTAATTTGAAAACTATAAATAAAAAATACAAAGTGCTTTTAGCACTTTGTCTTGTTATATTTGGAATTTTTCTTTTTGCATTTGGAGCTTTGTTTTTAAAAAAAGAAGAAAATAAAGTTTTAGATTTCAATCAAACCATAGCTGAAAAAGAACCATTGTCACCTACAATAGAGCAAGAAAATAATTTTAGTTTTAATGATATAAATTTAACTTTAGAAAATGAAAAATTAGAATTTTTAGATAAAAATATTAGTGAAATTTTAAACTTAAGCCCTGCAAATATAGAGTTAAATCAAACTAAAGAGGATAATCAAACTTTAATTTTAGAAGTAATAGAGAAAAATGCAAGCAAAGAATTAAAAAATAAGGAGCAAAATATAACAGATAAAAACGAGGATAATAAAACTCAAATCCTAGTGCAAAAAAATACCAAACCTCGTCTAGCAATTATTATAGATGATATGGCAAGTCACACTCATGTAGATATGCTTAAAAAAACAAATTTAAAATTAATCCCATCTTTTTTTCCACCTGATAAACGCCATCCTTATACAGCTGAGTTTGCAAAGGATTTTGACTTTTTTATGGTGCATTTACCTCTTGCAGCTATAAAATATGATAAGGCAGAATTAAATACTTTACATCCTAGTGATGATATGGAAAAAATAAGCAAGCGCGTAGCTTTTGTAAAAGAACAATTTCCAAAAGTAAAATTTATTAACAACCATACAGGAAGTTTATTTACTGCAAATATGCAGGCTATGGATAAATTACTTAATGCTTTTAAGCAAAATGATTTTATTTTTGTAGATTCAAGAACCATAGGAAATTCTAAAGCTAAAAATTTAGTAAGTCGTTTTGAACAACCTTATATAGCTAGAGATGTTTTTTTGGATAATGAAGATAATATAGCATATATTAAAAACCAACTCAGACAAGCAGTAGAAGAGGCAAAAAAGAAAGGTTTTGCTATCGCTATTGGTCACCCAAGAGAAAAGACTTTTAAGGCTTTGGTGCAAAGTAAAGATTTGTTAAATTCAGTTGAGCTTGTATATTTAAATGAAATTTATTGAGAATATTGAAGATTTTAAAAATCTTTTAAATCCGCCTTTAAAGATTTATTATAAAGGTAATTTAGAGCTTTTAAATGCTAGAAAAGTAGCTATTATAGGTTCTAGAAAAATGAGTGTTTATACTAAAAATTGTCTTGTTGAATTGGTGACTTTGCTAAAAAAAGTTAAGGTTTGTGTGGTAAGTGGTGGGGCTTTGGGGGTGGATATCCAAGCAGCTAAAATAGCCTATCCTCAAACCATAGCTATATTTGCTAATGGGCTTGATGAGATTTATCCAAAAGCAAACACAAATGAAATTTTAAATATTTATGAAAATGCATTAGCTTTAAGTGAAAATGAAGGAAATTACAAGGCAAAACCCTATGATTTTTTACTAAGAAATAGACTTATCATTGCTTTAAGCGAGGTTGTTATAATAGCCCAAGCTGATTTAAAAAGTGGTTCTATGCAAAGCGCAAGGCTTGCTTTAAGTATGAATAAACCTATATATGTATTGCCTCATAGGAAAAATGAAAGCGAAGGAACAAATTTGCTTTTAGCTACAAAAAAAGCAAATTTAATTCATGATTTTGATGAATTTGTAAAAATGTTTGGAGAGTTTCATCAAGAGCAAAGTGAAGATGATTTGTTAAGTTTTTTAAAGCATGAAGATGATTTAGAAAAAGTTTTAAAAAAATTTGGCGATAGAGTTTATGAGTATGAACTTGAGGGTTTGGTAGAAATATCTGGAGTAAAAATAAGAGCTTGCTTATGAAAACTTTAGCATTAGATATAGGTTTAAAGCGTATTGGTGTTGCTTTGTGTGTTAATAAAAGTATAGCTATGCCACTTGAAGCTATTATTAGAAAAAACCGTAATCAAGCAGCAAATGAAGTAAAAAAGTATATCAAAGAGTATGGTGTAAATACTTTAGTAGTAGGAGTTCCTTTAGGTGGATCTAGCGAGAATGAAATGCGAAAAAGAATAGAACATTTCATATCTTTACTTGATTTTGACAAAGAAGTTTTTTTTGTTGATGAGAGTTTTAGTTCAAAAAATGCACAAGAACTTGGTATGGTGAATTTAAAGAAAAAAGATGGTAAGCTTGATTCTTTAGCTGCATATTTATTTTTAAAGGATTTTTATGGCCTTGCTTGATTTAAATACAGCTTTAGATGAAATTTATACAAAAGAGCAAAAAGAACAAATCCTTCAAAGTTTTAATCAAGAAAAATATGTCAATATTTTTAGAAATTCTTTACTTATTGATAATGATGAATTAGAAGAAATTTTAAATAATGAAAATATAGAATTTGAAAAAATTGATCCATATTGTTATAAAATACCTAGTATTTTTAAAAGCAAACTAAGCTCAATGAATGCTTTTAATGAGGGCAAGTTTTATATACAAAATTATTCTTCGTATTTATGTGCTAAAACTTTAGGTGTTAAAGCTGGTGAGAATGTGCTAGATATGTGTGCAGCTCCTGGTGGAAAAAGCTTAAATTTAGCTAATTTTATGCAAAATGAGGGTTATTTAGCAAGTTGTGAATTATCTAAAACACGTTTTTTTACCTTAAAAAAAACTATGGAAAATTATCAAGTTAAAATTGCAAAATGCTTCTTAAAAGACGCACGCACTATAGGCAAGGCTTGTCCTTTAAAATTTGATAAAATTTTACTTGATGCGCCTTGCTCAACTTTTGCAAAAATGGGTTTTGAAATCCAAAAAAATACAAAAGAAATTAAGCAAATTGCAAATTTACAAAAAAAACTTTTACACTCAGCATTGCTAGCTTTAAAACATGGTGGAGAATTAGTGTATAGTACTTGTACATTTTTAAGAGAAGAAAATGAAGCGGTTTTAGAAAATGCATTAAGAAATGAAAATTTTAAATTAGAATTGCTTGATTTTAATCTAGCTAATGTTGATTTTATTTACTCAAGAAGTGATGAATTTGATTTATCATTTGCCAAAAGAGTTTTACCGGATGACTATGCGGATGGTTTTTTTATAGCAAAAGTGAAAAAACTTTAAAAATCAATAAAATTAAATGTGAAAAATATTTTTATTCACAAAACTTAAAGTGCTATTTTTAGGTGCTTAGAAGCTAAAATCACATTGTGAAACTCTTGTGAATAAAATATCAAAATTTTGAAAACTTAAATTAAAATAGTAGTAAATAAATATAATAAAAAATATATAAAGAAGATAAATAAGCACGAGGCTTATTTATCTCTTAGGTTTAATTCGCTGATTAATTTAGTGTAAGCTTGATAATCTTTTCTTTTTAGATAAGATAAAAGTCTTTTTCTTTGACCAACAAGCTTTAAAAGACCTAAACGAGAAGAGAAATCTTTTTTGTAGATTTTTAAGTGTTCTGTTAAATCTGAAATTCTTGCACTTAAAAGTGCGATTTGAACTTCTGGAGAACCTGTATCTCCTTCTTTTCTAGCAAATTTTGCAACTATTTCTGCTTTTTTAGCCGAATCTAAAGCCATAATAGACCTCCTGAGCGGTATTTAAATTAAAAGATGTAATTATAACTAAAAAACCAAAAAGAATGCTGAAATTTAAAAAATATGAAATTTAATATTTATCGATACTTATTTTTGATATAATAAAAATTTTTATTAATAACCAAAAATAATATTATATTTATAACTTGAAAGGAACAAATGTTATTTACTAAAGCTAGCGAATATGCTTTATTATCTTTAATTCATATAGCAAAATCTCAAGAACCACAAGATGTAGATACCATGTCAAATGTCTTAGATATACCTAAAAGCTTTTTAGCAAAAATTTTACAAGCTCTTGCTAAAGACGCACTTTTGAAATCTTATAAGGGTGCTAAAGGTGGATTTATGCTTGTTAAAAAGCCAAGTGAATACACTTTAAAAGAAATTATTAATAGCGTAGAGAAAAAATCCATTAATGTCTTTGAATGTAGTAATGGAATTTGTCCTTCTCAAAAAGAGGATAATTGCAAAATTATGCCAGTTTTAGTGAAACTTCAAAACAAAATCGATGATTTTTTAGTTTCTATCACTTTAGAGGATATTATTCAAAATAATGGCTAAAAGAGATATTTTTAGCTTAGTGTTGCCTTGGGTTGCTCCACTTGTTGCACCTATTTTAAAGGCAAAAAGTTTAACCATAGTAGCTGTAATTATTGCAATTTTAGCAATTATTATAGTACCTTTACCAAGTATAGTTTTAGACTTTTTTCTTGCTTTAAGTATTGCAATTTCAGTTTTAATTATTTTAATTTCTTTGTATATACCAAAGCCTACGGATTTAACGACTTTTCCAACGTTGATTTTGATTATCACACTTTTTAGGCTTTCACTTAATATTGCTACAACGCGTATGATTTTGAGTGAGGGTCACCAAGGTCCAACTGCTGTTAGTGATATAGTGGCAAGTTTTGGAGAATTTGTTGTTGGTGGTAATTATGTTATAGGTATGGTTGTTTTTTGTATTTTGGTTTTGATTAATTTTATGGTTGTAACCAAAGGTAGTACAAGGGTTTCTGAAGTTCAAGCAAGATTTACTCTTGATGCAATGCCAGGCAAGCAAATGGCTATTGATGCGGATTTAAATGCAGGTTTGATTGATGAAAAAACTGCACGTGCAAGACGTCAAGAAATCATAGCTGAAGCAAATTTTTATGGAGCAATGGATGGTTCTTCTAAATTTATAAAAGGGGATGCTGTTGCTGGGATTATTATCACTATTGTAAATTTAATTGGTGGGTTTATGATAGGTTATTTTCAGCATGATATGGAGCTTGGAGAATGTGCTTCAACTTATACTATATTAACGATAGGTGATGGACTTGTTTCTCAAATTCCTGGACTTATAACTTCAACAGCAACTGCAATTATCATCACGCGTGCTAGTAAAGATGAGGATAATTTTGCTGAAGGTTCTATTAATCAGCTTTTAGGGGAATACAAAACACTATTAATTGTAGGCTTTGTTTTATTTATTTTTGCTTTAGTACCTGGTTTACCACATTTTTCTTTGGGCTTTATGGCTTTAGTGTTTTTAGGACTTGGTTATATGATAAAACAAGTACAAGAAGGTAAAATTCAAATCAATACAATTTCAGCTAAAAAAACCCAAGAAGCTGATGATCAAGAGCAAGCTAAACCTCAAAAACGTAGCGAGGAAGAAATTTTAAAAGAAGAAGAAAATAAAATCACAGATATTTTAAAATTAGAAATTTTAGAATTAGAATTAGGCTATGGACTTATTAAGTTAGCAGAAAGTGAATTAACAGAGCGTATTAGATCAACAAGACGCAATATAGCTCAAAGTTTAGGCTTTTTAATGCCAAAAATTAGAATTAGAGATAATTTACAATTAAAGCCTAATGAATATACTTTTAAACTCAAAGGTGTGGGTATAGCTAGTGCTGAAATTTATCCTGATAAATATCTAGCTATGGATAGTGGATTTATCACTGAACCTATCGAGGGTATAGCTACTAAAGAACCTGCCTTTAATTCTGATGCTTTGTGGATAGAATCATCTTTAAAAGATGAGGCAACACTGAATGGTTATATTGTAATTGATCCAGCAAGCGTGATTTCAACCCATATGAGTGAGCTTATAAAAGCTAATGCTTCAGAGCTTTTAACTAAACAAGAGGTTCAAAATTTATTGGATAAAATCAAAAATGATTATCCTATCGTGGTAGATGATTGTTTAAGAGTTGCTAGTATAGGTTTGATTCAAAAAGTTTTAAAAGCTTTACTTAAAGAGCATATTCCTATTAAAGATATGCTTACGATTTTAGAATCAATTAGTGATATAGCTGAAGTAAGCAAGAGTTTGGATATGATTATTGAGCATGTAAGAGCTTCTTTAGCAAGAGCAATTACAAATTTATATGTAGATGAAAAAGGGCAAATTAGCTTTTATATTTTTGATGCAGCTGCTGCTGCAAAATTAATGGAGCATGTGCAGTTTAAAGATGGTTCGTATCATTTAATGATAAATGTAGCTCAAACTGGTGCTTTAGTGGAGGCTTTAAAAGCTGAACTTGCAAGTGTAGCAAATACAAGAATTAAGCCTTTCTTGCTTTGTGTTGAACCACAACTTAGAAAATTTATAGCCGATATTTGCTCTAATTTTGGTATTAATATTACAGTTTTAAGTTTTGCTGAGATTGCAGAAAATACCAAATTTGAAACAGAAGGCATCATAAAAGTTGATAATTTATAAAGGAAAAATATGAAAATTTATCATCTTTCACATACGGATTTAGATGGTTATGCTTGTCAGTATGTGCTAGATTTTTATTTTAAGAATTGTTATTTTTATAATTCTAATTATGGTAAAGAGATTAATGAAAATTTTAATGTGATTTTTAAAAATATAGAGGAAGATTTAAAGCAAAATCCTAATGAAGAATTTGTGATTTTAATCACGGATTTAAATTTAACTTTAAGTCAATGTGAAGATTTTCAAAAAGCTATAGAAGGTAAAAAAATCAAGCTTTTACTTTTAGATCATCATCAAAGTGGCTTAGAATGTATGCAAAAATATCCTTGGTATTTTTTAGATGATAAAAGATGTGCTACTAAGATTGTTTATGATTTTTTTAGTAAATGTTATGGTGAAAATAAAGCTTTGTCAGAATTTGTAGATGTGGTAAATGCAGTAGATATTTGGTTGAGTGAAGATGAGAACTTTGAACTTGGAAAAGTACTGCTTAGTATGGTTTCTGGAGCAAAAGAAATCAATAGAGTAATGTTTGCGCAAGAAAATATCAAATATCTTTTTTATCTTTTTGATGTTTGTAGAAAATACATTCATCAAAAAAATGCTCATATTAATTTAGATGATGATTTGCATGGCTTAAAAAAATCTTTTTTTAAAAAAGAAAATGATGATACTTTAAGCAATTTAATTTCTAAATTCGTAGTAGAAAGATTAAGTGCAAATAAAGAAAAATTTAGTGTATTTTATAAAGGAAGTAAAGGTTTATTAACTTCAAATATAGGCAATACTTCTGTAATTGGAAATGATTTTTTAATGCAAAATCCCGATTTTGATTTTTTTGTTGATCTTAGTTCAAGAAAAACCTTAAGTTTTAGAGCAAATAATAAAGTCGATGTGAGTTTGATGGCTAAAAGCTTGGTTAATGGGGGAGGGCATAAAAATGCTAGCGGTGGATTGTTTGCCGCGTATAAAGATAGCTCTAATTATGATTTTATAAAAGCACAATTTATTGATTTAATTAAAAGTAAGGAATTAAAGGAAAATAATGAAAACAAATCATGATTTTAAAGAAGAAATAGAAAATTTACAATATGAGTTAAGTATAGTTTTAGAAGCAATGCTCTTGTTTGCTGGGGTAAAAAGAGCAAAATTAGAAAAAGCAATTGGAGTTTATATTGATTGTATTGATGAGGTTTGCCAAAATACTCAAAAAGAAGGAGTTGATGAGATTTTAGAAGTAGTAGAGCACTTAAAAAATCATCATAAAGATTTATTTGAATGAAAATTTTATTATTGCTTTTTGCGGGAATTTTTTCTTATGCAAATATCTATGAAGATTTAAGTGATTTTGCTTACAATAAACAAAACACGCTAAATTTAAGCTCAAGTCAAGCTTTATTTTTAGAATACAAACAAAACAAACAAGCTTGCGCGGATATAGTGCTTGCTAAAAATAAGGCTTTCGTGGTTAAAATTTATCCATTGTGTGAAAATTTAAGCGAAAAAAGTCTAAATGAGTACTTAAATACGCAATTTATAAGTTTATACACTAAAGATTTATCAAAATTAAGAAAAGAAATTATTGATATTAAAAATATAATGCGTGATTTTATGATTTATTATACCTTACATCAATCTTTTGCAAACGAAATTAAGAAAATGAGTAAAAATGATAAACTGCAAGCGTATGAACTAGATGAGAAAAAAGGTGGAAAAATTCTTTACAAGGTTAATAATCAAGCTTGTGTAATTTTTGATTTATATTTAGATGAAAATTTGCAAGCTAGTATGCAAGTAAGCGGAATGGAAAATTTGGATAAAACTTGTATGGAGTTAATCTCATCCCCTGATTTTAAAGACTTATCTTTTACAAAAGAGGGTATGAGAAAATATAAATTAAAAAACTAATCTAAAAAATCTTAAATAATACAACTTTAAAATTCTACTCAAAGCCATTTTTTTTCTTTCTATATTAGAAAACACATATGCTTCAAGATCTTGCTTTTCTCTTAAAGTAAGATTTTTCATTATTATAAACCTTTTAAAAAATATTGCTAGACGCAATTATATTATCTTTTCTTTTAAAAAAACTGAAAAATAAGTTTTTATATATTATATTTAAATGACTAAATAAACTTTAGTTATATAGACTAAATAATTTTAAATATTTTTATTTAAAAATAACTTGACATTATTATACTAAAGTTGTATAATTATTTTATCACTTAAAAACATTGAGTGCTAAATTAAAAAAACTAAGGTTTTATAGTGAAGTCTTATAGTAAAAAAGATTTAATTTTAAAAACCATCATTGAGACTTATTTAGAGGGTAATAATCCTGTTGGTTCTAATGAGTTAAATCATAAAGTTAGCATACCTGCTTCTACTATAAGAGTTTATTTTAAAAAATTAAGTGATGAAGGTGTATTAACGCAACTTCATATTAGCAGTGGTCGCATACCAACTTTTAGTGCTATGAAGGCTTATTGGTATGAGCAACTTTGCGAAAATGAGATTGTGATTAATGATCTTGCCTTGTTGGAGTTTTTGCTTGATAAGTTTGAAATTTATACCTTAGTTTATGGTGGCGATGAGCTTATTTTGCAAGATATTACTAAAGTTAATGATAAATTTATCATACTTGATTTTGGACAAAATGAGTTGGTTTTAAGATTTAGTCAAGATGGTTTTATTTTTTTGCAAAGACTTGTAGGACTTGATCTAAAAAGTATTGAAAATTTAGCTTTTAGAGTTGAGTTTAAAGAGTTGTTAGAGAAGATAGCTATGCTAAAAGAAGCTATGGTTTATTATAGATATAATGAGAGCAAAGCTTATCAAATTTATCAAAATGATGAATTTGCTAAGCTTTTATCTCCTCAAATTGGATTTTATTTTAATGACAAATTGCAATTTGATCCTTTATTTGAAGAGGGTTTTATGGGGTTAAAGCTTAAGGGTACATTTTTAGGTAAAGAATCTAATGTGGTTTTTGCTGGTAGTGTGTATTCTGATTTTAAAACAATGTTAAATATTATAAAGGAGGCTGCGTGAGCGAAGAAAAGCAAAATGAGCAAATGCAAGAAGAAGCAGTGGAAAATTCAGAAAATCAAAACAATGAATTAGAAAAACTTCAGGCAGAGTATAATGAGTTAAAAGATACTTATTTAAGAGCAAATGCTGAATTTGAAAATATTAAAAAAAGAATGGAAAAAGAAAAAATTTCAGCAACAATTTATGCAAATGAAAGTTTTGCTAAAGATTTGCTTGATGTAGTTGATGCATTAGAGGCGGCTATTAATGTAGAAGCTAATGATGAATTAAGTTTAAAAATCAAAGAAGGGGTTCAAAACACTTTAGACTTGCTTTTGAAAAAACTTGAAAAACATATGGTTAAAGTAATAGAAGCAAATGGTGAGTTTGATCCAAATTTACATGAGGCGATGTTTCATGTTGAAAGTGCTGATCATGAAAGCAATCATATCGTCCAGCTTTTACAAAAGGGCTATATGATGAATGATAGAGTGATTAGATCAGCAAAAGTTAGTGTTGCAAAATAAAATTTAATAAAAAGGATAAAAAATGGCAAAAGTTATAGGTATAGATTTAGGTACAACAAATTCTTGTGTGAGTGTGTATGAAAGAGGCGAGAGTAAAGTTATCCCAAATAAAGAAGGTAAAAATACTACTCCTTCGGTAGTTGCTTTTACAGACAAGGGTGAAGTTTTAGTTGGAGATAGCGCTAAGCGTCAAGCTGTGACTAATCCTGAAAAAACTATTTATTCTATAAAAAGAATTATGGGTTTGATGATCAATGAAGAGGCGGCAAAAGAAGCTAAAAATCGCTTACCTTATCATATCACAGAAAGAAATGGGGCTTGTGCGATTGAAATAGCAGGTAAAATTTATACTCCACAAGAAATTTCAGCAAAAGTTTTAATGAAATTAAAAGAAGATGCAGAGGCTTTCTTGGGCGAAAAAGTAGAAGATGCAGTTATTACTGTTCCAGCGTATTTTAATGATGCACAAAGAAAAGCTACAAAAGAAGCAGGGCAAATTGCAGGATTGAATGTGTTAAGAATTATTAATGAACCAACTGCAGCAGCTTTGGCGTATGGACTTGATAAAAAAGAAAGTGAAAAAATTGTAGTTTATGATTTAGGTGGTGGTACATTTGATGTTACTGTGCTTGAAACAGGTGATAATGTTGTAGAAGTTTTAGCAACCGGTGGTAATGCATTTTTAGGTGGCGATGATTTTGATAATAAATTAATCGACTTTTTAGCAAATGAGTTTAAAGATGAAACAGGTATTGATCTTAAAAACGATGTAATGGCTTTACAAAGATTAAAAGAAGCAGCTGAAAATGCTAAAAAAGAATTAAGTTCAGCTAATGAAACTAATATTAATTTACCATTTATCACAGCTGATGCAAGTGGTCCAAAACACTTAACTAAAACTCTAACAAGAGCTAAATTTGAAAGTATGATTGATGGTTTAGTTGCTGAAACTATTAGTAAAATTAACGAAGTAGTAAAAGATGCAGGGCTTGATAAAAGTGAAGTAAAAGAAATCGTTATGGTGGGTGGTTCTACTCGTGTTCCACTAGTACAAGAAGAAGTTAAAAAAGCCTTTGGAAAAGAGCTTAATAAGTCAGTAAATCCTGATGAAGTTGTTGCAATAGGTGCAGCGATTCAAGGTGCGGTTATTAAAGGTGATGTTAAAGATGTATTATTGCTTGATGTTACTCCGCTTTCTTTAGGTATTGAAACTTTAGGTGGTGTGATGACTAAAATCATCGAAAAAGGCACAACTATACCAACCAAAAAAGAGCAAGTTTTCTCAACCGCTGAAGATAATCAAAGCGCAGTTACTATCAATGTTTTACAAGGTGAGAGAGAATTTAGCCGTGATAATAAATCTTTAGGAAATTTCAATCTTGAGGGAATTCCACCAGCACCTCGCGGTATGCCACAAATTGAAGTAACTTTTGATATTGATGCAAATGGTATTTTAACAGTTAGTGCAAAAGATAAAGCTACAGGTAAGGCTCAAGAGATTAAAATCACAGGTTCAAGTGGATTAAGTGAAGAAGAAATCAATAATATGGTAAAAGATGCAGAGCTTCACAAAGAAGAAGATAGAAAACGCAAAGAGGCAGTAGAAGCTAGAAATGCTGCTGATAGTTTGGTACATCAAGTAGAAAAGTCTTTAAGTGAGCTTGGAGATAAAGTAGGCGATGATGATAAAGCAAATATTCAAAAAGCTTTAGATGAGTTAAAAGAGACATTGAAAAATGCTAATGCTTCTAAAGAAGAAATCGAAGGCAAAATGAAAGCTTTAAGTGAAGTTTCTCATAAATTAGCAGAAAATATGTATAAAAAAGAAGAACCAAACGCTCAAAAGAAAAAAGACGATGATGTAATCGATGCTGAAGTTGAGTAAAAACTAAACTAGAAGCCTTGCGCTTCTAGTTTAATCAATATATTTTTTACAATCTTCCTTAAAATAATTTCTATCAAATCTTGCAAAATTATCATTATTTGGAACTTTATAGCATTCACTGAAATTTTTAGCCTTAAGAATTTTGACATAAAAACTAGGAATGGCTATGTTGTTTTTAATGCGTTTTGGCTTATCATCATAAAGTATTAAATTTAAGACTTCTAATTCTTTATTTTTCTTTGCTAAATATCTTTCTCTTTGTTCGATTTCATTCCAAATTTCTGCATTGATATCTTTTTTTTGTGGAGTTATGTTGCTCATTAAAAAAGTACTAAGTTGAGCTTGTGGGGTTGCATTCATGGATTGATTTGGCACGACATGCCCTCTTGTATAGCCACTTCTTAGATAATCCTCCCAATAAGTTCTGTATTTTTTAGGTATATTGGTATCTTCTTGAAATCTTGGGCGTTTTTTGATGTGCCCTTGATTTAAAATTTTAGCTTCTAGTTTATAAGCAATTGCCTTAGTGCCTTTATAGTTATAATCATAACAATTGATATAATAATACTTATCCATCAATAAAGAGCAGTCTTTAAAATACGGCTTAAAGCTAGGATGTAACTCATATTGGGTATAAGCAAAAGAGCTTAAAGCTAAGGCACAAAGTGTTAAAACTTTTTTCATGCTAAAAGCTTTCTTACCATTTCATTAAGTCTTTTACCATCAACGCTTGCGCCAAAAGCTGCTTTAGCTTCTTTCATCAAAATACCTTGTTCTTTTAAAGAGCTAATTTGTAATTTATCTATAAGTTTTTTTAGCTCACTTTCTAATTCCTCATCGCTAAGTTGTTTTGGTAAATAAGCACTTAAAATAGCTACTTCTTGGAGTTCTTTTTGTGCTAAATCTTCTCTAGAGCCTTTAGAAAAAGCCAAAGCTGCTTCATTTCGTTTTTTAATCTCACTTGCAATGATTTTGTATATTCTTTCATCACTAAGCGTAATTCTCTCATCAACTTCTATTTGTTTAAAGCTAGCATTAAGCGTTCTTAAAGTATTTCTTTTAAAATCATCTTTATTACGCATAGCTTCTTTAATGTCTTCTAAAATTTGATCTTTTAAACTCATTTTTTCTCCTTTAAAATTTGATATTTTTAAAATGTGCTATACACACACCTTCTCTAACACCATCATCAATCACAATGAGCTTTTGCTTATTAAATAAAGCAAAAAGTATCATTGAGCCTGCTATGAGGTATTTTTTTCTATTTTCTCCAAGATAAATTTTAGCTTTTTCTTGTTCTAAATTCCAAATTTTTAATGCAAAATCAAAAAAATCTTTGCGTTTGAGTATTTTACCATTAACACTTTCTTCTAGGTAATCTTTGTATTTTATGTTTTGTTTATAAGCACAAAGTGTGGTAGGTACTCCTGAATTTAGTATGAAAAAATTTCCTTTTAATTTTATATCTTTACTAAGATTAAAAGCTTTTAAGACAAGCTGCTTTAAATGTGCAGGGTAGGGGCTTAGATGAATTTTTAATTTTTCATCTTTAATGCGTGCAAGATTTTGCGGGTATTTTTTAAAAAATCTTACATAAGCACTTGGTTTTATAGCTTTAAAATGCATTCTTTCATAAAAACTAATAATTCCAAAATCATAACTTTTACTAAACTTATCATTTGAAATTTCACAAGAAGCACCACCCAAATCACAATAGTTTAAGTCTTTTCTAAAAAGTTTAAGAGTTTTAAGACGCTCTTGCATACCTAAAATGCTTAGTTTTGCTTCGGTTTTTGCATCGATTAATTTTATATCAAGTTTAAATTCTTTTTGAATTTTTTCAAAAATAAACTCAGTATTTTTTGCTTTTCTAAAAGCAGCTGTGGCGACTGCTTTGGCTTGACTTAAATCATAATTTTTTTCTTTTAAGATTTTTAAAGCGCTAAAAATTCTTTCTATGGCTTCATCGCTAATGGTGTCATTTTGCATATTTTTAGCTGCGCCTATGATAAATTCTTCGCTTTTTAATTTATTAAAATTCTCATCCATTAAAACAGCTCTTAATGTATTTGAACCCATATCAATACCTAGCACTAGCTCTCCTTAAAAAATTTAAAGTATAATAGCAAAAAACTTATAAGGAAAACTTATGCTTTTAGGGGTTAATATCGATCATATAGCAGTTTTAAGAGAAGCTAGAAAAGTAAATGATCCTGATTTGCTTGAGGCTGCTTTTTTGAGTGCAAATTTAGCTGATCAAATCACTATCCATGTAAGAGAAGATCGTCGCCATGCTAATGAGTTTGATTTAGAAAATATCTTAAAATATTGCAAATGTGTAGTGAATTTAGAATGTTCTATTGATATGATAGAATATGCTTTAAAATACAAACCCTCGCGCGTTACTTTAGTGCCCGAAAAAAGACAAGAGCTTACAACAGAAGGTGGTTTAAATTTAGATAATGAAAAACTACAAGAAGCTATTAATGCTTTAAAGCAAGAGCAAATCGAAGTTTCTTTATTTATTGATCCAAATTTAGAAGATATTAAAAAATCATCTTCTTTAAATGCTGATTTTATAGAACTTCATACAGGCTTGTATGCTAATATTTATAATGCGCTATATACTAATATCAATCAAACTTCTTATGCATTGCCTAAATTAATTTTAAGTAAGAATGAACTCAAAAAGCTTTTAGAAAATGAACTCCAAAGATTAAAACAAAGTGCAAGTTTGGCTAAGAGTTTAAATTTAAGAGTGGCTGCTGGACATGGGCTTAATTATAAAAATGTAAAAAATATTGTAGATATTTTAGAGATAGAAGAGTTAAATATAGGTCAAAGCATAGTAGCAAGATCGGTTTTTGTGGGCTTAGAAAAAGCTATATTGCAAATGAAAGCTTTGATTAAAAGATGAAAAAAATTGCTATTAGTATAGGGGATTTAAATGGCATAGGTATACAGATTTTATTAGCTTGTCATGATGAGCTAGTAAAAATTTGCGAACCTTATTATTTTGTACATTATGAATTATTTCAAAAAGCAAGTAAGCTTTTGAAAATAAATCCTAAATCCAAAATCAATTTAGTTGAAATTTCTAATGCTTCAAAACCACAATTTAGTTTTAAAGAAGAAAAAGAAAATTTTTTAATTTATGAGTTTTCATATCAAGCTAGCAAAATTATTGATTTTGATTTTGAGTTAAATCCTGCGAATTTAGACGCTAAAAGTGGGGTTTATTCTTTTTTAAGTTTTGAAGGAGCTAGTTATTGCACGCATTTATTTTTAGATGCTTTGGTAACTTTACCGATTAATAAAAAGACTTGGCAAATGGGGGGAGTGAACTATAAAGGTCATACTGAGGCACTAAGAGATTTTTTCAAACAAGATGCTATTATGATGTTAGGGTGTGATGAGCTTTTTGTGGCTTTGTATACTGAGCATATGGCTTTAAGAGATGTTTATAAAGAGATTAAGGCTTTTGAGCTTGCGCAATTTTTAATTAATTTTTATCAATGCACTTTATTTGAAAAAATTGGAGTTTTGAGTTTTAATCCTCATGCAAGTGATAATGGCGTAATAGGCGGAGAAGAAGAGCAGGAAATAAAAAAAGCTATAAGAATGGCAAATGTATTTTTAAAAGATTACACGTTAAATTTACAAAATTTAGAAAATGAAGATTTTTTAAGTCAAAAAGAAAAAGAGTTTTCTTATAAGGAAAATATTTATTTAAGTGAGCCTTTGGTGGCTGATAGTGCTTTTACCCCTTTTGCGTTAAGTAAATGCAAGTATTTAGTGAGTATGTACCATGATGTAGGCTTAGCGCCTTTAAAGGCTTTGTATTTTGAAAAAAGTATTAATGTAAGTTTAAATTTACCTATAATTCGTACTAGTGTTGATCATGGAACAGCTTATGATAGGGCCTATAAAAATGAAAAAATTAATTTACAAAGTTATATGCAAGCAGTGAAATCTGCTTTGCAATTTTTAAAAATCAAAGAAAAAACTAAGTAAAAGTTACTAAAATTAATTCATTGAAATAAATTCTTAAGGAGAATGCTTGAGTAAAGATAATGCTATTGCATTTTTTATTTTTATTGTGAGTGTTTTATGCTTTTTTGTTTGGGGGTATAATTATATTCCTAATAATTCCATGATATTATTTATCCTTGCTAGTGTATTTGGTATTTTCATGGCCTTTAATGTCGGTGGTAATGATGTTGCAAATTCATTTGGTACTAGTGTGGGTGCTAAAACAGTTACTATAAAACAAGCTTTGATTATTGCAGCGGTATTTGAATTAAGCGGGGCTGTGTTTGCAGGAGGAGAAGTAACAAATACTATAAGAAGTGGTATAGTAGTTTTACCTGATGGAATTAATCCCATGGTATTTGTATGTGTAATGCTCTCAGCTTTGCTAAGTTCAGGAATTTGGCTTTTTGTAGCGACTAAAAAAGGACTTCCAGTTTCTACTACTCATAGTATTATAGGAGGTATTGTAGGCTCAAGTATTGCTATGGGCTTTGTATTTTTTGATCAAGATCAAGCATTATCTATGGTAAATTGGAATGGTATTTATAAAATAGCTATGAGTTGGGTTATTTCGCCTTTGCTTGGTGGGCTTGTGGCGTATTTAATTTATGCTTATATTTATAAAAAAATTCTAAAGCCATCAGAAGAAATAACTCTTGTGGTAAAAGAAATCAAAAAAGAAAAAAAAGCATTTAAAGAAGAATATTTTAAAAATTTAAAAAACAAAAGTCAAGAAGAGCAAATCAAAGAACTTAGTGCTATTGTTTTAGATGATGATGAAAAAAGAAGTGAATATAAGTTAAAAATCAAAGAATTAAAAGAAAAAGAAAAAAACATAGATGTTTTCTCAAGAATGAAATTTCATGTTCCT
Source organism: Campylobacter sp. CNRCH_2013_0855 (assembly GCF_025773025.1). Taxonomy (NCBI): domain Bacteria; kingdom Pseudomonadati; phylum Campylobacterota; class Epsilonproteobacteria; order Campylobacterales; family Campylobacteraceae; genus Campylobacter; species Campylobacter sp. CNRCH_2013_0855. The sequence goes on along the minus strand of NZ_JAKMTE010000002.1, from coordinate 55,834 downwards.
TTAATAGCAGGTGTAGGCGCATTGACTATTGCTTCTATGTTTTTATTTAAGGGTTTAAATAATGTTTCTACTTTAGATGTAATGCAAAATTTATGGATAGTTTCGATCATTTCTATTTTTGCTTATATTGTTACTTTAGCGGTTGTGAGATTGATGAAAAAAACGCAGGTTAATAAGACCATAGAAAAGATTTTTTCGTGGTTTCAAATTTTTACTGCTTCAAGTTTTGCTTTTTCACATGGAGCTAATGATATAGCTAATGCTCTTGGGCCATTTGCTGCTATTTTAGATGTACTTAAAAATAATACCATTAATCCTAGCTCACCAGTGCCTTTTGCTGTAATGCTTATGTTTGGCATAGCTTTAGTTATTGGACTTTGGTTTTTAGGTAAAGAAGTTATTCAAACTGTGGGTTCAAAACTTGCTGAAATTAAACCAACAACAGGCTTTAGTGCTGAACTTGGTGCAAGTATTGTTATACTTTTAGCCACTCAACTTGGAATTCCAGTTAGCTCAACCCATATTTTAATCGGTGCAATTTTAGGTATAGGAGTGTTTAATAAAGATGCTAAATGGGCTATGATGAAGCCTATTGGTTTAGCATGGGTGATTACTTTACCAGTTGCTGGAATTCTTTCAAGCATTATTTTTATTATCTTTGTAAATACAATCTTATGAGTTTAAACTCATAAGATGTTTTTTAGCTTCATTTAAATTAGAACTATTGATAAAATAATCAATTTTTACAGGTTTTTTATATACTTTATCATAATATTCAAAAAGCATTTTTACACAAAGTTCTAAATTGTTTTCTTCATAATTTTGACAAAGTTTCATTTTGAAATCTTTACTGATATAAGGTGATATTTTTTCAACACATTGATAAAATACTTTTTTATCCATAGGAGTGTAGTTTTTTAAAACTCTTTGAATGCGTAAATTCGTGTCGCATTCACACCAAATTTTCTTAGCTTTTTGCATGCTATTGTATAAATTTAAAGGAATAGTTAAATTTCCAATTTGTCTGCTTTCAGCTTCTATAAAACAAGTTTTATGAGTATAATCTTTTAAAAAATAAAACAACTCATCTTCAAAAGCTTTTTGACTTGGTTGTTCTCCATAAATTTTACCAAAACTTGATCCTTGGTGGTTAGCTAGTTTTTCTAAATTTAAAGCATTGTCTAAAGTTTGGATTAAATCACTTTTACCACTTGCTGTATTACCGCAAAGACATAAAAACTCAATATTTAAATCTTTGGTAAAAAACTCACTCACATAGCTTCTATAAGCTTTATATCCACCTTCTAACCTTACAACCCTATAACCAAGTTCAGCTAAGATTAAAGCAATAGCTTTTGATCTTTTACCACCCCTTGCGCAATAAATTCCCACTAAAGAGCCTATTTTATAATTTTGATAAATTTTATTAATATGCTCACTCATATTTTTACAAATATAACTTGCACCTTTTGCTTTAGCTAGGCCTTTGTTTTTCTTATAAAGTGTGCCTATTTCTTCAAATTCATTATCATTGAGTGCGTAGTAGTTTTGCGCAGATTTTATATGAGCAAGTTTGTATTCTTTAGGACTTCTTACATCGATTAAAAGATCAAAATTAAATTTTAAAAAATTTTCAAAATCAACTTCTTTATACATAGTCTTTAAAAGCTTTACATAAGGTGGTATAAACTTTTTCTAAATCACTCCCGCAAACTCTAGTTTGCCCTATGGTAGTGATAAAATTTGTATCGCCTTGCCATCTTGGGATTAAATGATAATGACAATGTGGTGCTATACCAGCTCCTGCTGCACTGCCTAAATTCATACCTATATTAACACCCTTAGCGTGAAAGTTTTCTTTTAAAATTTTAACTCCAATACGCACAAAATGGCTAATTTCTAGCCATGTATCATTACTTAAATCTTCTATATTTTCTAAATGCTCATAAGGGATAATCATAAAATGACCCGGACTATAAGGGTATTTATTCATAATACCAAAACATTCTTTAGCTCTAAAAATCACCCCAAGTTTTTCATCTTCATTAAGTTCATGCTTGCAATGACAAAAAGGGCAAAAATTTTTATCTTTATTGTTAAAATAAACATCCCTCCAAGGTGCGTATAAATACTCCATCAACTCTCCTTTATGCAAGCATGTAGATTTTTAATATTTTTACTTATAAGAGCTTTATTTTTTGGTATCAAAGGCAATAGCTTTTCATCTTCTAATAAAAAAATTCTAGCTCCTGCTAAAATAGCATTATTAAGATCGCTTTTGCTTTCAAGGTAAAAAATAGCCTCTAAGCCAAGATGTATTGTAAAATTATAGAGTTTTTTTAGTTGCATAGTTTTTAGCATTTTAGGAAATACAATAAACGCATCAGCTCCATACACCAAGCTTTCTAAAATTTGATATTCATCAAAAATAAAATCAAATTGCACAATAGGTTTTTCATTATAGCGCCTAAAAAGACTTAAATTTTGTATGTCTTGATGAAGCAAAGGGCTTGTTGGTAAGATGATGGCATCAAAATTTTCATGATTAAAATTTAAATCTTTAGAATATAAAAAATGTGAAAGTTTTCCTTCAAGTAAAAGTGTATAAATATCTTTAGGATAAAAGGCATTAGAAGCTAGACTTCTACCTAGCATATCATAAGGAAAAATTTCTTTTTTATTTTCAAGAATTTTTTGTGTTTTTGAAAAATGATTTTTTAAATCTATTGTTTTAAACATTTTTCAATGGCCTTTAAATGCTCTTTACTTTCATCTGAGCTTGAAAATTCTTTATCATGCAGTGTTTTTTGCAAAATTTCATAAGCCTTTTTGCAATCTTTAAGTTTATAATAGCCCCAAGCTAAAGAATCAAGATAATAAAGATTTTGTGGTTCTTGTTCAAGTGCCCAGCCTACTAGCTCTATACCTTTGGCTATATCAATATCATATTCAATCAAGGCATAGCCATAGTAGTTTTGATATAAAGCATCACTGCGCACATCTACGCTTTGTTCAAATTTTTTCATGATAGAAGCTAGAATTTTTGGGTCCGTGACTTTTTTACTTTTAGGATCCATATGAATTTCAAATTCTAAAACACCTGCCATAGAAAGATATTTTTTATCTTTACTAAGTTCATAATGTTTTAAAGCTATTTCATAAGCTTTTTTATAATCTTTTGTTTGTGTATATAAGAAAATTTTAGTATCAGGATCTATGTTATATTTTTGGGTTAAATTTAGAGCTTGAGTATAATTTTTTTCTTGTACTAGTAATTCTATCATAGCGTAGATGTATTTAATATCATTGTTGAGTTTATATAGCTTTTCAAGGGTTTGAATACTTGCTTTATAATCTTTTTGCTCTTGATAAATTTTTAAAAGTAGGGTGCATGTTTTAAGGGTGCAATGTGAGTTTTTTACAAATTCTTCTAAGGCCTTTTTGGCTTGGTTGATATTTTTATTTTTGATATTAATTTCAACTATTTTAAGTAATAAATTTTCATGCTCAAAAAGCTTATAAGCAAGATTGTATTGCTCTAAAGCTTTAGTGTATAAAGCTTTTTTGGCAAAAATATCGCCTAATATTTCATAATTTCTATAATCTTGTTCCTCTTTAATGAGTTTATAAAGTATAGCTTCAGCTTGTTTATAATCTCCTATTTCAAAAAAATATAAAGCATTTAATCTTGCAATGGCTGTGTGTTCTAAAAAGTCTTTAGAAGCTTTTAAAAGCTCATCTTTTTGTTTTAAATTAGCACTTAAAGCTAAAAGTAAAGCCTTTTGTAAATAAATACTTTCATTATTTTCATGAAATAAATTTGTATAAATATCACATGCTTTTTGAAATTGTCCATGCTCTTCATAAATAAGTGCTTGTAGGATTTTATCTTCTCCTTTAGCTAAAGCAAGGCTTGTTAGGATAAAAACTATAATTAGTGAAAGCAAACCCCTATACATTCTTTTTTTAACTCCTCTTTGTGTGTTTTAAAATACTCCCAAAATGGAAAAGTTCTACATTGTTTTGGTCTATGCTTGTAAATTAAACATTTTTTATACATTGTATCAAAAAAAATACAACGATAGCCATTTTCATACTTTGCTTCTTTAAAGCTATATTTAAACCCAACTTTGATGAGGTATTGTTCTTTAAAGACTTCAAAGCTTAATTTTAAAAAACTAGCAATAGCTTCTAGTTCTTCTTTGCTAGCATAGATATATCCACTTTCTCCAGTGCAACACCTCCCGCCACATTTTTCACAAGCACTTTCATCAAAAGAATAATCAAAACCTTTTTCACACATCATAGCTTATAGTTCCTGTATTTTTATAAATTTCACTAATTTTTGGATTTAAAACATCATTTTCATACATAAAAAGCGTAGGCATTATCGCACAAGGGCTTTTGCTGTTTTTTTTAATATGCATTAAAACAAGTCTTGCGTTAGTTTGTGTATTGGTATGAATGCATTGAAGTGAAACTAGTTTTAGTTTAAATTGTCTTAAATAAGCACAAATTGCATCTATAAAACTTGCCTCATAACACATAAAAAAACTACCATTTGGTTTGATTAAAGTATTTATTTTAGCAAACATCTTCTCAAGTGGCATAAATTCTTGATATCTTGATATACATAAATGTAAATCTTGGCTTTTTTGCGTATTTTTTTTATAAAATGGAGGGTTAGAGATTAAAAAATCAAATTTTGTATTACTTTTATAGTTTAAAAAGTCTTCACAAATGCCTTGAATTTCAAGTTTATTTTCTTTGGCATTTTTATAACTTAGTTTGATATTTTGCTCTTGGATATCTAGTAGATAAACATTTGAATTTGGAAATTTTTGCTTTATCAAAAGTCCTAAAATTCCACAACCACATCCTATATCAAGGATATTTCCTTTTAAATTATATTTAGATAAAAAGTCAAAAAGCAAAAGACTATCGTTATTATAGCGATAGCCTTTTGAATATTGAAAGAGTTTTAGCATTTATAAAGATGATCGCAGATTTTAAATGAATCATTTAAACCCACTACAATAGAAGCTCCGTTTTTACTCGCTATATCACCTGCTACGAATAATCCTTTTACATTGCTTTCTTTATTTTCATCAAAGCTTGGTACACCTTTTTCATCAACTTCTATAGAGCATTTTTGTAAGAAATCAAGTGGAGTTGAACCACCAATAGCATAAATAATACGATCATAAATCTCATTTGTATCATTAGTAAAATTTACTTTAGCTTTACCGCTTTCATCTTCAATGCTAGTTATATCTATGCCAAGTTTTGCTTTTATGCTGCCTTGCTCAAAAGCTTTTTGAATATCTTCAAGATTGATATCGTTTAATCTCGAGAAGGTTTCTCTTCTATAGCAAAGTGTCACATCATTATTTTTAGCTAAATCTATAGCATATTCTGCTGCTGAATTTCCACCACCTACAACTAAGATTTTTTCACCTTGGCTTGTTGAGTTTGCATTAAAATTGATGATTTTAGTTAAAGTTATAGGTAGAGTATAGCTTGGTTTATTTGGTTTACCCATTCTACCTATGGCAATAACTGCATTTTTGCAAATATAATTTTCATTTGCAGTACTAACGATGAAATTTTCTCCATCTTTTTTAATGCTTTCAACTTCACTAGAAAGTTTTACTTCAAGGTTATGTTCTTTAATGGCATTTTGGAAAGTTTCTATTGTGCTTTCTCTAGTCCCATCTTCAAAATTTATATGTCCGTGATTTGTACTATCGCAACCTTTATAAGCTTTGTCTACTCTTTTACCTTCTTTGTAAAATTTTACTAAGGTTTGACAAATCGCATCAGCTTTTTCTAAAACAACAACTTCTTTATTTTTTATTTTAGCTTCTACTCCTGCTGCAATACCTGCAGGACCAGCGCCGATAACTACCATATCAAAAATTTTCATTATTTCCCTTTTTTAGTATTTTTAATATGTAAATGTATCAAAAAAATGATAATGAAATATAAAAATTATCTGTAATTTTTATATTTCATAGAATTTTTATCGTAATTATATTTTATTTAATTAATAATTTTTTTAAAAAATATCTTAAATGTGTAAAAAAATATATCAATTTTTAATTTTTATCTAAAAATATTTATTTTTGAATAAAAAAATAAAAAATCATATATAGTATAAAAAAGGAGGTTGGTTGATGTATCAAAATGAAAAACATAGTTTAAAAAATAATTTTTTTACACTTTTACTGTTATCTTTTTGTGGATCTATTATTTATGGTTTGCCTTATTTTAGAAAGTATTATTATGATGATTATATGAGTCTTTATCATTTAAATAATTTTGAAATGGGGCTTTTGGGTAGTGCTTATGGATTGCTTGGTTTGTTTTCTTATGCTTTAGGAGGTTATTTAGCAGATCGTTTTGCACCAAAAAAATTATTGATTTTTTCTTTAATTGCTACAGGGTTTGGTGGTTTGTTGCATTTATATTTTACTTCTTTAAATGCGCTTTTGATTATTTATGGAATCTGGGGAATTACTTCATTATTAACTTTTTGGCCTTCTTTGATGAAGATAGTAAGAAGTTTGGCAAATTCTAAAGAGCAAGCAAAAGCTTATGGAATTTTTGAAGGTGGTAGAGGTGTTGTTGGTGCTGCACATTTGGCTATAGCTACAAGTATTTTTGGATATTTTCAAACAAAAGCTTTAGCCGCACAAGGTATAGAAATGGTTATTATTTTTTATTCTATAGCTCCTATTGCAAGTGCTGTTTTATTATTTTTTCTTTTAAAAGATGAAGTTAATGAACAAAGCGAGAAGATTAAAATCAAAGATTTAGTTTTTCTTTTGAAAAATTCTGCTCTTTGGCTTGTGGTTGCTATTACTTTTTGTACCTATTTTTTTAATATGAGCTTTTATTATTTTACTCCTTATGCAAGTAATGTGATAGGGGCTTCTGCTGTTTTTGCAGCTATTTTAACAGTATTAGCTCAATATATTCGTCCTGTTTCTTCTGTGGTAGGTGGGTTTATAGCAGATGGATATGGAAAGGCTAAAATAATGATGATAGGCTTTATTTTAATGGGAATTGGTGTTATTTTTTTAATGCTTAGTTCAAAATTAAATGGATTTTTGCAAATGAGCGTTTTAACTTCTGCTTGTGTGGTAATTTATGTAGCTATGTATTCTAATTTTGGAATTTATTATTCTTTACTTAGTGAGGGAAAAATTCCTATTCATTTAGCAGGTATGGCCATAGGTATTGTATCTACTTTTGGATATTTACCTGAGGTTTTTGCACCTTTGCTTGCTGGAGATTTATTAGATAGATATCCAGGTGTAAAAGGTTTTCATATATATTTTACTATTATGATAGCTATGGCTATTTTGGGTGTAATGTTTTGTTTGATTTGGATTAAAAAATACAATAAAAAGGAGATGAAATGAAAGAAATTATTTTTGATTTTAAAAATAAGGTTAGAGTGATAGAAAATGAATGGATAGTTTTAAAAGATGGCACCAAACTTTCATCACGAATTTGGCTTCCTCAGGTAAAAGAAAAAGTTCCTGCTATATTAGAATACATTCCTTATAGAAAAAATGATGGAACAAGAGGTAGAGATGAGCCTATGCATGGATATTTTAGCGGTAATGGCTATGCGGTTGTTAGAGTTGATATTAGAGGAAGTGGGGAATCTGATGGTTTATTAGAAGATGAATATTTAAAGCAAGAACAAGATGATGCCTTAGAAGTTATTGAGTGGATAGCAAAGCAAGAATGGTGTAATGGAAATATTGGTATGATGGGTAAATCTTGGGGTGGATTTAATTCTTTACAAGTTGCAGCAAGAAGACCTAAAAATTTAAAAGCTATTATAGTGGTAGGTTTTACTGATGATAGATTTAATGAAGATATTCATTATAAAGGTGGATGTTTGCTTAATGATAATTTTTGGTGGGGTAATATCATGCTTGCATATCAATCACGCTTTGTTGATCCAAAAATTGATCCAAATGGTAGAAATAAATGGCTCAATAGGCTTGAGAATATGCCTTTATGGCCCACATTGTGGCTTGAGCATACTTTAAAAGATGACTATTGGAAGCATGGATCTGTTAGAGAAAATTATGATGATATACAAGTTCCTGTTTTTGCATTAGATGGGTGGGCTGATTCTTATACTAATCCTGTTTTTACTCTAATGAATGGTTTAAAAGTTCCAAAAAAAGCTATCGTTGGTCCTTGGGCTCATGTTTATCCTCATGATGGCTCTCCTTTACCTGCAATGGGCTTTTTACAAGAAGCACTTAAATGGTGGGACAAATGGCTTAAAAATGAAGAAAATGATGCGCTTGAAGCTCCTATGATACAAGCATATATTGAAAATAGCTCTAAGCCAAATTCAAAAACAGAGAAAGTAGAAGGTCGTTTTGTTGGTTTAAATGATTTTAAAAATGATATTAGCTATAAAAAATACTATTTAAATCCGTATAAACTAATATGCAAAAAATCAAGTGAATTTATCAAAATCAACACTCCATTAAATCATGGGCTTTTATCCGGAGAGTGGATGGGGGCTGGTGTTTTAGGAGAAAGTCCTAGTGATCAAAGGCTAGATGATGGGATGGCAGTTGTTTTTGAAAGTGATTTTTTAGAACAAGATTTAGATATTTTGGGTTTTCCAGTTTTAAATGTAAAAATTGCAAGTGATCAAGAAAAAGCTATGCTCTTTGCTCAGCTTAGTGAAGTTAGAGCTGATGGTTTTGTAAAAAGAGTAAGTTATGGAGTGATCAATCTTGCATTAAGTGATGATAAAGAGCAATTTATACCTTTAAAAAAAGATGAATTTATCCAAAAGCAAATCAAACTTGATGCTTGTGGATATAGATTTGCTAAGGGTTCTAAGATAAGATTATCATTAGCGAATTCTTTTTGGCCTATGTTTTGGCCTATGCCAAAAATTTCAACCTTGACTTTAGATTTAAATGAGTGTGAATTTAATTTGCCATGTTTTAGTGGTCAAGATAGCGATAAAATCAATATGCAAGCACAAAGTGCTCCTTTGACCCCAATAACACTTTTAGAAGAAGGTAGGGTAGATAGAAGCATTTCTTATGATATTTTAAACGATACTTGGACTTGTATTACAGATGGTGTTGGTGGAGTTTTTGGAGAAGGTATTTATAGGTTTGATGAGGTTGATGTTTTAGTAAAGCATAATTTAAAAAGAGAATTAAAACTTCAAAATGAAAACCCATTAAGCGCGCAATATACCATTACTCAAACAATGCAAATAGGACGTGAAGGTTGTATGATGGAGGCGGATATAATCTTAACACAAACTAGTGATTTGGAGTATTTTTATATTAAGGGAAAAATAGCAGTCAAAGAAAACGATAAGCTTGTTTTTGATAAAAAATATGATTATAAAACTAAAAGAAATAGTTTGTAAAATTTCCCAAAGTAAAATTACTTTGGGAATTAATTTTCTTGTAAAATTTTAGCTAAATCTTTAGCGCCTTTTAAATCCACTTTACCAGAACCTAAAAGCGGAATTTGTTCTACTTTAAAATATTTACTTGGTTTAAAAATAGCAGGCATAGTAGAGTTTTTAATCACTTCGCAAATTCCATCAAAATCTTGCTCTTGACATTCTACTAATAAGCATACCATTTCACCTTTTTTATCATCATCTAGTGCCACTGCACAAAATTTTACTATATCTGTATTGATAAATTTAGCAATTTCTTCTTCTAAAGCTCCTAAAGATATCATTTCTCCACCAATTTTTGCAAAACGAGAATAACGATCTACTATATATAAAAAGCCATCCTCATCTACATGACCTTTATCACCGGTATTATACCAGCGTATGCTATCGATTTCTTTGATAACTTCATCGGTTTTTTCTTTATTGTTTAAATAACCTACCATAACCTGATGGCCACCAATGAGTATTAGTCCATCCTCTCCATGATTTAAACTTTCATAAGTAGATGGATCTACTATGCGTATAGCACTTCCTGGTAAAGGCATACCTACGCTACCTTCTTTATTTGCACGATGTAAAATCCAATAATCAGGATCAAATTTATTCGGTAAATTCACACTTGCAACCGGAGTGGTTTCAGTAGCTCCATAACCTTCAAAAATAGGTTTTTTAAATTTCATTTCAAAGGCGCTTCTTACTTCACTTTTGAGTTTTTCAGCACCTGATACGATAATTCTTAAGCTTTCAAACATAATCGCATCAAGTTTTTTATTTCTTGCATAAATACTTAGAAAAGTTGAAGTAGCACACATAATGCTAACATTATTTTTTACTATAGCTTTTGCTACACCTAGCGCATCAGTTGGATCAGCATGTGCTATGCTTTTAATCCCTTCTAATAAAGGCATAAAAGTAGTTACAGTTAATCCAAAAGCATGAAAAGGCGGTAAAGAAGATAAGACAACATCTTCATTTTTTGCACATAATACATCTGAAATTTGAGCTATATTGCTTAAAATATTGCGATTATTTAGCATTACTCCTTTAGGTGTTCCCTCGCTACCACTACTAAATAATATAGCAGCTATGGCAAGGTTTTGTTTGTTAGGTGCAAATAATGCTTTTATTAAACAAGTAGGTAAAATACTTACTAAAGCAAGCATAGAAAAGATTTTGAGTTTTTGTTTTTTAAAGCTTGTGATAATATCTTCCATAAAAATGATTCTAACATGCTCTTCAAATTCTAGTTTTATACCTTTATTTTCTAATTTTTCCATAAATTTTCTAGAAGTATAAATTTGTTGAATTTGAGAACTTTGAATGGCTTGATTAATCGCTTTTACACCTGCTGTGAAATTTAAATTTACCACGATTTTATTTGCAAGTAATACAGCTAGATTACAAAGAGAGCTAGCCATAGAAGCAGGGAGTAAAATTCCCACGCATTCTTCTTTTGGAGCATAGCTTCCTTGGGTAGGTTGTATATTTAGCTCATATGATCTATTTTTTATGAAAGAGCTAAAAACTAAACTTAAAGCAAGCATTTTTCTATAAGTAATACCACCTATTAAAGGATCAACAATAGCTATTTGACTTAAATTTCTTTTAGCGCTATCTATCCAAGCTCTGGCTATAGTATGCATACTTTCACATTGAGATTTCCAAGCAATAAAAGAAAGTTCAAAAACTTTTGCTTTAACCACTTCTTTTTTAGTGTGTATTGGTAAGCTTTTTCCAAAAGCAATAGCGATTTTTCTTTTGCTTATTTTGCGGTTTCTTGCTGAAAATTCTTCATCACTTCTTGAAAAAGCACTTCCCCAAAGTCCTCTAATATAAAAAGGCAAAATCACTCCATCTTGTTCTTCTAATTTTGAGCAAACTAACTCAAATCCACCTTTAAATTCATTAAGCTGTCCATGGCGTGAAAGTACTCCTTCTGGGAAAAGACAAACTAAATTTCCATTTTTAATATGCATAGCAATAAGCTCTAAGCTTGATTTGCTAGAAGCACTTGAAACAGGAATAACTCCAAATTTATCAAGAAAAATTTTAATATACCACTTAGAATAAATGCTTTTTTCCATAACAAAATAAATTTTTCTTGGTATAGCCATTTGCACAATAGCCCAATCTATAAAAGATATATGATTACCAAGCAATAATGCTCCACCTTTTTCAGGAATATTTTCAAAACCTTCTACTAATAAACGATAGCGTTGAAAAAACGCTATGCTCATTAATAAACGCACCAAAGAAAAAGGCAATTTACTTAGTACATAAATGCTTCCAAAAAATGCCACAGCGATGATAAAATAAAATAAATTTATCACTTCAAATTTAGCATATGCAGCAAAAGTAGCTAGTGCTAAAAAGCCTAACATAAAAATATTTTGTATAAAATTATTACCCGCTAAGACTTTTCCCAGTTCATTTTCTTTTGCATGAAATTGTATGAGAGAATTTAAAGGTATGATAAAAAATGCCCCGCTTAAACCAAAAATAAAAAATACCACACTATAACTTAGTAAGTTTTCTAAAAATGGCATTAAAATGCTCATTAGAAAAACTCCTAAAGCACCTAGTGGTATAAGACCTAATTCGATATAATTTTTAGAAAACTTACCACTAATAAGCGATCCTATAATCACTCCTATACCAGAAAAAGCTAAAGAGCATTGTACGTAAAAGGTATTTTCTATGAAAAGATCATTTTTTGCATATACAGGAAAACTTACTAAATAAAGTTGTGATATGGCCCAAAAAAGTGAAATTCCTACAATGCAAAGCCAAATGATTTTATGAGAAAATATTGTTTTTAAATTAGAGGCTAAAAGCTTTCCTTGAAAATATTGTTTTTTATCAAAACTTAAACTTTTATCTTCTTCTTTTAAGCAAGGAAGTTTATAAGCTAAAAAAAGTTCTAATAAAGCAAAAGCTATTAATACAAAACCCAAAGGTGCAATTTGTATTAAAATATCTGAAGGAGTGTTAAAATTTGGATCAAAAAGCATTTCAAAGCTTAGAGAAAATACCGCCATACCCGCTAAAATAGCCACAATACTTACTGCGTTTACAGCTCCATTTCCCATAGCTAAAAGCTCTTTTCCTACTAATTCTTTTATAAAACCATATTTTGCAGGAGAGTATAAGGCAGATTGTACTCCCATGATAAAAGTCATTACAAAAGCAAGCCAAAATGCTCCAAGATAATAACACAAACAAATAATACAAGTTAATATTACTGAAAATAATGCAGATATTTTCATGATTTTATTTTTAGGAAATTTATCTGCTAAAAATCCAGAAGGTGAAAGCATAAGGATAAAAGGTAAAAGCATCAAAGCATTAACAATAGCAGTTAGAAAAAGTTGGGTGCTATCTTCATAAAATTTATAGATAGTGTTTTGTATAATGATTTTGTGTCCTAAATCTACAAAAGCATTAATAAAAGCTACTGCTAAAAATGGCAATACGCCAAAAATCTTTAAAAAATTTCCTTGCATTTAAAACTCCATTTTATTTTAAAAATATTATTTTATTATATAAAATTTAAATGGAGTTTTGATATTTGATTAATCTTTAAATTCTACCACTTCATTAAATGCAAAACGAGCTTTTTCTGTGCTAATATTTTCTTGGGCATGTCCTAAAGTAATGAGCATAGATACTCTTTGTTTAGTGGTGTCTAAATTTAAATATTGATTGATTTTATCTTTATCAAAGCCACCGATAATACACGAACCCAAATTTAAACTATAAGCAGCATTGATAATATTTGCAATGGCAAGATAACTTTGTTCTTTTGCATAAATAAAACTTTGCTCTAAATCCATTGCGTCTAAAAATGGCTTATAAGTTTGTAAGCGTTTGTTTAACTCTTCTTGGCTTAAACATCTCTTTTTTAGTTTTTCTTCAAAATAATCTTTAAAATCAGCCCTTGAAATCACAATTATAATAGCAGCACAATTTGCTACATGGCTTTGATTATTAGCTATTTTAGCAATTTCTTTTTTATGCTCATCTTTTTGAAAAACTAAAAATTTCCAAGGCTCAAGTCCTAAGGAACTAGGAGATAATCTAGCGCATTCTAAGATATATTCTAAATTCTCTTTAGAAATTTTTTCTTGAGTGTATGCTCTAATCGAAGAGCGATTTTGCATTAAATTTAAATAATCTTGCATTATTTTTCCTTTTTTTGATTTATCTTATATCTTATAAGCTTTAAAATTGTTAAAATTATGTTTTATTGTTACAATTTTATTTTTACTTCATACAAATGTTTTATTATATGATTTTTAAAGGATTAAAATGAAAAAAATAATTTATTTAAGCATATTTTTGATTATACTCATTATAGGGGTGTATTTTTTCTTTTTTGCAAATAAGGAAGAATATAATTATCTAACTTATGAGGTTAAAAAACAAGATATTACTCAAAGCATAGAGGCAATAGGCGAAGTTTATGCAAAAACTCAAGTCGATGTTGGTGCACAAGTTAGTGGGCAAATTACTAAACTTTATGTAAAATTAGGTGATCATGTTAATGAGGGTGATTTAATCGCACAAATTGATAAAGATAAGCAACAAAATGATTTAGATATTACCAAAGCTCAGCTTGAAAGCGCAAAGGCAAATTTAGAAAGCAAAAAAATCGCTCTTGATATAGCTACTAAACAATACCAAAGAGAGCAAAAGCTTTATGTCAAAAAGGCTACCTCTTTAGAAAATCTTGAAAATCTTAAAAATACTTTTTATGCTCTAAGAGCAAATGTGGCCGATTTAAAAGCTCAAACTACTCAACTTGAAATTTCTTTAAAAAATGCTCAAAAAGATTTAGCTTATACTACTATAACCGCACCTAGTAAGGGTGAGATTATTAATGTAGCGGTTGAAGAGGGACAAACTGTAAATGCAAACCAAAATACACCAAGTATAGTGCGTTTGGCTGATTTAAGTGAAATGGAAATTCGTATGCAAATAGCTGAAGCTGATATTAATAAAATCAGTGTTGGAAAAAAGGTTAAATTTAGCATTTTAAATGAACCTGATAAAAAATACGAAGCAACTATTTCAAGTATAGATCCAGCAAATACTACCATAAGTGATGCAACAAGTAATACAAATTTAAACTCAAACTCAAGTACTAGCGCTAGTGCTGTGTATTATTATGCAAGGGTTTTTGTAAAAAATGATAATAATTTTTTACGTATAGGTATGAGTACAGAAAATGAAATTGCCATTAAAACAGAAAATAATACTTTAGTTATACCAACTTTAGCTATAAAAAGCGATGTAAGTGGTTATTATGTAGAAATTTTAAAAGCCAATAATATAAGTGTGAAAACACCTGTTAAATTAGGTATTAAAGATAGTTTAAATACTCAAATTTTAGATGGTATTAATGAGGGTGATTTAGTTATCATAGGTAAAAATAAAAAATGATATGCTTAGAAAATATACAAAAAAAGATTAATAATACAACTATTTTAGAAAATATTAATCTTTATATTCAAAAAGGAGAATTTGTAGCCATTATAGGACAATCAGGTAGTGGTAAAACCTCTCTTTTAAATATTATAGGCACACTTGATGAGCCAAGTAGTGGAAAATATTTTTTAGATGCATATGAAGTAACTAATTTAAGTAAAGATGAAAAGGCAAGGATTAGACGCGAAAAAATTGGTTTTATTTTTCAAAGATATAATTTACTTAGTCTTTTAAATGCTAAAGATAATGTAGCCTTACCTGGTGTTTATGCAGGTAAAAACAAACATGAAAGATCGCAAAAGGCTAAAGAATTACTTTCTTTTTTAGAGCTTGATCATAAAGAATTATCAAAGCCAAATGAACTAAGTGGTGGGCAACAGCAAAGAGTTTCCATAGCAAGAGCTTTGATGAATGGTGGTGAGCTTATTTTAGCAGATGAGCCAACGGGTGCACTTGATTCTAAAAGCGGTAAGATAGTTTTAGAAATTTTAAATAAACTAAATGAACAAGGACACACTGTAGTTTTAGTCACTCATGATAGAGAAATAGCTGCTAGAGCAAAAAGAGTTATCGAAATTAAAGATGGTAAGATTATAAGTGATAATGGTGCAAAAAAAGCAGACGAAATAAAAGCTAAGTTAATGCCAAAAGAGAAAAAAAGTTTTGGTTTGCTTAAAAATCAGCTTTTTGAAAGTTTGAAAATGTCCGTAGCTTCCATTGTAGCACACAAGCTGCGTTCTTTGCTTACCATGCTTGGTATTATCATAGGTATAGCTTCAGTAGTTTGCGTGGTTGCTTTAGGACTTGGAGCTCAACAAAATATACTTGCTTCTATTAGCTCCATTGGAACTAATACCATAGAAGTTGTTTCAGGGCGTGGCTTGGGGGATATTCGATCAGGTAGAACAAGGCTTAATTTAAGTGATTTAAAAACCTTAAGTTCTTTGCCTTATTTAGAAGCAGTAGAAGCAGATGTAGGTAAAGTAGGGGTTGTAACTTATAAGAATAATTCTTTGCAGGCTAGAATTTATGGAGTAGGACCAAATCATCTAAGACTTAGAGGTTTTGTGATGGTAGATGGTAGATTTATTAATAATGAAGATATAAAAGATAATACTAATATTTGCATTATAGATGAAAATGCTTTGAGAATTTTATTTGATAACATTAGTGCTAAGGATGTTTTAGGTAAAAGTGTGATTTTTAACAAGCAACCTTTAACCATAGTTGGTGTTTTAAAAAAAGAAAGAGACAATAAAGGCTTTAGGGCTGATGAAAATACTATTAAAATTTATACTCCTTATTCTACTTTGATGAATAAAATCATAGGAGATAAGCAAATAAGAGCTATAGTAACTAAGGTAAAAGATGAGGTAAATCCTGCTTTAGCTGAAGAGGCTATGGTAAAAATTTTAGAAATTAAACGCGGAAAAAAAGATTTTTTCACTATAAATTCTGACGCGATTAAAAATGCTATTGAGGAAAATACTGCTACTTTAACTTTACTTATTTCCTCTATTGCAGTGGTATCTTTGATAGTAGGCGGTATTGGTGTGATGAATATCATGCTTGTTTCAGTAAGTGAGCGTACAAGGGAAATTGGAGTTAGAATGGCTATTGGGGCTAGAAAAGAAGATATTTTAATGCAGTTTTTAATAGAAGCTGTATTGATTTGTTCTTTAGGGGCTATTTTTGGAGTAATGCTTTCTTTTATCATTATTGAAGTATTTAATTCTTTAAATTTTGGTTTTACAATGATACTTTCGTTAAATTCAGTATTTTTAGGGCTTTTAAGTTCAGTTTTAATCGGAGTGGTTTTTGGATTTTTCCCAGCAAAAAATGCAGCAAATTTAAATCCTATTAGTGCTTTATCAAAGGAATGAGATGAGAATATTTTTATTATTTTTTATAGCCTTTTTTTTAAATGCTTGCGTAGGAGTAAAATTAGAGCAAGTATTTCAAAAGCAAATAAAAAAAGAATATTTTGAAGATTTTAACGCAAGTAAGGCTTGGTGGGAAAAATATAATAATCAAGATTTAAATAATATCTTAAAAGCTATTATTGATAATAACAAAGATTTAAATGTAGCAAGAGTTAATTTTTTAAGCACTTTAGCTAGATATAAGCTTTTAAATTTAGATCTTTATCCTACTTTGAGTGGAAATTTAGGTGCAAATATAAGAAAAAATTTAAACAATGGCACAGAAATGCATAGTTTTTCAAATGGCATTATATTAAATTATGAGCTTGATATATATGGAAAAATTTCAGATCAAGTTGCTAGTTCTGAATTTTTAGCAAAAGCAAGTGAATATGAGTTACGCTCTTTAGAGCTTGATACGATTAATTTAGCGATTAATAGTATTTTTGAATTGATTTATTTTAATGATGTAGATCGCTTACTAAATAATCATTTAAAAAATCTTGAGCAAATGCTAGAAATTTATACTACTAAATTTGATTATGGCAAGGTTGAGTATATTGATCTTTTAAATATCAAAAAGTCTTTATTAAATACTAAACAAAACATCATTACAAATTTGCAAAATAAAGACTTAACACTTAAAAATATAAAAGATTTGTTAGGTAAAGATGATGAGTTTTTGATTAATAAAATGCTAAATTATACTCTTGAAGATTTTTCATTGCAAAAAATTAATTTTGATATAGAGCTAAAAATACTTGCTTATAGACCACAAGTTCAAGTAAAACTAAATCAACTTATGGCTTCTTATAAAGATTATACAAGTGTGCAAAAAAGCATTTTACCTAGCATAAAAATATTGGGAAATTTAGATGGGAGTGATAAAAATATTGATGAGAGTTTTAAATTTTTAATCTTAGGTGGAAATGTTGTTATTGACTTACCATTTTTGGACTTTTATAGAGTAAGACAAAATGTAAAAATTTCTGAATTTGCATATCAAGCACGCTTATATGAGTATAAAGACATATTGCAAAGAGCTATTCATGAGTTTAAACTTTGTTATGAAAATGATAAATACTATAATGATTTGTTAAATTTAGTAAAAGATATTAATGCTAACCAAGCAAAAATTACACAATTATATTTTGAAAAATATGAATTAGGGCGTAATGAGCTAAAAGATTATCTTGATGCAGATGCTTTGCTTATTAATTCACTTCAAGAGCTTAATAAAGCAAAACTATCTTTGCTTAAAAATATTAATTTGTATCATAATATAGTCTTGATTTCAGAGTAAAATAGACTTAAAAATGTTTCATTTTGTAATATTTAAGTAAAGAGTGGTATTTAATTGCGTTGTTTTAAAGTCATTTAGAATACAATTGAGAAATAAATCAAACAAAGGAGAGGTATGAAATTTGATTTTTATGCAACGCTAGTTACTATGGTTATAGTATTGCTTCTAGGCGTTTTTGTCATTAAAAGGGTAAAATTTCTTCGTGATTATAATATCCCTGAACCAGTTGTTGGTGGTGGAATAGCTGCGATTATTCTTTTAATCTTACATAGTTCTTTTTCATTAAATATTAAATTTGATGAATCTATGAAAGATCCACTAATGCTTGCATTTTTCTCAAGTATTGGTTTGTTGGCTGATTTTGCTTCACTTAAAAAAGGTGGTAAAAAGTTAGCAATTTTTTTAGTAGTAGTTGTAGGTTTACTTTTTGCACAAAATATAGTTGGTATAGGTGTGGCAAGTGCTATGGGACAAAATCCACTTATGGGGCTTATAGCAGGTTCTGTTACAATGAGTGGTGGTCATGGTACAGGTGCAGCTTGGGCAGCTGAATTTATCAAAGAACCTTATTTATATTCTAGTGCAACTACTGTTGCTATTGCTTGTGCAACTTTTGGACTTATTTCAGGTGGTATTATAGGTGGTCCTGTTGCAAGATATTTAGTCAATAAATATAAACTAGTGGTTCCAAAACAAAATGATGATAAAGATGCGATTTTAAATTTCCAATCTCCAGAAAAAGAAAGATTGATCACTCCATCTTCTTTTATAGAGTCTTTAGCATTAATTGCTTTATGTTTATTAATAGGTAATGCTTTATCTACTTATATTAAAACAAATACAGGTTTTACTTTGCCAACTTTCGTGTATTGTCTTTTTGTAGGTGTTGTTTTAAGAAATGTTTTATCAGCTACAAAAATTCACCATGTGTTTGATAGAGAAGTTTCAGTTTTAGGTAATGTAAGCTTATCTTTATTTCTAGCTTTAGCGTTAATGACTATTAACCTTTGGGATCTAGTAACCCTTGCACTGCCGATGTTGGTAATTTTAATAGTGCAAGTTGCTATGATGGCTGCTTTTGCTATATTTGTAACCTTTAGAGTATGTGGAAAAGACTATGATGCAGCGGTTTTAGCAGCAGGTCATTGTGGTTTTGGTTTAGGTGCTACTCCAACAGCTATGGTAAATATGCAAACTGTAACAAATCACTATGGTATGAGCCATATGGCATTTATTATTGTACCTTTAGTAGGCGCATTTTTCATAGATATAGTAAATGCCTTAGTGATTAATGCTTTCTTGTATCTACCATTCTTTCATTAAAATCATCTAGCACTAAATTGGTGCTAGATTAAATTTTTTTATCTTTACTCTTACATAAATGATTTAAAAAACACTCTTTACATAAAGGATTTTTAGCCTTGCATGTATAGCGTCCAAAAAGCACCATAGCTTGATGAAGATAGTTTAGATTATCTTTAAAAATTTTAGTTAAGTCTTTTTCTGTTTCTTCAGGAGTTTTAGCTTTGCTAAGATTAAGTCTGTGAGAAACTCTATATACATGGGTATCTACAGCCATACAATTAGCCCCACACCATTCTATCATCACCACATGTGCAGTTTTTTGTCCTACTCCTGCTAGAGTTTTTAAATCTTGCTCGTCCATTGGAATTTCACCATTAAATTGCTCGCAAACTGCTTGAGCCATTTTGATTAAATTTTGTGCTTTATTATTATAAAATGAGCAAGAATTAATCAAAAGCTTTAAAGATGATAAATTTGCTTTAGCTAAATCTTGCACGCTAGGGTAAGCTTTAAATAAAGCCGGCGTGATGAGATTAACCCTTTTGTCAGTACATTGTGCTGAAAGCATAACACAAACTATAAGCTCGTAAGCATTGCTAAAAACTAATTCTGTTTTTGCTTGTCCAAAATGCTCTAAAAATAATTTTTTAATTTCTAAATTTCTTTTCATAAACTTATTGTATGTTAATCGGCTTTAAATAAAGTTTAGATATAATAAAGTCAACAAAACTATTTCAAAGGAAAAACAATGAAAAAAATTTCTTTAGTTGCTGCGGCTTTATTAACAGGTTTAAGTTTAAATGCTGCGGTGGTTGCAACCCTTGATGGAAACAATATTAGTGATACAGAGGTAAATGAGTTTTTTGCTCCTATGTTAAGAGGTGCTAAAATCACTGATTTGCCGGCTGAACAAAAAAAAGCAATTATTGATCAATATATCATTCAACAACTTGTATTAAAAGATGCTAAAGCTCAAAAAATAGAAAATGATCCTTCATATAAAGAAGAATTAGAGCGTGCTAAAGAAGCTATTTTGGTAAATATCTATCAAAAGAAAATTTTTGATTCAATTAAAAACAATGATGCTAAAGCTAAAAAATTCTATGAAGCAAATAAAGATAAATTTACTAAACCAGCTCAAGTAAAAGCTAAACATATTTTAGTAACTAGTGAAAAAGAAGCTAAAGATATTATTGCTGAGCTTAGTAAATTAAGTGGAAAAGCTTTAAATGATAAATTTGCTCAACTTGCAAAAGAAAAATCAATTGATAAAGGCTCTTCAGCTCAAGGTGGTGATCTTGGTTGGTTTGCTGAATCAACTATGGTAAAACCATTTGCTGATGCAGCTTTTTCTATGAAAAAAGGTACTATTTCTAAAACACCTGTAAAGAGTGATTTTGGATATCATATTATCCTAAAAGAAGATGCTAGAGCAAAAAGTACTATGAGCTATAATGAAGTAAAAGCAGGTATTGAAAGCAATATCAAAATGGAAGAATTTAAAGAACTTATGAATAAAAAAGCTCAAGAACTTCTTCAAAAAGCAAAAGTGGAATACAAATAATGGGTGTACTAGATCTTGTTAAGCCAGGTGTTTTAAGTGGTGATGATCTAAATATCATATATAATCATGCAAAAAAAGAAGGATTTG
Organism: Campylobacter sp. CNRCH_2013_0855; assembly: GCF_025773025.1. Classification (NCBI taxonomy): domain Bacteria; kingdom Pseudomonadati; phylum Campylobacterota; class Epsilonproteobacteria; order Campylobacterales; family Campylobacteraceae; genus Campylobacter; species Campylobacter sp. CNRCH_2013_0855. Next base: position 34,694 of record NZ_JAKMTE010000002.1, on the reverse strand, counting down.
CCATCCCTGCGGTAAATGTCGTGGGGACAAATTCTATTAATGCGGTTTTAGAAAGTGCTAAAAAAGTTAATTCACCTGTGATTATTCAATTTTCAAATGGTGGAGCTAAATTTGTAGCAGGAAAAGCTTGTCCAAAAGCTGATGTGCTTGGTGCTATAAGTGGTGCAAGACATGTACATTTAATGGCAAAAGCTTATGGAGTTCCAGTAATTTTACACACAGATCATGCTGCTAGAAAATTACTTCCTTGGATTGATGCTTTGATTGAAGCAAATATTGAGTTTAAAAAAGAAGCAGGTAAGCCTTTGTTTAGCTCTCATATGATTGATTTAAGTGAAGAGGATTTAGAAAGTAATCTAGGCACTTGTGAGAATTATTTAAAACAAATGTCTGAGCTTGGAATTTCTTTAGAGCTTGAGCTAGGATGTACGGGTGGTGAAGAAGATGGAGTGGATAATACTAATATTGATAATGCAAAATTATACACTCAGCCTGAAGATGTAGCATTAGCTTATGAGAGACTTTCTAAAATTAGTGATAGATTTTCAATTGCAGCTAGTTTTGGTAATGTACATGGAGTATATAAACCAGGAAATGTGATTTTAAGACCTGAAATTCTTAAAAACTCTCAAAATTATGTAAAAGAAAAATTCAATCTTGGTGAAGATAAACCAATCAATTTTGTTTTCCATGGTGGCAGTGGTAGCGATATAGAGGATATCAAAGCAGCACTTAGCTATGGTGTAATTAAGATGAATATTGATACAGATACACAATGGGCTTTTTGGGATGGTGTTAGAGAGTATGAGCTTAAAAATAAAGCTTATTTGCAAGGCCAAATTGGTAATCCAGATGGAGAAGATAAGCCAAATAAAAAATATTATGATCCAAGAGTATGGCTTAGAGCGGGCGAAGAGAGTATGATCAAACGCTTAGAGTGCGCTTTTAGCGATTTAAATTGTATCGATAGAAACTAAGAGTTTTATAACTCTTAGTTGATTTTCCTGTGAAGATTTTAAATTTTTAGAGTAAAATTAACAAAGGTTTATAAAATGGAAGTTAAAACAACTGATGATTTTTCTGATCTTGTATTACCTGAAGGAAAAGGTAGTACAGGAATTGTTGCTTATTTAAAGATTATTTTTATCCCTGCTATATTGTATATTTTAGTGCTTTTAGGGTATTTTGGAAAGATTGATTTTAAAGTAGAATTACATAGTGTTGTAATGATAGGGATTATCTTTTTAGTGGCTTTGATCTTTGCTAGACATAGTGCTGATTATGCTTCAAGTATTTTTGAGCAACAAAAAGATGAGTTTAAGCTGATATTAAAACGCTATATTATGAAGCATTTTTTAGTTATAGGTAAAGAAACAAAGTCAAATGCTAGCTTTGATGATTTTGCATATGCTTATGTGAAAGATTTGAGAAATGAAAATTTTGCTTCTGTGGGTGCAGCTATTTTTCCTATGCTTGGTATTTTAGGAACTTTTATAAGTATAGCCATGTCTATGCCAAATTTTAATTCAAGCGACACAGCAGGCTTAGAACAAGAGATTTCAGTTTTATTAAATGGAGTAGGAACAGCCTTTTATGTATCAATTTATGGAATTTTCTTAGCACTTTGGTGGATATTTTTTGAAAAATACGGTAGTAGTAAATTCCAAAAACTTCTAAATCGTCAAAAAAACGCAACAAGCGATTTTTTTTGGTCTAAAGAAGAAATTGATAGAAAATACCTTCAAGAAAGTTTGCAACATTTTGAAAAAATAGGCACGATTTTTGAACATGTAAGCAATGAGGAATTTTTTAAAGAACTAGATAATACAATAGATAGAAAATTCAAAGTTTTTCAAGAGCTTGTAAATGCTGAGGAAAAAGCTGTAAGATTAAGCAGTGAGCATGTAAAACAAACTATGAGTGATTTATCTAAAACCCAAAGAGAGCAAAAAGATATAGTTAAAACTTATAGCGAGATTGCAAATGCGGTAAATATGTTAAATTCAAACATAAAAGATTTAACCTTAAGAATTTCAGAGCAATATAATAGACTCTTAGATGTGAGTTCAGATAAGATTGTGCATTTAGATAAAAGTGTGAGTGCTTTAGATGAAAAGGTAAATAATTTTTCAAATAATATTGAAAAATATCAAAATCTTATGCTTGATAATCAAACTAAGCTTTTTGAAGGCTTTAGGGCAAGTATTATAGAGGGTATGCATACTTTTAAAGAAGCTTATGAAGATGAAAAAAATATTGACGAAAAAATTTCACTAATGCAAGAATTTAAAGAAGAAAGCAAAGAATTAGATGAGCAAACCACACAAGTTATTGCAAAGCTTGAAAATCAAAAAGAAGATGAAAAAATAGATGATAAAAAATAATTCTAACAATGAAGAAAATAACTTTTGGATAGCTTATGCAGATTTAATGGCGGGCTTGCTTTTTATATTTATTTTGCTTATTGGAGCTATAGTTGTTAAGTATGTTTTAACTCAAAGTGATTTGCAAATCATAAAAGAAAATCTACAAAAACAAGAAGAGCGTTTAAGAGAAAACAAAGAGGAGTTAAACCAAAAAGAAGATATTTTAAAAAATCTTAGTCAAAAACTAAATAATACTTCAAGTACGCTTGATGATGTTAATAAGCAAAAACAGGCTTTAGAGGCTAATATTACTAAACTTAATCAAGATTTAAATTCAAGTTTGGATGAAAAAGATCAGCAAATTTTTGCTTTGCTTGAGAGATTAAACAAAAAAGATGAAGAAATCAAAGAATTGGAGCGTAATTTTGATGAGGCAAAAAGTAAAATCAAAGAACTAGGTTTAATCAAAGAAAATACCATTAAAAATCTTCAAGCTAAATTTGATACTAATATTACTCTAGATTCTAATACAGGAGCGATAGTGTTGCCTTCTGAAGTGCTTTTTGATACAAATTCTTTTACTTTAAAAGCGCATGCAAAAGAGAATTTGAAAGCGATTTTAACGCAGTATTTTGACAATATTTTAAAAGATGAAAATATCTTAAATAGTATAGAAAATATAGTTATAGAAGGGCATACGGATAGTGCAGGTTCTTATATATATAATCTTGATTTATCACAAAAAAGAGCTTATGCTGTGATGAGTTTTATACACTCATTTTATAAAGATCCAAGATTGCAAAAACTTTTAATGGCAAGTGGTAGGTCTTATTCTGATGTGATTATGAAAGACGGTAAAGAAGACAAAGAAGCAAGCCGCAGAATAGAGATTAAGTTTAATATCAATACAAATAATGCCTTAGAAAAGGTTGAAAAATACCTTGAAAGCAAGTAGAATTGATGTTTTAAAATACAAAGATTTTGAATTTTTACTCAAAAGAGATGATTTATTAGGTTATATCAATGGAAATAAGGCTAGAAAACTAGCCTTTTTTGAAAAAAACAAACATTTATTTAAAAAAGGACAAAGATTTATTTCTTTTGGTTCTTCTCAAAGTAATGCTTTAGTTGCTTTAGCTAAGTTTTGTTACGAAAATGATTTTTCACTTATTTTTGTTTGTGAAAAAATGAGTTCTTTTTTAAAAGAAAATCCCCATGGAAATTTAGATTTTGCATTAAAACATAATGTGGAGTTGATAGAAAATACAAATTATCCTACAAGAAGATTACAAGCTTTAGCCTTAAAAAAAGATGATGATGTTTTTATAGAAGAGGGTGTGGCTATAAAAGAAGCTGAATTTGGATACCAACAACTAGCCTTAGAGCTTAGTGGGCAGTTGAATGAAAATGTAAGTATTTTTTTACCCTCAGGTACAGGAACTTCTGCGGCTTTTTTGGCTAAATATAGTAAATTTAAAGTTTTTACATGTGCTTGTGTAGGTGATAGTGCGTATTTAAAAGAGCAAATTTTAAGCTTAGAGTCAAATTATGATTTTGATAATTTAACCATATTAAACCCACCTAAAAAATATCATTTTGCTAAGCCTTATTTGGAATTTTATGAGCTTTATCAAGATCTAAAAAAAGAATGTGGAGTAGAGTTTGATCTGCTTTATGATATGGTGGGTTTTAAAACTTTATTAGCTCATAAAGAGCAACTTGGTGGAAAAATCTTATATATCCATCAAGGAGGCCTTGAAGGAAATATAAGCATGTTAAAGCGTTATGAATATAAACTAAAAAATACCAAAATAAAAAATCACTAAGATAATCAAAGGTATAATAAATTTAACATAATAATACCATAGTTTAAAAATACTTCCTTTTAGTGTATTTTGATTAGAAAGTTCATAAATAGCATCTTTTTTAAGCACCCAACCTACATATAGACAACAAAAGAATGCGGTTAAAACAAAGAATATATTTCCACTAATAAAATCAAAGCTATCAAAAATATTTTTTTCTTTGATGATAGTAATATCTTTTAAAGGACCATAAGTAAGTATACATGGTAAATTTCCCAAGACAAAAATACTTCCAAGTGTTAGATTGATAGCGGTATTTTTAGCTAGTTTAAATTTTTCTTCTAAAACACTGATGATTACTTGATAAATTGGTAAGCTTGTGGTAAGTGCAGCGATGATTAAAAGTAAAAAGAAAAACACGCAAATTATACTTCCAAAAGGTATATGTGAAAATGCAACAGGTAAGGTTTTAAAAACCAAAGATGGCCCACTATCAGGGGTTAATCCTACGCTAAATAAAGCCGGGAAAATCATAAAACCAGCAAGTACTGCTATGAGGGTATTTAAAATTCCTGTATAAACAGAAGTTTTGATTAAATTCTCATTTTTTTTAAGGTGAGATGATAAGGTTATCATTACCCCAAAGCCTAAAGATAGGGCAAAAAATACTTGTCCTAAAACATCTATAAACAATTTGGGAGTGATTTTAGAAAGATCAGGAGTAAGGTAAAATTTCACACCCTCGCTTGCTCCTTCAAGAGTTAAATTGCGTGCAACAACAACCAAAAGGCAGATAAACAAAAATGGCATAAGGTATTTTACTGATTTTTCTATGCCATCAATCACACCTTTTTTTAAGATAATCCAATTAATTATCACAAATATAGTAGTAAAAATTCCTATTAATAAAGGATTATTTTCTATGGTTGAGTTATAAAATTCGCTTGTATATTGAGCATTAATGGGACTTGAAAGATTAAAATCGCCTATGATAATTTTAAAAATATAAGCTAAAACCCATCCGCCTATTACCATATAATAAGCCATGATTCCAAAACTTCCCAAAAGTCCCATGTAGCCAACACCTTGCCAAGAATTAGATATTTTAACTCCATCACTTGTTTTTCCGCCAAAAGCATCAACTGAATTTAGCATTCTGCGTCTTCCTATGACATTTTCGACCAAAATCACAGGAATTCCTATAAAAATCATAGCTATACAAAAGGCCAAAACATAAGCACCGCCTCCATTTTCACCTACTAAATATGGAAAACGCCAAGTGGCTCCAAAACCAATAGTCGCTCCTGCTACTGTAAGGATATAAGTTAGCGTATTGCTCCAAGTTTGTCTTTGCATGCTTTTTCCTTGCTAATTTTAAATAAAAAATATTTTAAGATAAAAAATAATACCATTATGCCAAATTTTTATTTATTTTTTTATCAAATTAAAGGAAAATCCATGCAAAAAAAGAAAATTTTGTTTTTAGGTGCAGGATATGCTACTTTATCGGCTATAAAAGCCTTACCTGATGAGTTTTTTGAAAAAGCACAAGTGAGTTTGATTAATAACAATTCTTATCATTATCATACTATTTTACTACACAAAGTAGCTTCCAATGAAGATATTTATAGTTCAAAATATGATCTTTTGCCTTTATTAAATCCAAAAATCAACTTTATCCAAGATGAAGTTTTAAAAATTTCTAAAGACAAAGTTTTTACTAAAAATAATGAATTTGACTTTGATATTTTAGTATGTGGGCTTGGTTTTGCTAAAGAAACTTTTGGCATTAAAGGTATGCAAGAATATGCTTTGAGTATAGACAATTATGAAAATGCTTTAAAAATTAATGAAATAATATATGAGAAAATAAAAAATTATAAAACCACCCAAAATGAAGATGATTTAAAAATCACAGTTTGTGGCGGGGGCTTAAGCGGGGTTGAATTTGTAGCTTCTTTAGCTAAAGAGCTTAAATTCTTTTGCCAAAAAGAGCAAATTACTTATGAGAAATTAGAACTTTCTATTATTGAGGCTATGGATCAAATTTTACCTATGTTTGATAAAAGTTTGGCTTTAAAAGCAAAGCAAAGACTAGAAGCGCTTGGTGTGAAAGTATATGAAAAATCTAAAATCATAGAATGTGAAAAAAATGGTATAAGACTTGATGGGGGAGAATTTGTTAAAGCTAATACTATCATTTGGACTGCAGGGGTTAGAGGTAATAGCGTTATAGAAAATAGCTCTGATTTTCCAAGTGCAAGATCGCGTATAGAAGTAGATGCTTTCATGCATCCTTTAAATGTTGAAAATCCATCAAAATACTTTTTTATAGGTGATAATAGTTTATTTAAAAATCCTAAAACCAACACTCCTTATCCTCCAACAGCCCAGCTTGCATTAAGAGAAGGAGCTTATGTAGCCAAAGCTTTAATGGCTATGATTGATGAGAAAGAATTTAAGCAAGAATTTTCTTTTATAAGTGGAAATACCGTTTGTTCAATCGGAAAGGATTATGCAGTTGGAACGGTTTTACATAAACCAATTAGTGGTCTTTTGGCAATAAAACTTAAAATTTTTATAGAAAAACTATGGCAATATCAGCTTATAGGGATAAAAGGATTTTTTAAATAAACATATAAGAATCATCATAAGTATGATTTAATCTAGCCTGAATACTCTCTTTCCATCCTTTTGCTAGGGTGGAAATTTTTTCTAATTTTTCTAAAGAATTTGAATTTTTAAAAGGATTAAAAAATAATTGATTTAACTCCATAATGCTTAAATTAGTTTCATCTTTTTGTAAGATTTTGATTTTGTCATTTTTGTTCATTACACCTTCTTTTAAGACTCTATAATACCATCCAGTTCTTCCACTTTTGAAAATTTCTTGAGTGAAATTTAAGTGATTGTGTATGCTAGAAATTTTAAAACAAGGCTTGCGCGGTTGACTTACTTGCAAAATACAAGTACCTATCTCATGCATATCTCCACAACAAACATTATATTCGTTTAAACCATCAATACTTAAATTCTCTCCCATTTCTCCAAAATTTAAGTATTTATTTAAATAATTATTCCATAAAGTATAGTTTTGCACACTATTTGCAAAAACAACTTTTTCTAAATTTCCATGATGAATTTTATCAGCTATTTCATTATCAAGAATATAATCTGTATAAATTTGCAAAGAATTTAAATAAATATCCTTGATAAATGCTGAGTGAAATTTATTATAGTTTTTGATTTTGCCAATTTGTAAAGATTTAATAGAGCTCATTAAGGAACTTTACTTAAAAACTCATTTGCATCTACATAGCCTATAATGCGTCCTTTTTCCTCGCCTTTGTTAAAAAATATCATCACAGGAGGCCCAAAAACTCCAAATTCTTTCATAAGAGCTAAATCTTCTTGGCTATTGTGTGTTACATCTGCTTTTAAAAGTGTGTAATTAGCAAGCAAATTTTGTACTTTTGTATCTGTAAAAGTATATTCTTCTAAAAGTTTGCAGTTTTCACACCAAGTAGCTGTAAATTCAAGCATGACTGGTTTGGTAGAATTTTGTAATTCTTGCTCAAGCTCTTTTAAATTTTTAATGGTTTTAAAACTTAAACTAGAGCTATTTTCTTTTGAAGCAAGGTTAAACTCAAGAGGTTTTAGCAAGCTTTTTGAGCCCATTGAGCCACCTAAAATTAGACTTAAGCTATAAGCTAAAATTAAAATCATACTTGCTTTTTTAAATTTATCAAAATTAGTTTTTGCTTCATCAAATAACCCCATAAAGCTAGCAAAAAATACCCCTATAACCCCATAAAGCATTAAAATGATGTTTGCACTAAGTATTCTTTCTAGCATCCAAACTGCCATGATGAGCATGATAAAGCCAAAGAAAATCTTTATCTTAAGCATCCAAGCTCCACTTTTTAAAAAACTTCCTCCAAGTCCTATTAAAAGTAAAGGCATACCCATACCAAAACTCATCACAAATAAAGAAAGTCCTCCTAAAAATACATCGCCACTATTAGTAATATAAAGCAAAGCCCCTGCTAAAGGTGCAGCCACGCAAGGTCCTACAATAAGAGCCGATAAAAAGCCCATAATAGCTATACCAAAAACTCCGTTTTTGCCTTCTATTTTTTTATTGATAAAATTTTGAAATTTAAGTGGCAGTTGTAATTCATAAAGACCAAACATAGAAAGTGAGAGCAATACAAAAATACTTGCAAAAGTAATGATAATCCAAGGTTGTTGTAATAAACCTTGCACATTAGCTCCTGCAAGGCCTACTAAAGCACCTGCTATAGCATAAGCTAAAGACATAAAAAAGACATAGATAAAAGATAAATAAAAGCTATGTTTTTTAGATGGTTTGTCTTTGAGTTTCATTGCGATTAATGAAGAAAGAATAGGTATCATTGGTAAAATACAAGGAGTAAGTGCTAATAATAAGCCATAACCAAAAAAAGTTAAAAGTGTGATAAATATATTTTGCGTGCTTAAATCATTAGCAATTTGCTCATCTTCATTTTGCTTTTTAAATTGATCTTTGGTTGATTTTATAGTATAAATTCCATTTTGTTTATTAAGTTCATAATTTACATATACAGGACGATAACATAAACCATCTTCTGAGCAACCCTGATAAGCTAGGGAAAGTTTTGCTTTGTTGTTTTTAATAAAATCATCTAATAATAATTGAGGTATGAAAAGTTCAAGTTGGCTAAAAATTACTTCTTTGTTTTCTCTAGTTTGAGTTTGTGGGAAATTTAATAAAGAAGTAATGTCGTTAGAGTCTAATTCTACTTTGATTTGATCTTTGTAAAGATAAATTCTATCTGCGAGATTGATTTTTAAAAAAATTCCTTGATTGTTGCTGTGAGTATTGAGTTTAAAAGCTTCATTGAGTGATAATACTCCATTATTAGCAAAAGCTAAATTCAAAAAAATAAAAAATACCGCTAAAAAACGCATTTTTCTCCTTGAAACTAAAAATTAAATTTATTTTATTTTACTTATTTGTGGTAAATTTAAGTTAATAATTATCCTAAATTAAGGAGCCTGTTATGGACAAGGACAAATTTACTCTCATTAAGGTAAAAAAATCAACACTTGAATATGAAAGCGAGCTTAAAAGGCTACAAATTGAGCTTTTGAAATTTCAAAATCATGTTAAAGATAAGGGTTTAAAGGTTTTGATTTTAATCGAAGGACGCGATGCGGCGGGAAAGGGTGGTGCTATTAAAAGATTAATTGAGCATTTAAACCCTAGAGGTTGTCGTGTGGTAGCGCTTGAAAAACCAAGTGATGTAGAGAAAACTCAGTGGTATTTTCAACGTTATGTAACACATTTACCTGCAGCAGGAGAGATAGTGATTTTTGATCGATCATGGTATAATAGAGCAGGTGTTGAACCTGTGATGGGCTTTTGTACTCCAAATGAGCATAAAAAATTCTTGCGCGAGGTGGCTTCTTTTGAAGAGATGTTGCTTGATAGTGGAATTTTATTTTTTAAATTTTATTTTTCAGTTTCCAAACAAGAACAAAAAAGACGTTTTGAACAAAGAAGAACAGATCCGCTAAAACAATATAAATTATCTCCAGTCGATGAAAAATCCCAAGAATTGTGGGATAAATACACTCTAGCAAAATATTCTATGCTTTTAGCTTCTAATACACCAAAATGTCCTTGGGTGATTATTAATTCAGATAGTAAAAAGAAAGCAAGGATTAATTTATTTAAGTATTTACTTAGTGTTTTGGAATATCCAAATAAAATTAAAAATAAGTATTTTAAATACGATAAAAAATTAGTGCGTAGTGGTGAAGAAGAAATTCGCAAAATGGAGCTTAGCTTAAATGATGAAAAACTTAAAAAATTTGATAAAAAATAAGGGATAGAATTGAGTCATCTTTTTATAGTACGTAGTAAATTTAATGAACATAAAAAAATTAATCTAAAAGTATTTTTATTCAATGCTTTTTTGTTGGTTTTTTTATTGTTTTTATTTTTTTATTTGTCTTTTTTAAGCGCTAGTTATAATTTTGATTTTGGGGCAATTTATGAATATAAAGATAAAATGATACAAGGCTTTTTTACGAGTTTTTTTATTAGTGTTTTATCTTTGATTGTAGGTATGATTTTTGCTTTGATTTTATGCTATATGAGTCTTTGTAAAATCGTGCTTTTTAATATGTTTGCAAGAGTTTTTATAGAACTTGTTAGAGGCACGCCTTTGTTAGTGCAAATTTTATTGATTTATTATATTTTTGCAGATAATTTGGGGCTTGATAATCGCTATGTTTGTGGAGTTTTGATTTTAGCTTTATTTGCTAGTGCTTATATTTGTGAAATATTTAGAGCAGGGATTTTAAGTGTTGATAAAATGCAATACGAAAGTGCTAAGGCTTTGGGTTTGAATGAGTTTGAAATTTATAAAAGCGTAATTTTTCCTCAAGCTTTAAAAAATATCTTAGCGCCACTAAGTGGACAACTTAGTAATTTGATCAAAGATAGCTCTCTTTTAAGTGTTATAGCTATTTCAGAATTAACACAAAATGCTCAAGAAATCAATGCTTTTACTTTTTCAACTTTAGAAATTTATATTCCCTTAGCGCTTTGCTATTTGGTTTTAACTTTGCCTATTTCTATGTTTTCAAGAAAGCTTGAAAAGAGTTTTTCTTAAAAGAAAAACTCAAGCTTTTGTTCTTTGAAAACTTCTTGCATATCTTTGAGATATTTTTGACTTAGTTTATCAAAAAAACCATTTTCTTTAGATTTTAAAATAAACTCATTGAGTTCTTCTTTTAATTTAGTATTGTTTTTATTTATAGCTATGGCCCATTGCTCAGGTGTTTTTTCAAAAGGGGTAAAAATAGCTTTTGTTTGCTCAGGATGTTTTTTCCATGCTTTATAAATGCTCATTTGATCATAAATAAAAGCATCAGCTTTAGCTTGAATGACTTCTAAAATAGCTGCATTTTCTTTATCAAATACTAAGATTTTTGCGTTTTTAAGATTTTTTTGAGCATATAAATGTGCACTTGAACCTCTTTTTAAAGCAAGGATTTTTTCTTTTTGATTTAAATCTTCTATGGAATTAATATTTGATTTTTTAGCGCTTAATATCGCTAAATTTGCCTTAGCATAAGGCAAGGTAAAATCTATTATTTTTTTTCTTTGTTCACTTATACTCATAGAAGACATGATGAGATCTATTTTTTGAGTTCTTAAAGCAGGTATGAGTCCATCCCAAGCTATGTTTTGGATTTTTAAATCATAGTTTTTTTCTTTGGCAAAGGCTTGTAGAAACTCTACACTAATACCACTTGGATTACCTTTAGTATCGCTCATTTCAAAAGGAGGATAAGCTAATTCCATACCTACAATTAATTCTTTTGCATTGAGTGTAAAAAACAATGCAAGTAGTAAAATAATTTTTTTCATTTTTTTCCTTAATTTAGTTTTTTTATAAAACAAATAATTTTATTAACTTCTTTGAAGCCACATTGCATATGGAAATTAAAACTATCAATATTTTGTAATTCGCAATCACTAGCAAATTCACTAATTTTTTGATTTAAAATCCATTGTTCGCAATATGTTAGTAGTTTTTTCGCATAATATTTTTTTCTGAAATTTTCTCTAATGTAAATTCCTTCTAGATATCCTACTGGAATACTAGAACTACCTTCTACATAATCATACCTTATACTAACATATGCTAAGCCTATACACAATTGCTGTATTTTAAGTAAAAATACAGCATATTTTTGATCTTTTAATATATTTTCAAATTCATGCTTTAATTTTACAATGGGTTTGTTAAACAATAAACTTGCTAATATTAATACATCTTCTAAATCATTAATGTTTGCTTGGTAAATTTTAAAATGATCCAAATTTAGCTAAAGCCCTTTCATAATCTTCTTTTGTATCTATACCTATGCTTTGGCTTTGTATTTTTAACATTTTGATTTTTTTACCATTTTCTAAGGCTCTTAATTGTTCTAATTTTTCACATTCTTCTAAAGCTGAGTTTTTCAAAGTGCAAAATTCTTGTAAATTTTTAACCCTATATGCATAAATTCCAAGGTGGGCTTTAAAATTTTGTTTATAGTTTGCCCTTTCATAAGGAATTTTAGATCTTGAAAAATATAAAGCATAATCATTACTATCAGTAACTACTTTAACCAAATTTGGATCATCGCAAGCTTTTGCATCTATTTCTTTATAACAACTACTCATAAAACAAAGCTCATCTTCAAAAGCTTTTTGGCTAAATTCCTTAAAATTTTTAATATTTTGTGTTTCTATAAAAGGCTCATCAGCTTGGACATTAATGATTAACTCATTTTCATTTAGTTTTAAAATTTGACAAGCTTCGTTGATCCTATCAGTGCCACTTTCGTGATTTTTACTTGTTAAAACTGCTTTTACATTATGTTTTTGTGCTATTTTTAAAACCTCTTCATCATCAAGCGCCACGCATACTTCATCAACTTCTTGCATTTTTTTAGCTGTATAAATAAACATAGGTAAATTATCAATTTTACATAAAATTTTATTTTCAAAACGACTTGATTTTAATCTTGCTGGTATGATTATCATTGTTTTATCCATTCTATAATAGTTTGTTTTAGATTTTCAAGTTTGCAAACTTGATTTTGCTTTTGTGTGCTTGTAAATAAGCTTGCAATATTTGGATGAATTTCTTGCTTAAATTCTTTTGCAAGTTCTTGCATGCAAGCTTGTTCATCTTGGCATTCTTTGCTATAAATTGCTTGATACATACTTGGGGTAAATTTACTCCATTGTGCTGTGGAAGTGATAAGCGTAGTAGTGTTAGAATCAAGCATTTTAAAGCAAGTGCAAGTGTGAGGGTCTAAAAGTCCTAAGTGGCTGTATTGTTTGATATATTGCATACACTCATCATCATTGCAAAAATCAGCTTCAAAGTCTTCTTGCAAAAGCTCTAGCTCTTTTTGGCTAAGCTCATAATATTTTTCATTCTTTAAAGCCTGCATTAACTCTTTGGTGCGTTCATCTTTAAATTTATCAAAAAGCAAGCGTTCTATATTTGATGATATAAGTATATCCATAGCAGGAGAAATAGTCTTTTGCAAGCTTTTATTTTTTAAATCATATTTGCCTGTATTAAAAAACTCACTTAAGATATTGTTTGAATTGGAAGCAATTTTAATTTTACCTATATTTGCTCCCATTTTTTTAGCATAATAAGCTCCCAAAGCATCGCCAAAATTTCCACTTGGAATAATAATGTCTATTGTTTTATCAATTTTTAAGCTAGCATAATAATGATAGATGATTTGAAAAAGTATTCTTCCAAAATTAACTGAATTTGCAGCACTTAGACTTAATTTTTCTTCTTTTAAAGTATTTTTAAAATCCTCATCATTTAAAAGTGTTTTTAGAGCATTTTGCGCATCATCAAAATTACCTTCAATAGCTATGGATTTTAAATTGCTTGCATTTGAGTGTGTCATTTGTAAAGCTTGAGTTTTACTTGTGCCTTCATTTGGGTAAATACAAACTATTTTTATACCTTTTTTATTTTCAAAGCTTTTTAGTGTAGCAGGTCCTGTATCACCACTTGTAGCGCACATGATTAAAAAATCATCATCTTTTTTTAAGTATTCTAAAAGCACGCCAAAAGGTTGCAAAGCCATATCTTTAAAAGCTCTTGTTGGCCCATGGAATAATTCATTAATATAAAGCTTATCATTAATTTTTCTTAAATTAATAGGGCAGGTTTTATCATCAAAACTCTCGTAAGTTTTCAAAGCTTTTTCAAAAACTTCAGGCTCTAAATCAAATTCAAATGCAGCGATAATTTTTAAAGCTAATTCTTTGTAGCTTAAATTTTTTAAAGCTTTATTATCAAGCTTTGGTAGATTAAGTGGCGCATACAAAGCATTATTAGGTGCACTAGGGCTAAGTAAGGCTTTTGAAAAGCTTACTTGATGGTTTTTATCTTGGGTTGAGTGTAGTAGCATTTTCTTCCTTTTTGTTAAATTGATGAATATAATCTTGTAAAACTTGTTTAAAGCTATCTTTTAAAACAATATCAAGATGAATTAATTCTGTTTTAAAGCCAAAATCTTTTACCTTGACATAGTCTTTAAAGGTTAGCATTAAGGTATCACAATTGTGTTTTTTTAAAAGTTTTTCTAATTCTTCTTTTTGAAAAGTGTAATGATCGGCAAAAAAATAACAAGCTCTAGCTTTGATAAAATGTTCATATAACCTAAAAGGCTTTGCAATGGAGCTTATTAAAATGGCTTTTTGATTTTCTTTTACATGAGAATAACGCACAAAGTCTTCATTTTCTTTAGCTATAAAATCAGCCCTTTTAGCAAAAGATTTTGGCAAGCGATAAGCCCCACTAGGTAGGGTAAAATCAAAAAAAGGCTCATCTTTACTTTGCAGTAAAATATTAAGCTTTTTAATGTGAAATTTAGAAAAAGCATCGTCTAAAAGTATGATCTTTGCTCCAAGCTCGATAGCTTTTTGTATGCCTTTAACCCTATCTTCGCTTACTATCACTCCACTAATGTGCTTTGTAAGTGCATATTCCATAGCTTCATCGCCACTTTCTTTAATATCACACAAAATTTCATCTTTATGCTTAACGATGATTAAACCTTTACTTTGTCTTTTATAGCCTCTTAAGATGATAAAACAATTTTCAAACTCAGCTGCTATGGCTTTACAAATGGGAGTTTTTCCATTGCCTCCTAGGGTTAGATTACCTATGCTTATAATGGGTAAATTAAAATCAAGTTCTTTTTTAAATTTAGTATTTAAAATTGCTATGATCATATATAAAAAGCTAAAAGGCAAAAGCAAAAAGGCTAGAGTTTTTTGCAAAAAATTAGGTTTAAAAAAATACCGATCAAGCCAAGTCATATGTATTCTTTAATGTTGTTGGAAGTTTTCTTTTAAAAGCATTATTTTGCACACGCTCTAAGACTAAATTTTTTAAATTTTCATCAAATTTTTCCAAGCTTTGATTATTTTCTAAAGCTTTTAAAACTTCATCTAAAACTTCATATTTATAGCCAAGATCTTTTTCATCGCTTTGATTTGGCCAAAGATCAGCACTAGGGGCTTTTTGTATGAAATTTTCATGCACACACATAAATTTAGCAAGCTCAAAAACTTCACTTTTATAAAGCGTAGCCAAAGGATTAAAAGCACAAGCTAAATCCCCATAAATAGTTCCATAACCAAGCATAAGTTCGCTTTTATTAGAAGTGCCTACCACTAAAGCATTATGTAAAGCTGAATAATCATAAAGCAAGCTCATACGCACTCTTGCAGCTAAATTTCCAAAGCGTAAATGGTTTAAGTCTTGACAAATTTTTTCATAAGCACAAAGTACTTCATCAATATAAATGATCTTATGATGAATTTGCAAATGATCACATAGCATTAACGCATCATCTAAATTTTCTTTTTTAGAATGTTTTGTAGGCATTAAAAGCACAAAAAGTTTTTCACCCACTGCTTTTTTGCAAAGATGAGCTACTAAAGCTGAATCTATCCCACCGCTTAAACCTAAGATGAGATTTTTATCTCTTGCTTGTTCTTTTATAAAATTGATCAATAATTCTTGTAATTTTGTATAATTCATAAAAAATCTTTAAATATTAATTTTTTAAAATTATATTTGATTTAGTTAAAAGGAAGTTTATATGCGTATTTTAAAACAACCATGCGGAATGTATGAAACAAATTGTTATATTATAGATCATAATAACAAGCAAATCATCATCGATCCAGGAGAAAATGCTTATAAGTTTATCAAAGAAAACGCAAGCAAACCTTTAGCTATTTTAAATACCCATGGTCATTATGATCATGTTTATGATAATGCTAAAGTTAAAATGGCTTATGAAATTCCACTTTTTATCCATAAAGATGATGCTTTTATGCTAAAAGATCCTTTTAATTATGGTTTTGAGCATTCAAGTGCTGATGTATTGATAGAAAATGAAAATGAATTTAGTATAGATGAGTTTAAGTTTAAATTTCATCATTTCCCAGGGCATACTCCAGGGTGTTGTATGATAGAACTTGTGGGTGAAGATGTGCTTTTTAGTGGAGATTTTTTATTTTACCGTAGTATTGGTAGATGGGACTTTCCTTACTCAGATGCAGCCAAGATGAAAGAGAGTTTATTAAAAGTTTTAGCTTATGAAAAAGATTTTAGATTGCTTCCAGGGCATGGAGAAGAAAGCACTTTAAAAGAAGAGCAAAGTGCAATTCCTGCTTGGTTAAGGTATTTTCACTAATGGATAAGGTTTTATATTTTTTAAGTTTTTTGCTGATTTTAAGTGCGGTTTTGAGTTTTTTTAAACCCAAAGAAGCAAAAAAGAAATTTTTTCACAAATGCCCATGTTTTAGAGCGGTGGAAAATGGTTTAATGAGTAGAATTTGCATTTATGCAGGAAGTTTTGGTTTTATGTATTCTGTGCTTTATATAGGATTTGGAGTGTATGATAAAAAGCTTTTTATGATTTTGCTTTTATCTTTTGCGATATGGTATTTTGCTTGGGTTTTAAAAAAAGAGTAAAAAACTATCATTAAAAATGTTAAAATACTTTTTTTAATTATCAAAAAGGGTATCAAAATGAGAAAAAGCATAGCAGAATGGCAAAAACAAGAGCTACTTTTATTTTCCTTGCCTCATGAAAATAGCGATTGGAAGCCTTATTTAGAAGAGATTTTGCAAAGCTATGAAGAATTTGTTAAAGCTGTGGCAAATTTTCAAAAAGTTTTACTTATAGCACCAAGTGAAAAAGACTTTCAAAGATTTAAGCATATAAAAAACGTTGATTTTTTTAAGTGCGATACTAATGATACTTGGATTAGAGATTTTGGTGCAATTGATGTGTGTGAAGATGAAAAAATTATAGGGCTTGATTTTACTTTTAATGCTTGGGGAGATAAATTTCAAAGCACTTTAGATAATGCGGTAAATTCAAAACTTTTTGCACAAAAATTATCTGGAAAATTAGAAAAAATTGATTTTATTTTAGAAGGTGGGAGTATTGATTTTAATGGGCAAGGAGTAATGCTTACAACGAGTGCTTGTTTGTTAAATGAAAATAGAAATTCACATTTAAATAAAGAACAAATTGAAGCTAAGTTAAAAGAAATTTTTGGCTTAAAACAAATTATATGGTTAAATCATGGTTATATAAAAGGCGATGATACTGACCATCACATAGATACTCTAGCAAGATTTATCAATGAAAACACCATTGCTTATTGTATATGTAAAGATGAAAATGATGAGCATTATGCACCTTTAAAGGCTATGGAGGAGGAGCTGAAAAAAACAGGATTTGATTTATTAGAACTTCCTTTACCTAAGCCTTTGTATTTTGAAGGTAAAAGACTTGGTGCTACTTATGCAAATTTTGTTTTTGTTAATGGTGGCTTGATAGTGCCAACTTATAATGATGAAAACGATGCTTTGGTATTAGAAAATTTACAAAAAACATGCAAAGATAGAAAAGTAGTAGGGGTTGATGCAAGAGTGTTTTTAAGACAAAATGGTTCTTTGCATTGTTCTTGTCAAAACCGCTATGAAGGTCAAAGATGAATTTGCAAAAAAGCGCAACCATCATCGCAAGTGTGTGTGCTGTTTTTTTAGCTATTGTTAAATTTATAGTAGGTTTAGCTTCAGGTTCTGTTGCGGTGCTTTCTAGTGCGATTGATTCTTTACTTGATTGTGTGATTTCGGGTTTAAATTTTTTAGCTTTGAAAAAAAGCTCTCAAGGATCTAGTAAAGAATATAATTTTGGCCTTAGTAAAATTGAAGCCTTAATGGGGCTTTTTGAAGGTCTTGTGATTAGCGGGATTGGGGTTTATATTTTTTATGAGAGTGTTTTAAAAATTCACAATCAAGAAAGTGTAGAAAAACTTGATCTTGGAATTTATGTCATGGCTTTTGCTATGGCTGTGACTTTGTGTTTGGTAGTTTTTTTAAATTATGTTGCCAAAAAAACAAAAAGCTTGATTATAAAAGCTGATAGCTTACACTATAAAATAGACTTTTTAACTAATGCTCTAACGCTTTTAGCACTTGTGATTATAGCTTTTACAAATTATCATTTTATTGATGGTTTGTTTGGTATAGCTATAAGTTTATATACGATTTTTTCAGCTTTTAAAATTATAAAAGAAAGTTCTAAAATTTTGTTAGATGTGGCAATTGATAAAGAACAAGTTGAAGTGATTAAGCAAATTATAAGTGCAAATAAAGAAGTCAAAAGCTTTCATCATTTAAAAACTAGAAAAAGCCCTGATATACTTTATGTTAGTGTGCATTTAGTTTTTGAACCTACAATATCACTTTTAAAAGCTCATAAAATCGGTGATGAGATTGAAGATAGCATAAGAGAACATTTTAAAGATGATTTTTGGAATATCCATATACACTTAGACCCTTATGATGATTCAGAAGAAGAAAGGAGTAAAAATGAAATTAGCACTCATACAGCAAGAATTTAAACAAAATAAAGAAAAAACTATAGAAAAAACATGCGAACTTATCAAACAAGCAGCAAAAGAAAAGGCTGAGCTTGTATGCTTGCAAGAACTTCATCAAACGCAGTATTTTTGCCAAAGTGAAAATACAAACTTTTTTGATTTGGCAAATGATTATGAAGAAGATGTTAAGTTTTGGTCTAATGTAGCTAGGGAAAATAAAGTTGTTTTGGTAACTTCTTTATTTGAAAAAAGAAGCGCAGGGCTTTATCATAATACTAGTGTGGTATTTGAAAAAGATGGTTCCATAGCAGGTAAATACCGTAAAATGCACATTCCTGATGATCCTTGTTTTTATGAAAAATTTTATTTTACTCCAGGTGATTTAGGTTTTGAACCTATACAAACAAGCGTTGGAAAACTTGGGGTTTTAATATGTTGGGATCAATGGTACCCTGAAGCTGCTAGGTTAATGGCCTTAAAAGGAGCTCAAATTTTGATTTATCCTACTGCTATAGGTTGGTTTGATAAGGATGAAAAAGAAGAAAAACAAAGACAGCTTGAAGCTTGGATAGGTGTGCAAAGAGGCCATGCTATAGCTAATGGCTTACCTATAGTAGCTATTAATAGAGTGGGTTTTGAAAAAGATGAAAGCGGTGTGGAAGATGGCATAAGATTTTGGGGGAATTCTTTTGTCTTTGGGGCTCAAGGTGAAGAGCTTTTTAGAGCTGATGATAAACAAGAGCTTTGTAAAATCGTCGAAATTGACATGCAAAGATGTGAAAATGTGCGTAGATGGTGGCCGTTTTTACGCGATAGACGCATAGAGTATTTTCATGAATTAAATAAAAGATTTATTGACTAAAAGGAGAAAAAAATGAAAAAAGTTTTAGTGCCTTTGGCAAAAGGTTTTGAAGAAGCTGAATTTATAGGTATAGCTGATGTTTTAAAAAGAGCAGGAGAAGCTAGTGGAAATTTAGAAGTAATTATTGCTTCGCTTGATGATGAGCTTTTAGTACAAGGAGCTAATGGAATTTGCATAAGGGCTGATGTGAGTTTATCTAGTGTTGATCAAGAAAATTTAGACGCAATCGCTTTGGCAGGTGGCTTTGAAGGTATGATGAATCTAAAAAACAATTCAATTATCATAAAAATTATACAAGATTTACATGCTAAGAAAAAAATCGTAGCAGCTATTTGTGCTTCACCTATGGTGTTAGCTAAAGCAGGGGTGATAAATGGGGAGTTTTCTTGCTATCCTGGTTGTGAAGTGGGTATTGAAGGTGTAAGAGTAAATAAAGCAGTTGTGGTAAATGAAAATGTCATCACAGCAGCTGGGCCTGCTACGGCTATTTTGTTTGGTTTGGAGCTTGCTAAGCATTTATGCTCAGAAGAAATTTATCAAAAACTTTATGAAGGTATGCTTGTTCCTTTAACAAAATAAACCCTCGCTAGTGAGGGTTTAGCTTACATTTGTTTTATAAGCTTGGTGATTTCACCCTCATGAGGAAATCTGTCTACTTCGCAGTTAAACAAGTCTTTTTTAGAGTAAATGATTTTACCATCTACTTCTACTATAAAATGACCACCACCTTTTTCTATGGTAGAAATTTGCACATCTTTGAATTCATTTTGTATTTCTTCTGCAACCCTTGCAGCTTGTGGTTTGTAATTTCAAAGATTACAATAATAAATTTTTACTTCCATTTTTTACTCCTTTTTTGAAAGTAAGCTATTATACATTTTTTATGCTTGTAAGTTTTAAATTTAAGGTTTTTTTTTATAATAATAAAAAAATACAAGGGAAAATATGAGCCAATTTACACATTTACATTTACACACAGAATATTCTTTACTTGATGGAGCAAATAAACTCAAAGAACTTGCTAAAACGCTAAAAGCTCAAGGTGCAACAAGTGTTGCTATGACTGATCATGGAAATATGTTTGGGGCTATTGATTTTTATAAAACAATGAGAGCTGAGGGGATTAAACCTATCATAGGGCTTGAAGCATATTTGCATAATCACGATGATTTAAGTGATAAAAGCTCAAGACAACGCTTTCATATTTGTTTATTTGCTAAAAACGAAATTGGCTATAAAAATTTGATGTATTTAAGCTCGCAAAGCTATATACATGGTTTGTATTATTACCCAAGGATTAATAAAAAGCTATTAGAAGTACATAGCGAGGGTTTGATTTGCTCGTCTGCGTGTTTGCAAGGTGAGGTTAATTGGCATTTAAATACCAAAAATGAAAGAAATTTAAAATTTGGCGCAAAAGGTTATGAAGGAGCAAAAGAAGCAGCTTTATGGTATAAAAAAGTTTTTGGAGATGATTTTTACCTTGAGATTATGCGTCATGGAATTGATGATCAAAAATTTATTGATGAGTCTATTATAAAGCTTTCTAAAGAACTTGATATAAAAATCATAGCTACTAATGATACGCATTATACTTTTAAAGAAAGAGCAGCTGCGCATGAAGTGTTTATGTGTATAGCTATGGGTGTTAAGCTTGATGATCCAGGGCGTTTAAGACATGAAGTGCATGAGTTTTATGTAAAAACACCAGAGCAAATGAGTGAACTTTTTGCTGATATTCCTGAAGCCATTGAAAACACTCAAGAAATAGCTAATAAATGCAATCTAGAATTAAAACTAGGCGATCCTACCCCACCAAATTTTAAATTTACCCGTGAATACGCAAAAAAATATGGCTTAAGTTTAAGTCAAGAAGATCAAGAATTTAGCTTTGATAATGATGATATAGTTTTTGAGTATCTTTGTAAAAAGGGTTTGGAAGAAAGACTTCAATTTATCGATGAGAGCAAACATCAAGAGTATAAAGATAGGCTTGATTTGGAAATTAGTATTATTAAAAATATGAAATTTTCAGGTTATATGCTAATCGTTCATGATTTTATCGCCGCAGCCAAGGAAAAAGATATACCAGTTGGCCCAGGGCGTGGGAGTGCTGCGGGGAGTTTGGTTTCGTATTGTTTGAAAATTACAGATTTAGATCCTATACCTTATAATCTTCTTTTTGAGAGATTTTTAAATCCTGAGCGTGTATCAATGCCCGATATTGACGTGGATTTTTGTCAAGATAGAAGAGGGGAAGTGATTGATTATGTTATTGATAAATACGGAGCTGAAAAGGTTGCGCAAGTTATTACCTTTGGTAAGCTTTTAGCAAAGGGAGTAATCCGTGATGTAGCTAGGGTTTGTGATATGAGCATACCTGATGCAGATGCTTTGGCGAAATTAGTTCCTGAAGAGCTAAAAATCACTTTAGAAAAAGCTTATGAGCAAGAACCAAAAATCGCTGAATTTGTAAATTCTCATCCAAAAGGACGTCAAGTTTGGGACTTTGCCAAGGCATTAGAGGGTTTAAATAGAAATGCAGGTATGCACGCAGCCGGAGTTGTGATATCTAATGAAGCTTTGTGGAATAAAGCTCCACTTTTTAGACAAAGCAAAAATGATGAGCGTCATTTGGTAACGCAGTATTCTAAAGAATATCTTGAAGATGTGGATTTAATCAAATTTGACTTTTTGGGTTTAAAAACTCTTACAGTAATTGATAATGCGATTAAGCTGGTTAAAAAACGCTATGGTAAAGATGTAATTTGGGAAAAGATTGATATGAACGATCCTAGGGTTTATAAAACCATACAAAGTGGTAATACTTTAGGAATTTTCCAAATAGAATCAGGTGGTATGCAAAGTTTGAATGCTAGGTTAAAGCCTGAAAGATTTGAAGATTTAATCGCGGTTTTAGCTTTATATAGACCAGGACCACTTGATAGTGGGATGGTGGATGATTTTATCGATATTAAGCATGGTAGAAAGGCTGCTACTTATGCATTTGAAGATTTAAAACCTATACTTGAAAACACTTATGGGGTTATAGTTTATCAAGAGCAGGTTATGCAAATAGTGCAAAAAATCGGTGGTTTTTCTTTGGGTGGTGCTGATAATGTGCGCCGTGCTATGGGTAAGAAAAAAAGAGAAATTTTGGATAATCTTAAAGCAGAGTATTTAGAAGGAGCTAAAAAGCAAGGTTATGATGAGAAAAAGGCTGATGATTTGTTTGAACTTATTTTGAAATTTGCCGAGTATGGTTTTAATAAATCTCACTCGGCTGCCTATGCGCTTATAACCTTTCAAACAGCGTATTTAAAGACTTATTATCCTAGTGAGTTTATGGCTGCACTTTTAACAAGTGAAGAAAGTAATGTAGACAAGGTTGCAAAATACATTGAAGAGATGAAAAGAATGAATATTAAGCTTTTGCCGCCAAATATCAATAAAGCCCAAAGAGAATTTAGTGCAACTAAGCTTGAAGATGGTTCTGAAGCTATTATTTATGGGCTTGGAGCGATTAAAAGCGTGGGAATTCCTGCGATAGAAAATATCATGGCAATTCGTAAGGAAGAAGGTTTTAGTGATTTTGATGATTTTATAAGCTCGATTGATCCAACTAAGATTAATAAAAAAACTATAGAAAATTTAGCTAAATCAGGTGCTTTTGATGAGTTTGGCTATACTAGAAAATGCTTGGTGGATAATCTTGAGCTTATTTCAGAAACAAGTAGAAAAATCGCTGAAGTTAAAAGAAACTCTACTGCTTCGCTTTTTGGAGAAGAAGAAATAGCTGCAGATATCAAAGTAGGACTTCATGATAGTAAAATAGAATTTGAACTAATGGAAAAACTAGGCTATGAAAAAGAAATCTTAGGAATTTATGTATCAGGTCATCCTTTAGATAAATTTGCAAGTCAAATAGAAGGTATAGAGTATTTTAAAAGCATGGACTTTGAAACACTCAAAGGAGAGGGTGAGCTTTTGGTTGTAGGAAAGATTGAAGATTTTAAATCGATGATGAGTAAAAGTGGTAAAAGATATGCTAAGGCTGTGGTTTTAGACTTTTATTCTACTTTTGATATGATTATCTTTGAAGCTCAAGTAGAGAAAGTTGAAGCGCTTTTTAAAGAAAGCAAGGATGAAGCCTTTGCCTTTTTGCTAAGATATAAAAACAACGACAATGACTTAAGTTTTAGTTTAAATGAAATTTATACCCTAGAAGAAGCAAGGGAAAATGAGCTAAAATCTTTTAGTAAGAAAAAAAGCTTTGTAAAAAAAGAAAACAAAGAAGAATTTACCCAAGATCCTATGAAATTTGAAGAAAATATCATAGAACTTGATATTAACAAGCTTAGTAAAGATATGGTGTATGAAATTTATGATCTAGCTAATACAAGACATAATCCAAAAGATGCTAATAACAAAAAACTTGTGCTAAAAGTACTTGATATGGGTAGTTGCTTGCTTTATCACACAAATTTTGTTCTCTCACAAGAAGCTATGGATGTGATAGCTCAAAAATGTAAAGGTTGACTTGAGTCAAATACAAATGATATTTTAGCAAATTTAAATAATAAAGCTTTGATTTATCCTATATTTTTTGTATAGAATGATTTTTAAGTTAAACATAGAATTAAATATTTTTGGTAAAATTATGATTTAATTGTATGTCCTAATGATAGTGATGAATTTGTTCAGTTTGTTTTGAATTATTTATTAAATTTATAAAAGGATTTTAAAATGTTTGAACTTTATTTGAATTTTTGGAAACAAGCTACTGACTTTAAGACGCGAACTAATAGGGGTGATTATTGGGCTGCGATGCTCATGCAAACCCTCGTTAGTCTTTGTGTGGCTTTGGCGTTTTTTTGGTGGTTGCCAATCATTGATCATATTTTTTCGCTCGCAAGTTTGTTGCCTATGTTTGCCATAGGTGCAAGAAGATTGCATGATATAGGATTTAGTGGATGGTGGCAGCTTTTATACATTTTGATTATTCCTATAATCGTGTTTGTGATTTTATATTGTTTCAAATCAAATGAATTTACTAATAAATATGGAGAGCGCACACCAGAAACTAGAAATTTTATCCTATACTTTAGTATTAATTTAATCATTGGAATTTTGCTTTTCTTAATTAGTGTTGCCTACGAAGGAATAAAATGAAAAAAATCAAATTCTAGCTGCTCTTTTTTATCATTTTTAAATGCGTGTGGAATCTATGTTTTAAATAAAAATTATAGTGCTAAAACTCCTATTTTTTATGAAGAGGATGGATGGAAAGTATTTATTGATAACAGTCATTTTGGTTTTAAAGATCAAAATGGCGTAATTAAAATTGAGCCACAATTTGATTTAGCTCTAGATTTTAAAAATGGAGTCGCAAGGGTTGTATAAGATGGAAAATATGGTCTTATTAATAAAGATGGAAATTTTATTATAAAACCACAATTTGATGATATAAGCTATTTTAGTGATAGTGTTTTCTTGGTTAAAAAAGATGAAAAATTCGGTTTGATTGCTTTAGATGGAAAAACGATTTTAGAGCCCAAATTTACACTTTGCGATAAGTGGCATAGTGTAAAAGCAGATTATGTAATTTCAACAAACAAAGAAAAACTTAAATGGATTGTTATTGATGGTAAAAGTGGTTTTATTGATGAAAATGGCAAAATGGTAGTTGAACCTAAATTTGATTTTGTAGTTCGTTTTTTTTGATGGTCATGCTGCTGTTAATCTAAAAGATAAATGGGGTTTTGTTGATGAAAAAGGCAAAATATTTGTAGAGCCTAAATTTAATTTTGTATCCGATTTTACAAATGGATTTGCCGAGGTGAGATTAAATGGCAAATTTGGACTTATTAATACAAAAGGGGGATTTTTTTATAGAACCCGAATTTGATAAAATAGAACAACTTGAAAATATCATTCTTATTAGTAAAAATGAAAAATATGGCATTGTAAGTTTTAGTGGTAAGATTTTAGAGCCACAATTTGATAGTATACAAAAAAGTTATAATCAAAAGATATTTATGGTGGAAAAAGATTCAAAAATAGGCTTAGTTGATAAAGAAACGCAAATAATTATAGAACCTAAATTTGACACGGTATCTTATAAAAAAAATGATATTTTACAGGTAACAATTGGAGAAAAACAAGGATTGTTTGATATAAAAAGCAAACAGTTTATATTAAAACCGAAATTTGATGATATATATAATTTTAACGACAATCTTTTGCAAGTATTTTTACAAGGCAAACAAGGCATATTTGATATAAAAAATCATCGTTTTATTTTAGATCCAAAATTTGACAAAATCGATGGTTGTGATAATAATACTCAAAGAATCAGCTTAAATGGAAAATATGGAGTTATCAATGAAAATGCACAACTTATCGTACCTATAAAATTTGATTATATATCACCTTGTTTTTCAAATAATCTTGGTTTTGCTAGTGATAAAAATAAAGTAGGTTATATTAATAAAAAAGGAGAGTTTGTTATCCCGGCTAAATTTGAGACAGTCACTCCTTTTAAGTATGGTTTTGCGCAAGTCAAACTTGATAAAAATAAAAAATTTGGACTTATTAATACAAAGGGTGATTTAGTTTTACCTTTTGATTTTGATAGTATTTTTTATATCGAACCACTTGCGACTTCTGATTCTAAACTTGGAAAAATAAAAGAGGCGAATAAAGATGTATCTACAGATAAAGGACAAAAGTTTTTTGTAGTGGAAAAAAATGTAAATTTGGAATTATGGATAATTATAGAAAATGGATTATTAAGCCTCAAAACTATTTCATAAAATTTTAATAAAGATATAGGATTCATCATCTCCAATGGCTTATATTATGGCATTATGGATATGCAAGGTAAACTTATTATCAAGCCACAATATGATGCAATTTATAAATTTTCTAACAAGCTTTATAAAATTAGCATAAAAGATAAAATAGGTATTATTAATGAAAAAGGTAAAACTATTTTAGAACCAAAATTTGATTATATAAATACCGATGATTATCCTTTTAAATTTAAACAAGGCACTCGATATGGTTTTTTTGGATGAAAAAGCTAATGTTTTATTTGAAATCAATTTTGCTTATGAAAATTATTTTAATAATATTTTGACATTAGCAGATAAATACTGGCTCGTTGAAAAAGAGGGTAAATATCAAATTTTAATATGAAAGATAACAAAGTTGCTTCCAATTTATCTTTTGATTTTATACAAGAATATAAGAATTTTATTATTGCCTCTATAAACAACAAAATAGGTATTATGATAAGGATTTAAATTGGCTTATTTTACCTAAATTTGAAGAATTTAAAGAGTTTGGTAAAAACTATTATAAAATAGTTCTCGATAATAAAATAGGACTTTTAGATAATAATTTGCGTACTATTTTAGAGCCAAAATTTGATTATATTGATGAAAAATTTAATAATGGTTTTGTAAAAATTAGATTTAATGATAAATATGGATTTATTAGCGAAAAAGGTGAAATTATCGAACCACAATTTGACAAAATTTGGAATTTTGAAAACAATATAGCTAAAGTGTTGATAAATCAAGAAATAAAATTTATCAATACTAAGGGCGAATTTGTAGAATAACCATAAGATGTAAAATGAAGAATTTTAAATTTTTTATTATACTTTTTAGTATTATTTTTGAATTTGCAAAAAATGCAAGTTAATTAAGTAAAAAAATACAAAAGTGATAATTTTAATGGCGTATAAGTTCAAGTGTATTTTGTGCTTTCTTGACTAATAAAAACTACTATCTCTTATTTAACCAAGGAATATTGATTGATAAAACTAACTAAGGAGTATTTGTGTAAATAAATTCTATTTAGAGATATAGAAGGATTTCCTAAATTAAGAGGATATGGTTATATTTTGAAATGAAACATAAATCAGTAGAGTAAAAAAATTATATTTTTTATAAACATCATGATTTAAAAATTACTTTAGAATTAAAAAACTTAGAAATATTTACCCAAATTTAGATAAAGATTACTATATAAAGAATTGTCTCTAAAGCAAAATGAGAATGGTACCTATAAGAATAATTATATTGGTAAAATAAAAGCTATAAGAAAATAGAGTTTTAAATTATAAAACTCCATTGTATTATGTCTTATAAAAAAATAGTAATTTTGGATGTATACAAGTTATAAAATGAGTTTAATACTTGTTTTTATTGTTGGTTTTTTTGTAAATTATATATTTAATTATAGTTTTGTAAAATAATGATTTTTGTGAAATATTTTGTAATAATTTATAAATATGGATGTTTTTTATACCTTTTCAAAATTTGTCAAATAAAAACCTTAATAAGTTAGATCAAATAGATGTAATATTAAACTTAGAATAAAGCAAAGATGTAAAATCACAATAGGATTAATAACACATGAAACTTCATCTTTATTTTAACAATAAAAAAATCAAATAATTTAAAAAACAATTCTTTAGAAAGATAAAACAATCTTTGTTTTATCTTTTTCTTGTTATCTTAACTTTTTATAATATCACTTATTTAACTCTTTTAACTTTTTTTCCTTTCCTTTTCTTTGGATGGACTAGCTTATTTATACTTTCTACTATATGGGTGTATTTATTTTTAAAGCTTGTTTTTTATCTTGTTTTTAAACTTTTTAATATTGATAAAAAATTAAAAAGTTTTATTTATTTTTACCTTATCCATTATTTATGCTTCTTTGGTTTGGATGCTCTTTTGTGCCTCTTGAATGGCAAAGTAGTTTTAAAGAATTTGAGAGTTTGTGTGGGAACTTAAAAAATAGAGAAGTGATTTATAATCAAGAGATTTATGATAGAGTTAAAGGTAAAAACAATGTTGTAAGAGTAAAATTTGTTGAGAGCAATATAGGGTTAAGGATACAAAAAGTAGAATATCAATATTATGAAACTGCAACAAATATTTTATATAAAAGTTATTATACATATGGTTGGCTAGATACAGGTATATTTACTAAATATGGAAGAACATTAGGTTGTGATGGCATTGATGAATATAAGAAAAAATAAAAGAAAGAGGTTGATAATGCATGAAAAACAAACCAAATATATGAAACTTTATAAATATACTAGAGTGTATTAAATTAATTTACTGATTAAATAAAAATTATTATTAATAAAGTTTTAAAATAATAAGGCAATAAATAAAATAAAAAATGAAAAACTTTTTTGATAAAATCTTATTTTAACAGGTTGTATTAATGAATAAATTTTTAAAAAACCAAACTTATGTTGATGATATAAATTTTAGCACTTTACAATATGATGAAACAGTTTTACCTACAGAATTAGAGTGTTGTTATAATGAATTTAAATACTATCAAAAAAGCAATAATGAAATAGCAACACTAGGTTGGGCTGTTAGTTATCAGCTTCAAGTATTGTGGCAAAATAGCCCTAAGATAGATACAATACAAAATTATCATCTTTCTATAAAACAAAATAAACCTAATAATCCCCAAGCAGAACAAAGACTAAAAGAAATACAAATTTTCTTACAAAGTAAAGGTATAGAACCCCTTATTTTACACTACACTCCTTATCCAAACAACACACAAACTCAAAAGATGAAAAAACTAAGGCAAAATTCAGAGCGTTTTTCACGCCATGTAGATAATAAAACAAATGAAGTAAGAGAAGAAAAGCGTTCTATTAAATTTTACACTACGCTAGATTGGGATAAGTTTTATTCTCATTTTCCTATAATAAAAAGACTAAGTAAAAAATTTCATACAAAAGAAGACATATACACTCAAAATTTTACAAAGCAAATAGAAATAATCTTACAAAAAACTCATAATATTTTGACATTAAAAAAATTACCTCAAGGAGAATATAAATTTGATTTTGCTATCGATATAAAAGAAAATCGAAGCGATAAAAATGAAGAATCTTATATCATCATTAAAGAAAATGATGAAATTTCAAAAGATTATAAACGCATTTTAGACTGTAAGCCCTATGAGCTTGATACTTTAAATTGTCAATATATAGGTATGGGTGATGATGAGTTTTTCAGACAAATTTGGCAAAATTTAGGTATAAATATTGCAGAGAAATTTAAGGTAGATTTTTCTTATGCTAGACTTGATAAATTTATTTTTGCGACATCGCCATTTGGACTTACTTATAATACATATGAGACTTTAGAGCAAACTTATGATGAACTCATGCAAGATCTATCTCTTTATGCTTGTAGTGGTAAATTTTCTTTTAATTTTGTTCCTTCGAAATTAAGCATTAAAAAAGAAATTCGAGGAAATAGAGAAAAGGTATCATACCGCGTTGATGAAATGCTTGTTTATGTTTATGATAGCTTTGATTTTTTAGATCAAGGACATGAATTTGATGATGATGGAAATTTTATCAAGCTAGGACAACCTGTTGGGGCTTGGGATTTTAATGAAAAGATTTTTAGTATTTGGGGTTCTACAAGACAGATGCAAACTTATAAACCAAAGAAATATTTATTTTTTATACCACAAATAACCTTTGCTGATGTCCTACAATCCCCAAAAACTAAACAATACTATCTTTACAATCAAGATTATCAAGATTATCAAAAATTTACTCCTTATGGTTTGGATTTTAAACTTTATAGTAAAGATTTTATCACTAAACTTGATTTTAAAGATAAAGCTTATAATGTGCTTTATAATACAGGAGTTTAAATGGGAGAAGATATTACACTTTCTATTTTTTGGGGTTTGGTAGGATTTATTTTTAGACTTGTTACTATTGATGCAATACTTTATATTACAGCCTTAAGCGTTCTTATTGCCTTTTCTATTATAAATTATTGGATGAGAATTAATATAAAAGAATTTGTAAAGTCTTATTTTTTAATATCTTTCACTATCTTTTTTATGGCTATTGTTATCGTATTTTATCTTACTTATGATCTTGAAACTTCTAGAGGATATGTAATGCTTGGTCCTCCAGAAGTTGAAGAATTATCACCGCAAGAATATATAGTATATAAGTGTTTTAAATTTTTAATCTTTATAAATTTTATTTTTTTTACAATCACATTTTTTATACTTCCTTGTTTATTACAAGCTTATTTATTTAAATGTTATAGCATAAAAGAAAAACGCAAAAAATTAAGTTGGTTTATGGGATTTGTGTGTAATATTATTATATTAATTGCAAGTGTGTATTTGATGTATATATTTATTTAAAGACTATCAAAAATTCACTCCTTATGGTTTGGATTTTAAACTTTATAGTAAAGATTTTATCACTAAACTTGATTTTAAAGATAAAGCTTATAATGTGCTTTATAATATAGGAGTTTAAATGGGAGAAGATATTATACTTTCTACTTTTTTAGGTTTGATAGGATTTATTTTTGCTTTTACTAATATAAAATTTTATCTTACAACTTTAAGTGTTCTTATTGTCTTTTCTATTTTAAATTATTGGATTAAAATTAATATAAAAGAATTTTTAAAGTCTTATTTTTTAATATCTTTCACTATCTTTTTTATGGCTATTGTTATCGTATTTTATCTTACTTATGATCTTGAAACTTCTAAGGATCTTGCATTACTTAGCTCTCTAGAAGCTAAAGAATTGTCACCACAAGAATATAAAGCGTATAATTATTTTGGATTTTTGACTTGTATGGCTATGTTTTTTTTAGTAATCACATTTATTATACTTCCTTGTTTATTACAAGCTTATTTATTTAAATGTTATAGCATAAAAGAAAAACGCAAAAAATTAAGTTGGTTTATGGGATTTGTGTGTAATATTATTATATTAATTGCAAGTGTGTATTTGATGTATATATTTATTTAAAGACTATCAAAAATTCACTCCTTATGGTTTGGATTTTAAACTTTATAGTAAAGATTTTATCACTAAACTTGATTTTAAAGATAAAGCTTATAATGTGCTTTATAATACAGGAGTTTAAATGGGAGATAGTATTGCACTTTCTATTGGCTGGGGTTTGATTTTGTTTATTGCTAGTTTTACTACTGTAAGAATTTATCTTATAACTTTAAGTATTCTTATTGTCTTTTCTATTTTAAATTATTGGATTAAGATTAATATAAAAGAATTTGTAAAATCTTATTTTTTGATATCTTTTATTATCTTTTTTATGGCTATTGTTATCATATTTTATCTTACTTATGATCTTGAAACTTCTAGATCGCTTGTATTGCTTGGTCCTCCAGAAGTTGAAAAATTATCACTACAAGAGTATAAAGCGTATAATTATTTTGGATTTTTAAGTGGTATCACCATTATCTTTTTAGCGATCACTTTTTTTATACTTCCTTGTTTATTACAAGCTTATTTATTTAAATGTTATAGCATAAAAGAAAAAAGCAAAAAATTAAGTTGGTTTATAGGATTTGTGTGTAATGTTCCTATATTGATCTCAAGTGTTTATGTGATATATGAAAATTTTTAAAGACTATCAAAAATTTACTCCTTATGGTTTGGACTTTAAACTTTATAGTAAAGATTTTATCACTAAACTTGATTTTAAAGATAAAGCTTATAATGTGCTTTATAATATAGGAGTTTAAATGGGAGAAGATATTATACTTTCTATTTTTTGGGGTTTGATAGGATTTATTCTTGCTTGCAGTGTTATAGAATTTTATCTTATAGCTCTAAGCGTTCTTATTGTCTTTTCTATTTTAAATTATTGGATTAAGATTAATATAAAAGAATTTGTAAAATCTTATTTTTTGATATCTTTTATTATCTTTTTTATGGCTATTGTTATCGTATTTTATCTTACTTATGATCTTGAAACTTCTAGATCGCTTGTATTGCTTGGTCCTCCAGAAGTTGAAGAATTATCACCACAAGAATATAAAGCACATAATTATTTTGATTTTTTAGGTGGTATAACTTTTATTTTTTTAGTAATCACATTTTTTATACTTCCTTGTTTATTACAAGCTTATTTATTTAAATGTTATAGCATAAAAGAAAAACGCAAAAAATTAAGTTGGTTTATAGGGTTTGTGTGTAATCCTATATTAATGGCGGGTGTGTATGTGATGTATTAACATCTTTAAAGACTATCAAAAATTCACTCCTTATGGTTTGGATTTTAGACTTTATAGTAAGGATTTTATTGCTAAACTTGATTTTAAAGATAAAGCTTATATTGTGCTTTATAATACAGGAGTTTAAATGGGAGGAGATATTACACTTTCTATTTTTTGGGGTTTATTTGGATTTATTCTTGCTTTTACTAATATAAAATTTTATCTTACGACTTTAAGTGTTCTTATTGTCTTTTCTGTTTTAAATTATTGGATTAAGATTAATATAAAAGAATTTGTAAAATCTTATTTTTTAATATCTTTCATTATCTTTTTTATGGCTATTGTTATCATATTTTATCTTAGCTATGATCTTGAATTTTATAAATCGCTTGTATTGCTTGATCCTCCAGAAGTTGAAAAATTATCACCGCAAGAATATAGAGTGCGTAATTATTTTAAATTTTTAACCTTTGCAACTATGTTTTTTTTAGTAATCACATTTATCATATTTCCTAGTTTATTACAAGCTTATTTATTTAAATGTTATAGCATAAAAGAAAAACGTAAAAAATTAAGTTGGCTTATAGGGTTTGTGTGTAATATCTTTTTATTAATGGCGAGTGTGTATGTGGTATATGAAAATCTTTAAAGACTATCAAGAATTCACTCCTTATGGTTTGGATTTTAAACTTTATAGTAAAGATTTTATTGCTAAACTTGATTTTAAAGATAAAGCTTATATTGTGCTTTATAATACAGGAGTTTAAATGGGAGATAGTATTACGTTTTCTATTTTTGTAGGTTCGTTGCTATCCATTGTTATTATCATAAAATTTTATCTTACAGCTTTAGTTGTGTTTATTGCCTTTTCTATTATAAATTATTGGATTAAGATTAATATAAAAGAATTTGTAAAATCTTATTTTTTGATATCTTTTATTATCTTTTTTATGGCTATTGTTATCATATTTTATCTTACTTATGATCTTGAAACTTCTAGATCGCTTGTATTGCTTGGTCCTCCAGAAGTTGAAGAATTATCACCACAAGAATATAAAGCACATAATTATTTTGGATTTTTGACTTGTATGGCTATGTTTTTTTTAGTAATCACATTTATTATACTTCCTTGTTTATTACAAGCTTATTTATTTAAATGTTATAGCATAAAAGAAAAACGCAAAAAATTAAGTTGGCTTATAGGGTTTGTGTGCAATATCTTTTTATTAATGGCGAGTGTGTATGTGGTATATGAAAATCTTTAAAGACTATCAAAAATTTAATATATTTGATATAATATTTATTTATCTTAAATATTTAGAAAAAAATGGATAGAGAATTATTTATAACAAGGCTTGCTTTTATAAACAATGATGAAATAGACACAATAGATAAAAATTCATCCATAGCATATTTAAAAGCCTTATATCAATGTGAAAATTCCATAGCTATAAATTATAATCAAGAAGATCTTTTCACCCAAGCTACCGCTATAAACAATCTAGGCTATAATTCTACTTTCACAAAGATCTTCATCCTAGATAAAGAAAACCTTAATAATACCTATCTTGATGCTAGAAAAAGGCTTTATAAATCTATCAATACTTTAAAAGAAAAAAGAAATGAAAAAATAAAAGATATCCAAGCCTATTTAGATAAAGAAATTTCCTTACAAGATAATCTAAATAACCAAAGCTTTAATACTAAGGAAAATGATGTTAATTTAATTTTAAACGAAGTATTTAACATAGAGCAATTTTATGATAAAAATACCAATACCATAGTATTAAAGACAAATAATATAAAAATCATATTCTTAGATAAAGTAAATTTACAAGATTTGCAAGATAATTCTAACAATACTTCTTTCATCTCTATGTCAAATTTAATCCATATTTATGATAATCATTGTGATATTTTTGCAAAAGATAGAAGTGTTTTGGATATAAAGGACATAGAAGAAAAATATCAAATAGATTTTAAAAGTTTAGATACAAAAATCTTCCTAAACTCTACCCTCCTTACAGGCTCAAGTGAACTTCCTAATAATCCTTTTTACTTTGGAGAATTAG